>CADCWE010000074.1 GCA_902806325.1 uncultured Thermomicrobiales bacterium | reverse complement strand
ATCGCCGAGCGCGGGCAGGCAGCCGGCGGCGACCAGCACCTGGTCCTGCCGCCGGTCCTTCAGAAGATCCTCGATCACCGCGATGGATTCGGCCCGCGCCGCGCCCAGAAACCCGCAGGTGTTGACGACGAGGACGCGGGCATCTTCGGGCCGGGCGACCGGCGCCATCCCCCGCTGCGTTAGCAGGTGGGCCATGCCGTCGGAGTCGACGCGGTTCTTCGAGCAGCCGAGGGTGACGAGGTGAAAACCGCGATCGGCGGGGGACGGGGTGACCAACGGGGGAGGCTCCTTGGTTGACTGTGCGAGGGTGGCGCCGTTATCCCGGCGTTGGAATTTGCCCGAACAGCACCCGAACTTCACCGGCGAGGCGTCTGCGGGGTTGAGACCGTGCGCTTGGTGGTCTCCATCAAGAGAAGCGGATTTCGGTGGAGGCGACCGCTCGTCCTCTGTCCGGGAGCGACTTCGTGGGTTCAGCACGGGCCTTCAACCCCGTGTCGTCACCGCCCTACCGGAAATTCACGAACTGCAACGCAACCGAGAACTCCTCCGCCTTCATCGCCTGGATCACCGCCTGAAGATCGTCCCGGCTCTTGCCTTGGACCCGGACGGCGTCACCCTGAATCTGGGGGGACACCTTCTTGTGCTCGTCGCGGATCTTCTTCGCAATCTGCTTCGCGAGGTCGTCCGGGATCCCGTCGCGCAGGGTGACGACCTGGCGGACGCGCGCGCCGGAGGCCGTCTCTTCCTTGCCGTAGTCGAGGATCTTGAGCGAGAGGTTGCGGCGAACGAGCTTCGACTCCATCACGTCGCGGACCGCCTGAAGCGACATCTCGCTGGCGGTGTTGATGGTCAAGTCTTTGTCGCCCAGGACGATCTCGGTCTTGGTGTCCTTCAGATCGTAACGGGTGTGGATTTCCCGCTCGGCCTGGTCGAGCGCGTTCTTCAGTTCCTGGCGGTCGAACGTCGAGACGATGTCGAAACTGGCTGTCGCGGCCACGCGCTTCCCTTTCCGTGCGGTTGCACAACCGCGAAGTTTAGCAGACCGTGCCTCGGTGGACGGTCCGACGAGGAATGCAAGAGTTCAGACGGGAACTAGGCAGTTGCCCCGTGCCCGCGCAGCCCACCGCGCGCCATTGGTGGCGTTCTGGCCAAAACGGGCAGAGACGGCTACCCTGACGGCCTTGGCCGTTTCCCCCGGATCGCGAGGACCAGGGATCGTGGGATTGCGCCTACCCAAGATGCGTGGCCCGCTCGAGGGGGAGCGCGGCCAAATCTTGTTCTGGATGTGCGTCCTGATCGCGACGAACCAACTCGGGTTCGGCGGGATCGTGCCGGTGGTGCCGCTCTACGCGGAGAGTTTCGGGGTCAGCAAGACCGCGATCGGGTTGACGATCGCCGTCTACGGTTTGGCGAGGTTCCTGGTCGCGGTGCCCGCCGGGGCGCTGGCGGACCGTCGCGGGCGGCGTGCGACGCTGGCGCTGGGTGGGGCGGTGACGGTGCTGGGCAACGCGCTCTGCGCCGCGGCGCCGAACTACGAGGCGTTCCTGGCGGCCCGGTTCGTGGCCGGGGCGGGCGCGTCGCTGGTGCTGCTCGGGGGTCAGGTGGTGCTGGCCGACATCACCTCGCCGGAGAACCGGGGCCGGGTGATGGCGTTGTACCAGGGGGTGTTCTTGTTCGCCGTCGGCGCGGGCACGGTGCCCGGTGGGCTGCTGGCGACCCACCTGGGGTTGCGGGCGCCGTTCGTTGCCAACGCGACGCTGGCGACGGGGGTCGGCCTGCTCGCCTGGTACCGCGTGCCAGAAACGCGAGACCTGCGGCGGCGGGAGGGAGGGTCCAAACCGGCCGGGCCGCGGCCATCGCTCCTCGGCCAATGGCGGATCTTCGCCCGCACCCCCGGCTTCCTCCTGATCGGGCTGGTCTCCTTCGTCGGCTTCTTCGCCCGCACCGGGGCGTTGTTCAACGTGGTGCCGGTGCTGGCACGGGACGGGATCGGCCTCGAACCGGACGCGATCGGCCTCGGCCTGGCCTCGGTCAGCGTGGTCTCGCTGGCGCTCGCGTATCCGTCCGGGGTGCTGGTCGATCGGTTCGGGCGCAAGGCGGTGATCGCGCCGTCAACGATCCTGACCGGGTTGTCGATGCTCCTGTTCGCGGCCGCGCCGAACTTCGCCTGGTATCTTATCGCCTGCCTGGCCTGGTCGAGTGCGTCGGGGATCGGGGGGGCGTCGCCGGCCGCGTACGCGGCGGACGTCGCCCCGGCGGGGATGAACGCCTCCGCCCTCGGCGCCTATCGCGCGCTGGCGGACATGGGCTACGTCGTCGGACCGCTGCTGCTGGGGGTGGTCTCGGACCTCTGGTCGCCGGAAGCGGCGTTGGGCCTGACGACGACGATGCTCGTGGTCAGCGGGCTGGTCTTTGCCCGATTCGCGCCGGAGACGTACCGTCGCCAGCCGTTGGCGGGGAAGTCGCCATCGCCGACGATCGTCGATCCAACACCCGGGCCGTGATGCCGCGCCGCGTTCGTGCACCATGCCCAGTCCGGGGCCGTCGGCCAAGGGGTCCGGCTTGCGCCCGCTTTCCACTCTCGTTATCGTGGCCAAACACCGGAACCGACGAGCGCCATCCAGAGGTTCGCGCATGGGGGCACGAAATCGGCTTCGTCGGTAGGCGTCGTCGTGGTTGGGATCGAATTGAGACCGAAGGGAGAAACCATGGATCGCAATGCTGAAGACCCGGAGCGCCGGGGCACGACGAACGTCGCCTCGCTGTTCGCGGCGGCCATGACCGGGCGGTTGTCGCGGCGCGAGGCGCTCCACGCCGGGTTGCGATTGGGGCTGGCCACGCCCGTCGTCGTCGCGCTGATGGCCGCCGCCAAGGACCCGACCGCCTCGGCCGCTCCGGTCGGTCGCCCCTCGACCGCCCGCGGCGTCGCCCAGGACGGTGGCGGCACATTCACCGTCGCCGTAATCAGCGACATCGACGACCTGGACCCGAACTACGCCTACGACAACGAAGCCTCGATGGTGCTGCTCGGCGCCTACGAGATGCTGATCCAATACAAGGGCGCCGCGACCGACGAGTTCGAGCCGATGCTGGCCCAAACCTGGGAAAACAACGAGGACGGCTCGGTCTACACCTTCGGCCTGGCGCCGAACGCGACGTTCCACGACGGGTCCCCCTGCGACGCCGAGGCGGTCAAGGCCGCGTTCGGCCGGATCATCGCCTTGGCCGGCCCGCCCGATTCGGCCGCGGTCGCTGCGGTGTTGACCCGCTTCGTCCAAAGCCCCGATCAGATCGAGGTGGTCGACCCGGTCACCATCCGTTTCAACCTCGGCCGGCCCCAGCCGCTCTTCCTGGCCGCGATGGCGTCGTCCTACGGCGTCTTCATCACCAACCCGCGGGTGATCGAGGAAAACCGCACCGAAGACGACCCGCAGGCCCACCTCGCGCTCCAAGAAACGATCCCCGAGGGCGCCGGCACCGGTCCCTACCGGTTCGTTGAGTACGCCGTCGGCGAGCGGTTGGTCCTGACCAAGTACGACGGTTACCACGGCGGCTGGACCGGCGACGAGTTCACCGACATCGTGATCCGGATCGTGCCCGAGAACAGCACCCGGCGGCTCCTGATCGAGCGCGGCGAGGCCGACGCCCTGACCTTCAACCTCACCCCGGGCGATCTCGAGCCCTTGCGCGCCAATCCCGCGGTCCAGGTATTGGAGTACGACACCACCCGCACCGATTGGATCATCATGAACGTGCCGCGCTTGCTGTCGGTCGAAGCGCGGCGGGGTTTCTCCCACGCCTTCCCGTACCAGGCGGTGATCGAGACGGCGTACCGGGGGTTGCTAAAGCGGTCCGGCCCGGTCGCCGACACCATCCGCGGCGCCGACCCGGCGGTCTTCTTCTACCAGACCGACACCGCCAAGGCGAAAGAACTGCTCTTGGCCGGTGGGGTGGCCGAGGGCGAGACGTTCGAGTACGTCTTCCCGGCCGGGGACGAGGTCCAGCGCACGGTGGCCCAACTGTTCCAGGCCAACCTGGCCGAGATCGGCTTCGGCCTCGAAGTGACCGAGATCGAGGGCGCCGCGCTCAGCGATCTCGTCTACGGCGACCTTCCGGCCGAAGAGCAGCCCCACTTCATCGGCGGCTGGTCCTGGTGGCCGGATTACAACGACCCCTGGAACCAGCTCTACCCCAACTTCACGATCGCCGCCCAGGACGGCGGCGGCTCCAACGCCGGCGACTGGGAGAACACCCGCTTCGAGGAGTTGATGACCGAAGCCGCGACCTACACCGACGAGGCCCGGTTGACCGAGATCATGGCCGAAGCGCAAAACATCCTGACCGAGCAAGACCCGGCCTGCATCTACCTGGGCCAGGTGCGCTACTACACCGTGCTCGGCACGGACATCCAAGGGTTCCAACACAACCCGCTCTACCTGGACGCTTTCCCGTTCTACAAGATGCGGCGGGCGGCTGGGTAGACATTGGGCGAAGCCGCTCGAGACGGGAGAAGCATCCGTTAGCATGCATGCCCCGCTTGCCTGCCCCTTCCCGTTCGTGCCGAGCGACGCAGAGAATCGATCGTTCGCGGGCGGCGCTTCGGCAACGGACCCCGCCGCGACAGGGGGTTCTTCGTTTCGCTCGGCATGACGGCCAGAGACCGCGTCGCGGAACAGGGCGCTCCGAAGGCCAACCAAGGAGGACCGCGTGATCGCCCGCCTCGTGGTCCGCCGGTTGTTCTTCCTGATCTTCGTCCTCATCGGGTTGTCGGTCATCACCTTCGTGCTGTCGCGCGTCGTCGCGGGCGACCCGGCGCGGGTGATCGCCGGACCAAGAGCGAGCAGGGCCCAGGTCGAACGGATCCGGGAGCTACGCGGCTTCGACGATCCCCTGCCCGTCCAATACGTGGCCTACGTGCGGGACTTGGCTCGGCTCGACTTCGGCGAGTCCGCCGCAACCAAAAACCCGGTCCGCGAGGACCTGGGTCGTTACCTTCCGGCGACACTGGAGCTGGCCTTCTACGCATTCCTGCTTTCGACAGTGCTCGGCGTTCCGATGGGCGTGCTCTCGGCTTCCAGGCGCGACACGGCGGTCGATCACCTCAGTCGGGTTGTCGCCATCACGGGCCTTGCGGTGCCGGTGTTTTGGCTCGCCTTAATGGCGCAGTTTTTGTTTTACGGAAAGCTCGGATGGTTGCCGGACGGGGAGAGGCTGCCGTTCGGAACCGATCCGCCGCGCACCATCACCAGCCTCTACACCGTCGACGCGTTGCTGACCGGCGAGTGGGAAACGTTGCGGATCGCCGCCCGGCACCTCCTCCTCCCGACCGTCACCCTGGCCTACGGTTCCCTGGCCGTCGTGTCCAGAATGGTGCGGAGCGGCATGCTGGAGGTGCTCAACCAGGACTACATCCGGACCGCGCGGGCGAAAGGGTTGATCCAGCGCCGGGTCATCGTCCGGCACGCGCTCAAGAACGCCCTGATGCCGACGGTGACCACGCTCGGGTTGCAGATCGGCCTGTTGCTCTCCGGGGCGTTTCTGGTCGAGATCGTCTTCTCATGGCCGGGGATCGGGCGTTACGCGGTGACCGCGATCGAGAAGATCGACTACAACGCGACGATGGCGACGACCTTGGTGATCGCGCTGATCTTCGTCGGCGTTAACCTGCTGGTCGATATCCTCTACCTGTTCCTCGATCCCCGGATCTCGTACGAATGAGCACCGAGAGGACGGCCGTTGGCGCCGGCGTCGACGCTCCACCGCTGCCGAGCTCGCGCCCCGTGGTCGGGGGCGTCGCCACCGGCACCAATCGAGAACGCACCCACTTGCGGCGCAATCTGCACCGATTCCTGGTTGGCAACCGGCTCAATCTGGTCGGCGTGGTGATCGTTGGCACGTTCCTGGTCCTGTCGCTGGCCGGCGAACTGATCGCCCCCGACGACCCGTACCGCCCGGCTCCCGCGGTGGAGCTGGCGACGACGGCACTCCAAGGTCCGTCCTGGTCCCACCTCCTGGGCACGGACGAGATCGGGCGCGACGTCTTCAGCCGGATCATCGCGGGCGCCAGGACCTCGCTCCAGGTCGCGGTCGTCGTGCTGACGTTCGCGGTCGCGATCGGGACGGCCGTCGGCGCGATCTCCGGCTACCTGGGCGGTTTGGCGGACGAGCTGTTGATGCGGCTGACCGATCTGTTCCTCGCCTTCCCGGCGCTGGTGCTGGCGGTCGCGGTCGCGGCCACCCTCGGCCGAAATCTGGAGAACACGATGATCGCGCTGTCGACGGTGTTTTGGCCGTGGTACGCGCGCTTGGTCCGGGCGCAGGTGCTCTCGATCAAAGAACGGGAGTTCGTCACCGCCGGACGGAGTATCGGCTTGACGCCGGGACGCCTGCTCCTGCGCCACATCTTGCCCAACGCGGTCTCGGTGGTGATCGTCCAGGTTACCCTGGATGTCGGATACGCGATCGCCGCGACGAGCGCGCTCAGCTTTATCGGGTTGGGGGCGCAGGTCCCGTCCGCGGAGTGGGGCAAGATGCTCGCGGACTCGCGAACCTATTTCCCCGACTCGTGGTGGCTGTTTGTCTTTCCGGGGGTGGCGCTGACGCTGACGATCTTCGCCTTCAACGTGCTGGGAGACGGCCTCCAGGACGCGCTCGATCCACGGTCCGGACGGCGCTAGCGCGGTGACCGAGCGGCACCGGATCGAGCCCCGGCACCCCTCACCCCTCGACATTTTTCCCTGCCTGGCAATATGAAGAGGGGTGCCCGATACCTCGGCCGATGGTGACAGGAGGACCACGAGCGGCACCCGGCCGCGCTCGATCGCGGTATCGCGATCACTCATTGCCACTTGACGAAATGGGCAAGCCGATGTACTATGATCGTTCGCGGTCGGAGGGAAGCGGCGCCCGCCGACCAAGCGGGACACGCAACTGGGCGGCGCGTGCAGGAAACTCCAACGAAACCGCAACCGATGTTGGGAGGGGAGATCGCTGCCCTCCCCTTTGGCGTTTCTCCCGGCAATCGAGCGCGATCCGAACGAACACCCCGTTCTGCGGGGTTCTAACCCGGTCCGTGCCGCGCGGCCGGGTTTTACGGTGCGTCGTTCCGGGCCGATCGAAAGGACGGTCGGTCGCGATCCGTCGGGGCAGCGATTGGTGCTTTAGAACTTACCCGAAGATGCGAACAACGGGAACCCGAAACCGGGCGGCGGAACCCGGCCGGAACGCAGGGCGCGGTGGAGGAAGCACGGATGGCATTGGCGGTTGAAACTCCGAAGCGTGCGGCGGCGATCGATACGCGGCAGGTACGCTCCAACGAAGGGGTCGGGCGGAAGTCGTTTTCGCGGATCCCGACCGTGCTCGAGATGCCGAACCTGGTTCAGGTGCAGGTAAACTCGTTCGACTGGTTTACCCGGGACGGTCTGCGCGAGCTGCTCGACGAGATCTCCCCGATCACCGACCATCACAAAAAAATGGAACTCTCGATCTCCGACCCCCGGTTCGATCCGCCGTGGACGCGGATGCCGAAGGGCGAGGAGCAAGAGCGGGCCAAGATCGACTCCCGGATCGCCGAGGTCTACTGCCGCGAACGCGACATCACGTACGCGTCGCCGTTGCGCGTCTCGGCCAAGCTGGTGATGCGCGAGACCGGCGAGATCAAGGAGACCGGGCCGGACGGGATCTTCCTCGGCGACTTCCCGATGATGACCTCGGACGGCACGTTCATCATCAACGGCGCCGAGCGCGTCGTCGTCTCCCAGCTCGTCCGCTCCCCGGGCGTCTACTTCTCCCGCGACGCGGACCCGGCAACCGGCAAGCTGGTCACCACCGCCAAACTGATCCCGAACCGCGGCGCCTGGCTGGAGTTCGAGACGTCGAACCGCGACATCCTCTCGGTCAAGGTC
>CADCWE010000073.1 GCA_902806325.1 uncultured Thermomicrobiales bacterium | reverse complement strand
ACGGCGAACCGTTCTCGGCCGAGGACGTCGCCTACACCTTCAACAAGCTCGTCGAGGTCGGCTCCGCCGTCAAGTGGGGCGCCGACGTCCAGCAGTTCTTGAGCAAGGCGACGGCCACCGACGCCACCACGACGGTCTTCGATTTTAAGGTGCCCGCCCCCCGCTTCTTCGAGTTCGTCGCCTACAAGTTCGACATCGGCGTCTACATCGTACCCAAGCACATCTTCGAGGGTCAGGACTGGGCGACCTTCCCCCACGGCGATCTAGCCGCCGGTCAACCGGTGACGACCTCGCCGTGGCAATTGGTCTTCAACGAGCCCGAACAGAAGGTCATGGACCGCCGCGACTCCTGGTGGGGCGAGGCGGCTGGCGTCGCCCCGATGCCCCAGATGCTGCGCCACGTCTACCTGCCCGCCCCGCCGGAGCAGGGACTGGCGACCGGGATCATCTCCAACGAGTACGACATCGCCACCGGCTTGCAACCGGCCACCTTCGGCACCGTCTTCGACGGCAACGAGAAGGTGATCACCTGGACCGGGCAGGAGGAGCCGTTCGGCAACGTCGACTGGTGGCCGCACTCCCTCTACCTCAACAACGAGAAGCCGCCCTACGACGACAAGAACGTCCGCTGGGCGATCTCCTACTACCTGGACCGGGAGCAGATCATCGACGTCGGCTGGTCCGGAGCCAGCGAACCCTCGACCCTCTTCCTGCCCAATTACCCCGGCCTCCAGCCCTACATCGAGGCCGCCCAGCCCCTCCTGGAGCAGTACCCGATCACCGCCTTCGACCGGGACAAGGGCGACGAACTGTTGACCGCCAAGGGCTGGACCAAAAACGACGACGGGATGTGGCAGGACGAGACCGGGACCCAGATCGAGCTGGAGATCATCTCCTTCTTCGACTTCACCGGCGTCGGCCCGGTCATCGTCGAGCAACTCCGCCGTGCCGGCATCCAGGCAACGTACTCCGAGCCGCCCAACTTCTTCACCCGATTCTCCGAGGGCGACTACACCGGTGGCCTCTTCGGCCACGGCGGCTCCTACAGCCCCGACATCTACTACTCGTTGCGGCTCTACCAGAGCGCCTCGACCAAGATCCCCGGCGGCCACCTGGTCAACTTCTCCCGCTGGAAGAACGCCGAGTACGACGCCCTGGTCGACCAGCTCTACGGCACCAGCCCGACCGACACCGCCGCCGTGATGGACATCTGGATGAAGTGCATGGCCCTCTGGGTCCCGGACAACCCGGACATCCAGATCTCCCAGGGCCTGCACCGCCTGCCGATGAACACGACCTACTGGACCGGCTGGCCGGACGCCGAAAACCCCTACGTCAATCCGGCCCACTTCCACCTCACCTGGCCCCTGGTCATGCACAACCTGACCAAGGCGACGCCGACGTAGCGACGCGACGGTTTGTCTCCAAGCTCCCATCCCCTCCTTCCCCCGCGACCGGGGGAGGGGGGGGCTGCGATGGGGGCGCGCTCATCTCCCCCCTTCCCCCCTGACCCGGGGGGAAGGGGGATGGGGGGTTAGGGGGAGGTCCACCCGTGCAACCCGCCTACGTCGCCAAACGGTTCGGTGTTTTCCTGCTCATCGTCTGGGTGGCGGGGACGATCAATTTCTTCCTGCCCCGGCTGGGCGGTTCGGATCCGGTGCGGGACCGGCTGGTCGCCCAGGCCGCGCTCGGCGGGAGCGTCCAGGCCGGAATGGAGGACATGGTCGCCGAGTACAACGAGAAGTTCGGCCTCGAGCGACCGCTCTGGCAGCAGTACGTCACCTACGTGGGTGACATGCTGCGCTTGGACTTCAACTACTCGATCGCCAACTACCCGGCCAAGGTCATCGACATCATCCGCGAAGCGTTGCCCTGGACCCTGGCGCTGCTGACCACCACCACGCTGCTCTCCTGGGTGATCGGCGGGCTGCTCGGCGCGGTCCTGGGCTGGCCGCGCTCGCCGAGAATCCTCCAATACTTGATGCCGCCGCTGCTGGCGTTGAACGCGATCCCGTTCTTCCTTTTCGGGCTGGTGCTGATCTACCTGCTGGCCTTCCGGCTGCGCGCCTTCCCGCTCTCCGGCGGCTACCAGTCGGGGACTTTTCCCGCCTTTACCCCGTCGTTCGTTTGGGACGTGCTGCAGCACGCGGTTTTGCCCGCCCTCTCGATCATCCTGGTCTCGATCGGCGGCTGGGCGCTCGGGATGCGGGCGATGATGGTCACCACCCGGGGCGAGGACTACGTCACCTTCGCCGACGCCAAAGGACTGAAGGAGCGGACGATCTTTTTCCGCTACGCGATCCGCAACGCCCTCCTGCCCCAGACCACCGCCCTCGCCCTCGCCCTCGGCCAGATGATCTCCGGCGCGGTCCTCGTCGAGGTCGTCTTTTCCTATCCCGGCATCGGGACCGTCCTGTTCAACGCGATCCGGGGGTCGGACTTTTTCCTGGTCCAGGGGATCGTCTTCATCATCATCGTCTCGATCGGGATCGCCACCCTGATCCTGGACCTGATCTACCCGATCCTCGATCCCCGCATCACCTATCGGAGGGCGTAGGATGAGCACCGCGGTCCAAGCCCGACCCGCCGACCGCCCGCGCCCGGCCACCGGGGTTCGCGCCGGTGCCGTCGGCGCCGCCCTCGGGTACTTGCGGCGCAACCCGGCCCTCCTGATCGGGGCGCTCTTTCTGTTCGCCTTGTTCCTCTTCGTCGCCGTCGGCAAGCTGACCGCCGATGCCGAGGAGGCCCGCCCGCTCTCCGTCCGCAGCCTCCAGCCCCCCTCGTCGGAACTGCCCTTCGGCAGCGACAAGCAAGGCCGCAACCTCTACGCGGTAATGGTCGAAGGCACGCCCCTCACGCTGCGAATTGGCCTCATCGCCGGCGTCTTTGGCGTCGTCTTTGGCTCCGTGCTGGCGTTCGTTTCCGCCTACTACGGCGGGTTGCTGGACGCCGCGATCAAGGGCGTCGTCGACGTCGGGTTGACCATCCCCGGGCTGTTGATCCTGATCATCATCGCGATGAACGTCCGCGGCGGTCTGACCGTCAACCAAATGACGGTGGTCGTCGCCGTCCTCGCCTGGCTTTATCCGGCGCGGACCATCCGCGCCCAGGTCCTGACCTTGAAGCAGCGCGGCTACGTTCAGATCGCCCGCCTCTCCGGGATGGGTGGACCGGAGGTGATTTTTCGCGAGTTGCTGCCGAACTTGCTCCCGTACCTCGGCGCGTCGCTGGTCGGCTCGGTCTCGGCCGGGGTGCTGGCGGCGATCGGGCTGGAGTTGCTCGGGCTGGGTCCCTTCGAGGCGCCGACGCTGGGGATGACGCTCTACTGGGTCAACTACAACGCGGCGATCATCAACGGCTGGTGGTGGTGGTGGGTGCCACCGATCGTGGTCATTGCGGTCCTCTTCATCGGCTTGTTTCTGGTCGCGGTGGGCCTCGACGAAATCGCGAACCCGCGGATCCGGAACCGGGCGTGAACGCGATCTCCGCGGCTCCGGCGTTGAAATCGCCACCACCCTGAGGGTACCCGGGCACCCGAACTGCACCGGCGAAGTCTGTCCGAGGCTAAGAACCTGGGCGCCGTCGTCTACGACGTTCGCCAGATGAAGACTTCGGTGTCCGGCGCCCGTTCGGCAAACCGGCCCGACGGAGAAGCATCCGCCAACAACCGGCGAAGATCGCGCTCGAATCCATCCCGCCGCTCATCGAACAGGTGCGGCGCCGAGTCGGACCGGGAGTAGACCCAGGCGACCAGATCGTCGGCATCGCGTGTCAGGAGTTCCCCGTTCGGCACCCGCACCCGCTCCGGGCCAACGAACCCGGCTCGTTCCAGCACCGCCGCCTCGTCGCCCGGGGTCCCGTGGCGCAGGACGCCTGTGCCCGCCCGCCGCACCGGACCGAGGTAGGCCCGCACCAGCTCCCCGATCGCGGGGTACGGCGGGGCCGGGTGCGGTAGGTCGTCCGCGTCGGCGGGCGCCTCCTTGACGTCGCTGATCTGGACGAACGCCCCGCCCGGCTCCAGCATCCCGAACACGATCCCGGCCACCAGATCCCGCTCCATCCAATGGAACGACTGGCCGAACGTCGCCACCCGGAACATTCCCAGCCCGCCCGGCAGCGCCTCTGCCCGGGCTTGGACCCACCGCGCGTTGCCGACCCCGGCCGCGGCGGCGGCGCGCTCCGCTTCGACCAGCATCGAGGGGTCCGGATCGACGCCGACCACCGCCGCGAACCGCCCCGCCAGCGCGACCCCGAGCACCCCCGGCCCGCACCCGACGTCGAGCAGGCGTCCCCGCCCGTCCAGACCCAGGCGGTTCGCCAGGACGGTCACAAGCCCGGGCGCGTACGGGGGGCGACCGCGCGCGTAGTAGCGCGCGCTCCCCCGGTAGAGCGTCTCGTCCCATTCCCAACCTTCGGGCATCGCCCACCCAGGTTCGACCGGTCGTCGGCTGGCGCGTCTCGTTCGGTCCGCCGACGGTCGCGAATCGGTCAGCCTCCGGCGACCAGCGTGTGGACTGGCGGAGAAGCCGGCACCGCCATCACCCGGTCTAGGTCCGCGCCGTCCAACGTCGGCCGGTCCCGGTACAAGAAGCAGGCCGCCACCTGCCGCGACTCGGTGCGGAACAACGGCGGCACCGCCTCCCGGCAAACCGGCATCTCGCACGGGCAGCGGCCGGCGAACTTGCACCCGACCGCCCCGGTCGCCACCGGCGCCGCCGCGTCGACCGGCAGCTCGTGGCGCTGCCAGGGTTGGTTCGGGTCGGCCGAGGGGATGGACCCGATCAGGAGTTGGGTGTAGGGGTGGCGCGGCGTCTTGACCACCGGCTCGACGTCCCCCGCTTCCGCCACCTCGCCCCGATACATGACCACGATGTTGTGGCCGATCTGGTAGGCCGTCGTCAGGTCGTGGGTGATGTAGACGATCGAGATCCCGAACCGCAGGTGCAACTGACGCAGGCTTTCGAGGATGGTCGCCCGCAGCGAGGCGTCCACCATCGAGACCGGCTCGTCGGCGATGATCAGGCGCGGCTGGAGCAAGAGCGCCCGCGCGACCATGATCCGCTGCCGCTGCCCACCGGAGAGCTGATGCGGATGCCGCCCCAGCGTTTCCTCCGGCCGGAGCCCGACCGCGTTCAGCGTTTCCTCCATCAGGGCCCGCGCCTCGTCCTTGGACTTCGCCAGGCCGAATTTGGCGATCGGGGTGCTCAGGACGTGGTCGACCTTGTAGAACGGGTTGTAGACCTCGTAGGGGTCCTGAAAAATCACCTGCACGTCGCGCAGGAAGCGCCGTCGCTCCTCCCGCGACAGCCCCCGCAGATCCTTGCCACGGTACCGCACCTCGCCGGTCGTCGGCGCCGCCAACCCCAGCAGCAGCCGGGCGAGCGTCGTCTTCCCGCTCCCGCTCTCCCCGACGATCGCCGTGATCGCCGGCGGCTCGGCGTCGACCCGGAGCGAGAAGTTGTTCAAGGCGACCGTCCCGGCCCCTTTGCCGAGGAACCCGCCCCCAAAGACCTTGGTCGCGTGGATGGCTTCGAGCAGGGGGGCGGTCTCCATCGGGCCTCCTATGGATGCGGTCTCGACGTGCCCGCCATTCTTTGGGTCGTTCCGAGCTGCGCCCCGAACGGCATAGGAACAAGGGGACCTGACGGCGCCCGTGCTGACGGCGCTAATACAGGTGGCACGCCACCCGCTGGTCCGGCCGCACCTCGCGCAGGGGCGGCGTCTCGACCGCGCAGCGCTCCATCGCGTGGGGGCAGCGGGAGCGGAATGGGCACCCCGCCGGCCGGTTCAGCAGCGAGGGCGGCAACCCCGGGATCCCCTGGAAGGCTTCCTTCTGGTGCAGGGACGGCAGACTGGCGATCAGGAGCTGGCTGTACGGGTGCAGCGGCTCCCGAAAAAGGTCCGCCACCGGCGAGACCTCGACCAGGTCCCCGGCGTACATGATCCCGACCCGGTTCACCACCTGGGCCATCAGACCCATGTCGTGGCCGATCAGGATCACCGACGCCCCAAGCTGGGACTGGACCGCGACCAGCGTGTCCATCACCTGCCGTTGGACCACGACATCGAGGGCGCTCGTCGGCTCGTCGGCGATGATCAGCTTCGGTTTCAAGCTGATCGCGATCGCGATGCAGACCCGCTGCTTCATACCCCCGCTGAGTTCGTGGGGAAACAGGTCCGCCACGTCGCGCTTCAACCCGACGCTGGCCAGCAGCTCCGCGACCCGGGTCTCGAATGCCTTGCCGGAGAGGCGCAACCCGTGGTCGTTCAGCCCGTCGCGGATCTGTTCCTTAACCCGCAGGATCGGGTTGAGCGAGTTCATCGCCCCCTGGGCGACCAAGGCGATCCCGGCCAGGCGAGCCCGGCGCATCCCTTCTTCGGAGAGGTCCCGCAGGGCCACCCCATCCAGGACCACGCGCCCGGTCTCGATCTTCCCCGGCGGCCGGATCAGGCGCAGCAGGGCGAGGGCGATCGTGGACTTGCCCGATCCGGACTCCCCGACCAGCCCGAACCGCTCCCCCTCCCTGATCGAGAAGCTGATCCCGTTGACCGCCTGCACCGCGCCGCGCGAGGTGTGGTAATGCACCCGCAGATCCGAAACCTCCAGCAGGGCAGGGGTTGGGGTCACGGTCGGTCCCTTCGCGCTCGCGACGGCCGGGTCCTTGGTGGGGCGCGACGGTAACACAGGGGACGGGCGGTGTAAACCGGCACGGTCGCGTGGCCGCGAAGACGCGACCACCGACGTGATGGACGGTGCGCGATCGGGCGAATGGGGCACGGGCGGACACGGACGGACCGTGCCGATGGTCGTCGCAGCCGCGTGGCCACCACCACCACCGTTGGTCCTCCGTGGCCGCCCGTTTCCCGACCCCTGGCGCGGCGTTGATGCCACCCCCTTCTGGCGTCCGCCTGCCCCAACCGTTACCCGGCCACCGCCGCCTCGTCCGCCGCCGCCACCGCCGCCTCGGCCGCGGGTGGCGCCGCCGTTTCCCCTTCCCGCCGCTCCCAGCCTGGCGCGAACAACGGCAGGAAACTCGCCGCCTGGTACGGGTGTTTTTCCAACTCCGCCCAGTTCAGCTCGACCCCCAACCCCGGCCGGTCCGAAACCTGGAGGCGTCCATCAATAACCTCGGCCGGGTGGTCGACCAGGTCGCGTTCCCACTCGACGTTGAACTCGTCGAAGAGCTCCTGGGTCAGCAGGTTGGGGCAACTGGCGCCGATCTGGATGCAGGTCGCGGTCGAGATCGGGCCCTGGGCGTTGTGCGGCGCGACGACGGCGTAGTGGGCGTCGGCCATCGCGCAGACCTGGCGGGTGCGCCAGATCCCGCCCATGCTGCCCGGCTCCGGTTGGATGATATGGACCGCGTTGTGGGCCAAGAGTTCGGCGTGCTGGTGGATCGAGGAGAAGCTTTCGCCGGTCGAGACCGGGACCGAGATCTTGCGCGCCACCTCGACCACCGCGTCGATCTTGAGATGGTGGGTCGGCTCCTCGAACCAGGTCGGCGAAAACTCCGCCAGCCGCTCCCCGACCCAGACCGCCTCGGCGACGCTGAACCGGCAGTGGCCTTCGATCATGAGCTCCACGTCCGCCCCAACCGCCTCCCGCACCGCCCGCACGATGTCGAGCGACAACCGCCGCTCCGGCGGCTCCATCGTCCGATAGGCGGCGCCGAAGGGGTCGAACTTGAGCGCCGTGTAGCCGCGTTCGACGACGGCCCGTGCCCGCTCGGCAAAGCTCTCCGGGGTGCGCGGACCGGCGTACCAACCGTTGGCGTAGGTCGGCAGGGAGTCGTGATACCGACCGCCGATCAGGTCGTAGATCGGCCGCCCGGTCGCCTTGCCGATGATGTCCCAGCAGGCGACCTCGATCGCCGCCACCGCGTTCATCTGGATCTGGCCGCCCTCGGAGTAGAGGTCGCGGGTGCAGCGC
>CADCWE010000072.1 GCA_902806325.1 uncultured Thermomicrobiales bacterium | reverse complement strand
GAGGCCGGCGACCCCGTGGCGCTCGCCCTCGCCCAATCGTTTCTCGGCGCGGCGGCGGCGGCGCACGGCGACCTAGACCGGGCCGAGGCGCTGGGCCAGGCGGCGGCGGCGGGGTGGCGGGCGCGGGCCGAACCGGACTGGCGGGCGGGCGAGGCGTTGAGTCTCCTCGGCTACGTCGCCGCGCTGCGGAACGACCACGAGCGCGCCGAAGCGCGGTTCACCGAATCGCTGCAGGAGGCGCGGGCCGCCGGCGCCGACCTGGCGATCGTCTCGTGTCTGGAATACCTCGGCAACACCGTCCGCGCCCGGGGTGATCTCCGTCGCGCGGCGACCCTGTTCGGCGAGGGCTTGGCCTTCTTCCGCGACCGCGACCGCGACCTTGACTGCTTCAAGCCTCTTGTCCTCGCCCTCTACTTCAAGAGCCTGGGGTCCTGGCGGCGGCAACCGGCCGGGCAGAGGAGGCCGCTCGCTTGTTCGGGGCGGCCGGGGCGCACCGCGAGCGCCACGGTATCGCCCCGCCGCCGGCGATCGAACGCGGTGGTTGGACTACGACATCGCCCCGGCTCGGGAGCGACTATCCGGTGCCGCCTTCGCCGCCGCTTGGGCGGCCGGCCGGTTGCTCTCCATGGAGGAGGCAATTGCCGAGGCGCTGGTGGTCGCCCACGCGGTCGCCGCCCCGCGGCCGCCCGTTCCGATCCCAACCCTTGGTCTGACTCCGCGCGAGCGGGTGGTGCTCCAGCACGTTACCACGGGCCAGTCCAACCGGGATCGCCGACCGCTTCAGCCTCAGCGAGCAGACCGTGGAAAACCACGTCCTGCACGTCCTGACCAAGCTCGATCTTCCCTCCCGGACCGCCGCCGCCGGCTGGGCGATCCGGCACGGACTCGCCTGAGTGGGCGCCGTGCCTGAGGCGAGGTGACCCGCCGCGTAACCACCCGGTTCGCCCTGGTCCACGGTCTCGCCAGATCCCCCCCCAGACTCCCACCCTCTCGGCTCCCGTCCCATGATTACCGCGTTCTACCGATACCCCGTCGTTCCCCAGCCCCTAGAGTGATCCTCGTGGCACGAGCCACCCGACCCCGGGAAGGGGCGGCATCGCGCGACGGGACGAATCCGGGGGGCTCCCGATGGACAGGCGACGGGCGATTGCGGCATTACTCTTGGCCTTCATGGCGATCGGCATTTTTGGCGGCGTGGGGCCTGGCGGGCCGACCGGCGCCTTCGCCCAAGCGACCGACACCGACGGCGATCTGGTGACCGATGTCCAGGAGGCGGAACTCGGCACCGATCCGACCGAACCCGACACCGACGACGACGGGCTGACCGACTACCAGGAAACAGGCCTCGGCGTCGCCGACCGCCCGACGTGCGACGAGCTGGATCCCGACACCGACGGCGACGGGCTGCTCGACGGGGAAGAATTCCTCCAGCCCGGCCTCGATTGCCTCGACCCGGACACCGACGATGACGGGGCGAACGACGGCGACGAGATCGCCGCCGGCACCGACCCCTTCGACGACGCCGACGGCGACTTCCTCTCCGATGCCCAAGAGGCGGCCCTCGGCAGCGACCCGAACGATCCCGATACCGACGGCGACGGCCTGAACGACTTCGAATGCCAGGGCCTGTTCTGCCCGTCCGGCGAACCGACCTGCGACCCGACCGTCGCCGACACCGACGGCGACGGCCTCGGCGATGCCGCCGAGTTCGACTCCGGGACCCCCTGCACCGACCCCGACGTCGACGACGACGGCGCGAACGACAAGGCCGAGGTCGACGCCGGCACCGATCCCTACGATCCCGAGTCGTTCCCCGGCCAAGGCCCGGCGACCGGGACGCTGATCGTCCGCGCCTTCGCATGCCCCGTCGCCTACGCCGGCGACAACTTCGCCGCCGACTGCGACGATCCGCTAACCGGCGCGCCGTTCTTCGCCAAGTCTCCCGTTGGCGGCGACAAGCCGGACGACCTGGCCAGCACCGACGCGAGCGGCGTGGTCCGCTTCGCCGACGTGATCGCCGCCGAAGTCGTCTTCGGCTACACCGACGCGATCACGCTGGCCCAGACCGGCGTCGCCGCGATCCGCCTCTCCTGCCAGGACGCCGACGCCGCGGTCGTCGTCGCCCGCACCGACGCCGACGGCGACGAGTTCCTCGACCTCGCCGGCGGGGCCGAGGTCACCTGCGACTACTACGTGGTGCCTGACGCCGCCCCGGCGCCGACCGCGACCGGCCCGTCCAAGGCGACCGCAACCGCCACCGTGGGCGCGGGAACGACCCCGGTGCGGCTGCCGAACACCGGCGTCGGCGGGCCAAGCGACCGCGACGCCGGGGTGCCGGCATCCGCGCTGGCGGTTTCGTTGATCGTGGCCGCGGTCGTCGGGCTGCTTGGGACGAACCGGCGTCGGATCGGCGCGGCCTAAACCCGAACGGCCGCGCGGGGATTGCGACCCCGTCTCTCGGGAACGGGCGGCCACGGAGGGCCGCCCCGGCACGCCGGTGGACCCGACTCCGATGCGGAGTTGTCCCCCTCCGGTGTCGGGGCGGCCCTCCGTGGCCGCCCGCGTGGGTGGTTGCCGCGATCCGCGTCGGGCACGATCTTGCTCCGCCCGTCTCTCCCGGCGCCGCGTCCGACGATCGGGTACGCTTTGATCGGTGCCGGTCGCCGGCACGATCCGGGGAGGTCAGAGCGATGGCGGTCGTCGTGTGGCTCTTGGCGCTGCTACTTTGGTTCTCCTCGGCACCCAGTCTGATCGAATCCGAAGCGGACCCCGGTTGGACCGGCGCCTCCACGCCTCCCGCGGCCAATCAGTACGCCCATCCGGAATTGTTGGCGGAACCGGCGTGGCTGGCGGACCGTCTGGACGACCCCAACGTCCGCGTCGTCGCCCTGACCCCGGTTGAGGAGTTCGCCAAGGGCCACATCCCCGGCGCCGCCCAGATCGACTGGCCGGCGCTGGAGATCACGGACACCTCGGATCCCTCGATCGCCCGCTGGCAGGGGATCGTAGAAGCGGAGTTGTCGAAGCTCGGGCTCGAGCCGGGACAGACGATCGTGGTCTACGATGGCGGCACGCTCTACGCCCCCCGCCTGTGGTGGATCCTGGAGCAGCTTGGGCACGACGACAATCGCGTCCTCAACGGCGGGTTGGCGGCCTGGACCGGGGCGGGCGGCGCGGTCGAGACCGGCTCCTCCTGGGCCGGCAGCTCGCCGTCCGTCCCCTACCGGGGGACGCCGGACGAGACGGTGCTGGCGACGCTGGACGAGGTGTCGGTCGCCTACGACGACCCCGGTGTGGTGCTGGTCGACGCCCGCTCCGCCGCCGAGTACGCCCAAGGCCACGTCCCCGGCGCCGTCAACGCCGAGTTCACGCGCAACGCCGACCCCGGGACCAAACACTGGCAGCCCGCCGGGGCGTTGCGGACCTTCTATGCCGAGCTCGGCGTCACCCCGGACCGGCGCGTGATCCCGTACTGCACCACCGGCGTCCGCTCCGCCGTGACCTACTTCACCCTCCGCCTCTTGGGTTACGAGGACATCGCCCTCTTCACCGGCTCCTGGGCCGAGTGGAGCGCCAACCCCGAATTGTCGGTGGCGACAGGCGACGCGCCGTGACGGGTTCCCTCCGCCGGCTGTGCTGCCGCGCGAGGGGATGCGCGGGGTCGGCGCCGTTCCTGCGAAGGGAACGCGGCCGACGCGATGGCGCGATCGGCCCGACCGCGGGGAGGTGAACCGGTGGAGACGAATGCGAGGGCGATGACGGACCAGGAGTGGGAGCGGCCGAACGGGATTGCCCGGATCGAACCGGGGATGGACGTGGTCGATTCCCGGGGCGATCTGGTTGGTGAGGTGGTCGAGGCGGCACCGAGCTATGTGCTGGTCCAGCAGGGCCGGTTCTTCCCCGACGACGTGATGGTCCCGATCGAGGCGATCGCCGTGATCGAGGCGGGCGTGGTCCGTTTGGCCGTGACCGGCGAAGAAGCGCTGGCGGCAAGCTGGCACGTCGGACCTCCGGTCGGCGTCGGCTTTGCTTCGACCGACACGCTGCCGCTGGCGATCGCCCTCGGCGGCCAGGTCGAAGAACTCGGCACCACCGACGACGACGCGGCACCGGCGGGCACGGGGCAGGGGGAGGACCGCTAGGGGTTTGGCCCTCGACCCCCCATCCTTGAGGGCGGGGTGTCGCGACCGATGGCGAGCAGCGTCGAACGGAAGAGTGCGGTGTACGAGCCGTCGCGGGCCGAGTCTGACTCGGGGGAGCCGCACCTGTCGCCGCCGTCGACGCCGCTCAATTTCAGGCGGTCGCGGATCTCGGTAGAGAACGGGAACGGCAAATTTCGTGGCCGGTAGGGCCGCCCTCGACCGCGATCTCGGCGCCAGGAGCGTCTTGTGGAATGCCCCGGCCGCCACCATATCACGCGCCCGCCCGACCAGCGGCGTCGGCGCAGCGGCAACCCGGCCGGCCCGCGCCGAACCCGTCGGCCCCGATAGGCAGCGGCATCCACGACAGAATCGGTTCGTCGGCGGGGGACCGGCGAGAACGTGGCATCCCCAGGTCTCGACGCGGTGGTCGGCGCCGACCACGGTGGCAACCGGATCATCGCGCTTCGCCGGATTAGGGGCCAGTCGGGGTGGCGGGGCGAACGGCCCCATACTCGACATAAACCCATGCCCGGACAGTGGGAGCCGCGCTTGCCGTCACCCCCTTTTCCAAACCGATGGGCACCGCGAACCGGCCCCCCGGGTTCGGGGTTTGCGGACACTCCTACAGGCGCCGGTTCAACCCCGGCACCGGTCCGCCGTCCGGCGACGGCCCCTTGCCCGGGCGTTCCAGGTGGTAGGGGACGCTGGTGACGACGGTGCCGGGGCGGAATAGCAGTGCCGCCTTGATCCGCAACGCCGTCTGGTTGTGCAGCGCCTGCTCCCACCAGTGCCGCGCGATGTACTCCGGCAAAATCACCGTCATCGTATCGTCGGGGCGTTGGCGGTCGATCTCGTCGAGGTAGGCCAAGAGCGGGCCAACCAACGAGCGGTAGGGCGACTCGATGATCGTCAGCGGGACGTCGGTGCCGAGGGCGTTCCAGCAGGCCCGCATCGCCTCGATCTCGGCCTCGTCGTCGGTAATGTGGACGGCGGTGACGTTGTCGGAGATGGAGCGGGCGTAGGCCAGGGTCTGGCGGGCGACGCGGTTGACCGCGGAAACCGGGACGATGACGGTATGCTTGATCTCGGCCGGGTCGAGCGGGGTCTGGGCGGCCAGCTCGCCGGCGGCGGTCTGGTAGTGGCGGTGGATCGCACGCATTCCCACGATCAGGATCGGGATCAGTGCGATCACGATCCAGGCGCCTTTGGCGAAATTGGTCACCCCGACCACGATCGTGACAATACCGGTCGCGGTCGCGCCGACCAGGTTGATCGCCAGCCCCGGCTTCCACCCCGGTTCTTTCAGCCGGAGCCAACGCGAGATCATGCCGGCCTGGGAGAGGGTGAACGCCGTGAACACGCCGACGGCGTAGAGCGGGATCATACGCCGGGTTTCGCCGCCGAACCCGGCCAGCATCAGGGCTGAAAGGAACCCTAGCGTGACGATGCCGGTGGTGTAAGCCAGGCGGTCGCCGCGGAAGGTGAACTGGCGCGGCAGGAAGCGGTCGCGGGCCAGGAAGTAGGCCAGGCGGGGAAAGTCCGAATAGGCGGTGTTGGCGGCCAGGACCAGGATCGCCATCGTCGCGAACTGGATGTAGTAATAGGCGGCGTTGGCGCCGCCAAACGCCTCTCGGGCAATCTGGGAGACCACCGTCTCGTAGCCACCGGGGTGGTCGGCGGCCTGCGGCACGATGCCGAACTGGTAGGCCAAGAAGGTGATCCCGGAGAAGGTGATGGCCAAGATCGCGATCATCCAGGTCAGGGTGGTGCGGGCGTTGCGCCATTCCGGTGGCTTGAAGGCGGGCACACCGTCGGAGATCGCCTCGACCCCGGTCAGCGCCGCGCAACCCCGGCTGAACGCCTGGAGGATGAGAAACAGTCCGAGCGCGGACGAGCCGTGGAGCGCGGCGCCCTCGGGCTCGACGGGCGGTTGGGCATCGAAGCCGTCGCCGGCGGCGCGGACGATCCCGACCGCGATCAAGCCAAGGATCCCGACCAGGAAGAGGTAGGTCGGGACGGCAAAGATGCTGCCCGATTCCCGGATTCCGCGCAGGTTGAGCAGCGTTACCAGGGTGATGAAACTGAGGCCGAGGACGACCCGGGACCCCCCGAGATCGGGCACCGCCGACACCAACGCGGCGACGGCGGCCGCAATGCTGACCGCGACCGTGACCACGTAGCCGAACATCAACGCGGCACCGGCCGTCAACGACGGTAGTTCGCCGAGGTTGTCCTTGGCCACTATGTAGGACCCGCCGCCGGCCGGGTACGCCTTAATCGTTTGGCGATAGGAAATGCCGACGAAGAACAGCAGGACAACGATCCCGACGCCGACATGGAGGCTGTAGGTCAGGGCCGCCAGCCCGGCCAGCAGCAGGACGTGCAGGATTTCTTCCGTCGCGTAGGCGACGGAAGACAGGGCGTCCGAGGACAGGACCGCGAGCGCCTTGAGCTTGGTCAGTCGCTCGTGGGCGGCGGCTGCGGTCGAGAGCGGGGCGCCGATGACGACCCGCTTGATCCGGCCGTAGACCCGGCCGACGCGGCCCCGGGCCTCCATCGCGTCCTCGGTGGCAACTAGGTGGCCGGGGCCGGCGCGCCGGAAGTCGTCACCGTGGGGGCGGATCACGCGGACGTAGCGGTCGCCGGGGTGCTTCCCTTGGAGCTGCTGGTAGCCGACCAGGTCCGGCTGAACCTTCGGGCCGGCGGCGCGAGGCGCCCTGACGACCCGCGCCCGCGGGGGGGGCGAGGCGTCCCCGGCGACGGCGAGAGGGTCTCCCGATGCGTGCGGCGAGCGCGTTGGGACCTTGCGGGTAGGCAGCGATCCGCCGTGGGCTCCGCCGTTTACCGCGTCGCCGGACGACGCTGGGGGGTCGTCACTGCGGGATCGATCGGCCGCAGGGACGGGCGCGCCGGGTGTGGCATCCCGTTCGGACATCGGTTGAAGCTCCTCGCGCCCTTGAGCCCGGGCGCACCCGACCTCCGGGCGCCGCGTGACCCGCGCAACCGGTGGATGATAAGCCCCGTGTCAAGCGCGCTGTTGTTTCCTGCCGGACGCAGAGGGTCATCCCCACCGGAAGTCGCGCTGCCGGGGATACCGGCGCCCCTTGGACCGGGAGATTAAGCTTGTACCTCCGGCTGTCGTGAGGACTTTCGGGCTTCACCGATTGGCCTAGCACCAATAAGCTGGTCCGCTCCCGATCGGGTAATGCCCTGTCTTGGGGTCGCTTCGGGACCGGAGCGGAGCATCCGGTGCCAAACTGCCGAATCATTGTCGCTGGGACCTAGGGTCTCGACAAAGGGTAAGCCATGCGGTGCGTCAGCTTGATGCAGTGCTTTTTGGCCATCGCGGCGCTGGTGCTCGGCCTGGGAAGCCCGAGCGTCTCTGGGGCGCTCCGGCCCGCCGTCGCGCCCGCCGCTCAAGGTACAAGTCGGGACGACTCAAAACGCCCGACGAGTGTTGTCCAGCCAACAGCAGGCCCCACGGAGGAGATCACCGAGGTCGAGGGCGTTCCCTCCGAGGAACTCCCGGCCGAGGACGCTCCCGCCGAAGACACCGCGGTGGAGGCCGACCGATCCTCGAGGCACCGGTGGACGAGGGTGCGTTTACCCTTGGCGTCGCCGCGGACGATGAAGTCGTCGTCCAGGACAACCCAAACGACGACTGCCCGGCCGGCACCATCTCGCTGAAGATCGAGGGCCGCGATCTTTGGGCGTCGCTGCGCAATGGGACGGTCACGTTCTTCTTCGACGCGAATGGTAACCACACCACCGACCCCGAACGCGCCGTTTTAAATTACCGTCACGGTTACCGAAACCAAGGATGGTGGAAGCGAGCTGG
>CADCWE010000071.1 GCA_902806325.1 uncultured Thermomicrobiales bacterium | reverse complement strand
GCCGGTGGCCCCGGTTTCCCGGGGGATCCTTGGGCGGTGGCGGCAGGCCATCCGGCAGCTCCCCGGAGGCGCCGAAGGTGCCGACCGTGGGGGCAGCAATCGGGTCGCGGCGGTCGCGAACAAGCTCGTCGGCCCTTCGCCGTTGGGGCCGACTCGCGGGAGGGCGCGGGTCCCTCCCCTAAGGCGACGGGGGGCGGGCCGTGTCTGACACGTTGGCGCGGTCCGTCGATGGTGGTTCGAACGTCTTCAGCATCGTTAGCCAGACCGGCTGTTTGACGAACCCCAGCGCCTCGTTGATCCGCAGCATCGGGCCGTTGCGGGCGTTGTTGTGGGTCCGGATCTCAACCACGCCGCGCGCCTGCGCGTAGCCGATGGTCGCCAGCTTGAGGGCGAGGGCGATGCCCCGGCCCCGGTACCCCGGCAGAACGCCGGTCAAGAGTTGGTGCAGGACGGCGGGATCCGCGGCCTGGGCCAAGGAACTTTGGCCGACGTACCGGCCGTCCGCGACGGCCAGGAAGTAGGCGTCCGGCAGCGCCTGCGGCCCTTCCACTTCCGCGGCGACGAACGCCGCCAAGGCGATGTCGGTGATCGGGTCGAGCGACGGGCGGTCGCGGTTGCAGGCGAGCCAGAGCCGGTAGGCGGCGTCGAGGGCGGTGGGATCGCGCGCTCGCTCGACATCCAGCGTGCTCAGTGCCACCCCCTGCTCCGTGACCCGCTCGGCTACCCCCGCGAATCGGCCCGCCTCGAACCCGGCGATTGTCAGCCGCGATTCCCACGCCCGATCCGCCTCGTCGTACCCCCGGCGGACGAGGAACGCGACGCTCTCCGGCCGCGACTCCTGGACGTGGGCGGCGACCGCTAGGGTGTCTCGCCGGCACAGCTCGTCTTCGAGCCGGTCGTACAGCGCCCCGCCGACGCCCCTTCCCCGATGCTCGGGATGGACGACCAGCTCCAGGCCGAACTTTCGCGGGTGGAAGTGCTCCGGACTGTGGGACACCCCGCCCACCGCGACGACGATTCCCGCCGCGCCCTCGGCGACGATCGGGACGCGGAGGTACCGCCCGTGATCCCAGGTCTCCTCCCGATGTCGCGCCTCATCGAGACCCAAGGCGAGATCCGGAAACGCCGCGTTGACGATCGCGACGGTTTGGGGCAGATCGGCGGCGACGAAGGGGCGGAGTCGGATGGGGGCGGGGCGGGTCATGGAGTGCCTCGCTCGCAATCTGGTGCGGCGTCGGGGCGCTCGGCCGTGCGCCCGTTCCGGAGCGTGGCGTGACGCGCCCCCGAGCGACCGTGCGGGCCATCGAAACCTGTCGGTGGCGATGCGGGCGCCCCGCCGTGCGCCCCGACAATCGTCCTGCCGCCTTCCGCCTACTGCGCGATGTGGCTCTTCGCCTGGTCGAGGGCGTCGACCGTGTCCTTGATCGCGTTCTCGATGATCTCCAGGCCGTCGCGCATGGCGTTCTCGACCTTGGCGAATTGGTCCAGGGCGTAGACATCGATCTCGCCCATCGCGCGTTTGCGGCGCTCCTCGGCCTGGCGCAGGATCTCTTCGCCCTGGACCTTGGCTTCTTTCAGCAGGCCCTGTTCCGAGACCACGTACTGGCTCTTGTCGCGGGCGATCTTGAGGATCTTGCTCGCCTCGTCCTGGGCTTCGCCGATGACGCGCTCGCGCTCCTTGATCACCCGCTGGGCCTGCTTGATCTCGTTCGGGACCGCGATCCGGAGCTGGTCGACCAGGGCCAAGAACTCTTCTTCCTCGACCATCACCCGGCCGCTGAACGGGACGCGCTTGCCCATCCCGACCAGCTCTTCCAGCCGGTCGACCAGGTACAGGATGTCGACCGTGCCGTCGTCGTCCGGCTCGTCGCCGTCGTGCATCACGATAGAAGCCTCGTCCAAGCCGATCGCTGCCGAACCGTCGTCGCTCGTCGTTTAGCGGGGGATGACCGGGGCGGCGGTGTCGAACCGGGCGCGCAGGGCGTCGCGAACGTGGTCGGGGACCAGACCGGCGACATCCCCGCCGAGGGCGGCGACCTCGCGGATCAGGCTGGAGCTGATGAACGAGTGGCGGGAGGAGGTCATCAGGCAGACCACCTCGATCTCCGGCGCCAGGTGGTCGTTCATGTGGGCCAGCTTGAACTCGTACTCGAAGTCCGACACCGCCCGCAACCCGCGCACGATCGTGGTCGCCCCGACGGCGCGCGCGTACTCTACGGTCAGGCCCGAAAAGCTGTCAACGCCGACGTTGGCCCCGGCGTCCCCGGCGGCGGAGAACGCCTCCCGCGCCAGGGCCAGCCGCTCGGGGACCGCGAAGAGCGCCCCCGGCTTGTCCCCGCCGGCGTAGACCGCGACGGTCACGCGATCGAACAACCGCGCCGCGCGCAGGGCGACGTCCAGGTGGCCAATGCTGATCGGGTCGAAGCTGCCGGGGTAGATCGCCAGCGTCACCGCGCCACCGCGTCCGCTGCCGGCTGGGTGTGGTCCGCCGCCATGTCCGTCTCCGCGTCCGCTTCGTAGATCGCGAAACAACTGTCGCCGTGGCACCGCCGCCGCAACGTCGTCAGCCGCCCGACGGTCTCCGGCAGGGCAACCCGCGGCGAATGGCCGATGGCGACGATCGTGCCGGATTGTACCAGCGCCGAACCCGCCAGCCGCTCCAAGGTCGGCACGATCGCCGGGTCGGCGTAGGGCGGGTCCATCACGATCAGGTCGTAGGGTGGTTGTGGTTGCTGGTTGGCATGGGCCAGGAACGTCGCCACCGCCAATTGGTGGACCCGCGCCCGATCCGCGAACTTGGTGTGGGCCAGGTTCGCCCGCACCACGGCGCAGGCGGCCGGGTTCTGCTCGACGAAATCGGCCCAGGCCGCCCCCCGCGACAGGGCTTCGATCCCGATCCCGCCGGTGCCCGCGTAGAGGTCCAGCACCCGGTCCGGGTCCACCCCCAACGACGCGAGCATCGAGAACAACGCCCCCTTCACCTTCTCCGCCATCGGCCGGGTGCCGAAGCTGGCCGGCCCCTTGAGCCGGAACCCTTTCGCTTCCCCCGCGATCACGCGCATCCGTTTCCGCCCCCGATGCCCGCGCCGGGCCCCCGTCGCCGGTGCCCCGCGGTGCCGTTTTCCGCGCGGAAGCGTACCGCATCGGTGCCCCGCCCCCGGCTTGTCCCCGATCGTGGGTCCGGTAAGGGCCGTGGTCGGCGACGCGGGATCGGTGGTGGAGATGGCGTTCTCCGCGCGGGTCCGGGCCGATGGGGAGCCGCGCGTCGGCGCGGCGCCGTACCGCACGCGGTTCCAGGGCATCGGCCAGGGCGGTTGCGTGTTCGAGACGCTCAACGGAGCGGACGGTCGCCCCCGCGACGACCGCTTCCTGGAGGTCAACCCGACCTTCGAGCGGCACACCGGGCGCACGGACGCGGTGGGCAGGACCGCGCGCGAGCCGGTGCCGACCTGGAGGACCAATCGGGGGCCGTCTCCGGCCGGGTCGCGGAATCCGGGGTGTCGTACCGGTTCGAGCCGGGCGAAGTGGTCGGCGACTGGGACCGGCGGCGGCGGCGGGTGGTCGGGAACCCGATCGGCAACGCCGTCACGCGCGGCCCCGGCTGCGGCGCGGTCCGGCTGCGGCTGGGCCGAGCGGACGGAGAGGCGGTGCTGAAGGTTCGAGATCAAGGGATAGGCATCCCGGCCGCCCCGGCCGCCGCTCTGCCCCGCGGGTTCGCGTTCCGCCGCCGCGCCGGGAACGTCGGCGCGATCGCGGGATCGGGGATCGGGTTGGCCCGCGCCACAAGGATCGTTGCGCAGCACGGCGACACGATCGCGGCGGAACGCGTCGAAGGCGAGGGGCCGACGTTCACGGTGCGGCCGCCACCACGAGGGAGTTGGCGGTCGGCAGAACGAGACGCGGCGCGATGCTTGACGCGGCGGCACCGGATCGTGACGCACCCATTGGGTACAATCGCGTTACTGTGACCGCCGATCGCCGACCGCCGATCGCCTTTAAGGAGGAACCGTGTACCAACGCATCGTCGTCGCCCTGGACGGGTCGGAGTTGGCGGAGCGGGGGCTGCGCCACGCGGCGGAGCTGGCGCGGGCGATCGGGGCGCCGCTGCACCTGGTCCGGGTCGCCACCATCACCCGGCTCAACTTCGCCGCCAACGAGGCCGCCGCCGACTACGCGCTGCTGACCGACGAGCTGGGCGCCCAACAAGAAGAAGCCCACGCCTATCTGGCCAAGACGCGGGAGGGACTGGGCGAGGCGTCGGCCGCCGCCACCACCGAGGTCCGAACCGGCGTCGCCGGGGCGCAGATCGTCGCCGCCAGCCGCCCCGGCGATTTGATCGTGATCGCCTCCCATGGCCGGGGCGGGGTCGCCCGCTGGCTGCTGGGCAGCGTGGCCGAAGAGGTGACGCGGCACGCCCGGGTCCCGGTGCTGCTGTTCCGGGCCGGTGACGAGGAGACGAAGCGCGATGGCTGAACCAACCCTGGACTGGACGTCCGATGCGGGCGCCAAAGCCGCCCAACGCCTGCGCGACGACCAGATCGTCTGGATCGCCACCGTGCGCCCGGACGGGCAACCGCACGCGGTCCCGGTCTGGTTCCTCTGGGACGGCGAGCGGGCGACGGTCTTTTCCAAGCCGGACCAAAAGGTGCGCAACCTGGGCCAGAACCCGCGGGCGACCCTGCACTTCAACTCCACCGCCGATGGCGGCGACGTGGTGATCCTGGAAGGCCAGGCGGAACTGCCGGACGAATCGGCCGCCCAGGTCCTCTCGTCCGCCTACCTGGAGAAGTACGGCGAGGGGATCAAGTTCCTCGGGATGACCCCCGAGACGATGACCGCCGAGTTCCACCGGGTGATCCGCTTCCGGCCGGCGAAGGTGCTGGGCTGGTAGGCGGCGTCAAGCCCGACCCCGCCCCCCCAACAACCCCAAAAACCGATCCAGCGCCACGTTGCCCCCGGAGAGCGTGACCCCGACCCGCGCCCCGGCGGCGTCCACCTTGCCCGCCAGCAGCGCCGCCAGCGCCGTCGCCCCGCTCGGTTCGAGGACCAGTTTGAGGCGCTCGAAGGCGAACGCCATCGCGTCCAGGATCTCGTCGTCGGAGACCAGGGCGATGGCGGAGAGGAGCGGTCGGACCAGGGGAAAGGTCAGGGCGCCGGGGGATTCGGTCTGCTGACCGTCGGCGATGGTGCGCGGGACCGCGTCGAGGCGGACCCGCTCCCCGCGCTCCAGGGAACGCCGCCAGTCGTCCCCGGCCTCCGGTTCGACGCCGACGATCCGCACCCCCGGCGACAACGCGGCGGCGGCGACCGCGCTGCCCGCCAGCAACCCGCCGCCGCCGGTGCAGACCAAGAGCAGGTCGAGCGGCCCGACCTCCTCGACCAGTTCCAGGCCGACGGTGCCGGCGCCGGCGATCACCGCCGGGTGGTCGTAGGGGGGAATCAGGGTCGCGCCGCGTTCCCCGGCCAACCGGGCGCCGATCGCCGCCCGGTCCTCGGCGTAACGGTCGTAGGTCACCACCTCGGCGCCGTAGCCGCGGGTCGCGGCCAGCTTGGAGGCGGGCGCGTCCGTCGGCATCACCAGCGTCGCGGGGACCCCGTGCAGGCGCGCCGCCAGGGCCAACGCCTGGGCGTGGTTGCCGCTCGAAAAGCCGAGCACCCCGCGTGCTCGCGTCGCCGGGTCCAGGCCGGCGACGGCGTTGTAGGCGCCGCGGAACTTGAACGCCCCGGCCCGTTGCAGGTTCTCGGCCTTGAGGAAGGCGCGCCCGCCGACCCGCTGGTCGAGGGTACGGGAGGTGACGACCGGCGTCCGGTGGGCGACCCCGTCCAGCCGCCGCGCGGCGGCCCGGACGTCGTCGAGCGTGACGGCGGGCGCGACGGCGAGGGACATGGGGGGCGCTCCTGGGCAACGAAGGGGGAGAACCGCGACGGATCCCGCCGGTCCGGGAGCCGAGATCGGGTCGAAGGTCCGGGCTTTCCCCTCCCGCGCGGGAGGGGAAAGCCCGGAGCCGGGAGCCGTAGCTTACCGGATCGGCCAGGCGATCTCCATCCGGGCCTGCTCGCCGCCGGCGGCGTTGGCAAGGTAGATCTCGCGCGGGGCGCCGACCAGCTCGTGGCCGTGGCGCTTGGCCCAGTCGGCGACCGCGTCGTAGGCGCCCAGGATCTCCGGGTAGTCGGTCTGCGCGCCCTCGACCACGGTGTAGGCGACGAGGCCGGCGGGCAGCTCGTCCCCGTCCGGCTGGCGCTCGGCCGTCGGCACGCCGACCTCGATCCGGCCATCGGCCTCGTCGTTGATCGGGTCGTGGTAGACGGCGAACGGCGGGCCGACCGGCGTCACCCGCGCCGTCAGGTCCCGGATGGACTCGGTGATGAACGGCTCCAATCGCGCGATCGAGACGACCTCGGATCGGCCGGCGTACGGCTGGGCGGCGACCTCTTTGGCCTTGACCTCGTGCGTCATCGCTGCTCCTGCTCCTTCTTCGTCGAACATCCGGCGGACGTAGCGGAGCACCCGCGCCTGGCCCGCGTGCCGCGCCTCGAGGTCGCGGACGTAGGCGTCGAGGCGCGCCACCCCCGGCTCGGCCAGCAGCGCCCGGATCTCCGCCAGCGGCACGTCTGCCGCGCGCAAGAGCCGGATCAACCGCCCCGGCGCCACCTGGTCCGGCCGGTAGTACCGGTAGCCGGTGGTGGGGTCGACGCGGGCCGGGGGCAGCAACCCGTTCTCGTCGTAGAGGCGCAGCGCCTTCGCCGAGAGCCGGGTCATCGCCGCGAATTGGCCGATGGGGATCAGGTGCTCCATGGGCAAGAGGATGGGGCCTGCCCTTGGGGCAGAGTCAAGCGGGGTAATGGTCGCCGGCACTACCGAACGTTGCGGAACCGAGCGCCGGGGGTTAATTGTCGGCGAATCCCTGCGCCCACGTCCGCGCGCGGTCGTGGTTGCGCAGATCGATCCCGAAATCGACCGCCGCCTTCAGCGCCAGCAGCACCGAGACCCAGCCCGCCGCCACCTCCGCCCGGTCCGCGGGCGGCACCCCGGCGTCGGTCAAGGTCAGGTCGGTGCCGTTCCGCCCGTCGTCGTCGAGGACGAACGTGGCGACGCTGCCGCCGAAATACTCGACCGCGAACCGGCTCCCCGGTTCGTTCTCCAGGATCCGGCCGTGCCAGGTTTGGCCGCCGGGAAAGACCCAGGCGATCGCGCCGTCCTCCTCGTCGGACCGCTCCGCCCAGAACTGCCGCCGGCCGAAGTCGCTGGCGAGGACGGCGTGGACGTGGGACGGCGGCGAGGCGAGGTGCAGGCGCCAGGTGATCGGCTCGGGGTCGGGTTGGAACGGCACGGTGGTGCTCCCGGATGGTCGAACGGCACGGCCCGCTTAAGGGAATGCTGCCACAGCCGTCGCCACCGCCGCGCCGACCGCGGCGCAGATGAGGTTGACGACGTCGTTGGTGACGGCCGGGTGGCCGCGGACCAGGCGCGCCGGGGTGCCGCAGCCGTGGACGCGGCGCTCCGTCGGCGCGCCGCAGATGGGGCAAACGTAGGCGGCTTGCGCGGTTGCGCCGAGCAGGCTATCCGCCAGCGCCCCGATCACGCCGGCCCCGGCGACCGCGATCGGCAACGACCCGGTCGCCACCGGTGCCGCCGCCCAACCGGCGGCGACCCCGAGCGCCGCGAGGGCGCCGAGCGCGAGCGCCCCGAGGACCGACCCGGCGGTGCCGAGCGCGGTCACGCCGCCGGAGGTGCCCGGCGGCACGACCCGCCCGGTCAGCACCGAGCGCGGCGGGGCCGCGCTGGCGGCGCCGATCTCGGTCGCCCAGGTGTCGGCCGCCACCGCCGCCAGCGCGCCCGCGTAGGCCGCGAAGGCCAGCGGGCGGTCGATCACCGGGCCGAGCGTGGCCAGGAGGACCGGCAGGCCGCCGTTGGCCAGCACCTGGACCGCGTCCCGCCGGTTGCCCCGCGCCGCGACCGTGGCCGTCGCGCCCGATCCCCGCCGCCCGACGACCCTCGGCAGCGCCGACGACGTGGCAAAGAAGGC
>CADCWE010000070.1 GCA_902806325.1 uncultured Thermomicrobiales bacterium | reverse complement strand
TTCGCCCTGCGCCGCCGGCGTGGCGCCCCCGACCCGGACGGACCGGAGCGCGAACCGGTGCCGGCGGTCGCCGCCGCCCTCGGCCGGCTGCGCCGGGCGGTGGCCGGTCTGCTCGGCGCGCGAGACACCACGGCCGGCCCCGATCCCCTGGCCGGTCTGCGCGGTGACCCCCGCTGGGCGCACACCCTCGCCGTCCGCGAAACCTACGCCCGCTTCCTGGCCCACGCCCGGGACGCGGGCGCGCCCCGCCCGGCCGCAACAACCCCGCGCGAGCACGGGCGGCTCGTTGCTCCCTTGGTCCGCGACGCAAACGAGGAGCTGTCCGCCTTGATCGAGCGCTACCACGCCGCCCGTTACGGGGCGGACCCGGCGACCGCGGCCGACGCCGATACCGCGAGCGTCGCCGAGCAACGCCTGGCGCGGGTACTCGATCCGAAGCGGCGATAAGGCATACTTCCCGCTGTTATGGCACCTTCCCCGCCCGGCGCGCCGCTGGGGCTTTACCTCCACGTCCCGTTCTGCGCCCACGTTTGCCCCTACTGCGACTTCAACACCTACGCCGGGCAGGAGGCGCTGATCCCCGCCTACGTCGCGGCGTTGGAGCGGGAGATCGGGCGCCGGGGCGCGGCCTCCGGCGGGCGCGCGGCGGAGACCATCTTCTTCGGCGGCGGCACGCCGTCGCTCTTGCCGGCGGCGGAGATCGGGCGTCTGGTGCGGGCCTGCCGGGCGGCGTTCGCCGTCGCCCCGGACGCCGAGGTGTCGCTGGAAGCCAACCCGAACTCGGTCAACGAGGCGTATTTTCACGACCTGCTCGACGCCGGCATCAACCGCCTCAGCCTCGGCGTCCAAACCCAGCAGCGGCGCGGCCTGCGCACCCTCGGCCGCAACCACGAGGCGGCCGACGCGGCGGCCGCCTTCGCCGCCGCCCGCGCCGCCGGGTTCGGCAACGTCAGCCTGGATCTTATCTTTGGCTGGCCGGGTCAAACCCCGGCCGCCTGGGCGGCGGATCTCGACGCCGTCCTGGCCTGGGGCGTGGACGGCCCGGAGCACCTCTCGCTCTACAGCCTGATCGTCGAACCGGGGACACCGATGGCCGACGCGGTCACCCGCGGCATCCTGGCCGTGCCCGACGACGACGCCACGGCCGACCTCTACGAGGCGGCGATGGCCCGCCTGGAACGGGCCGGTTACGTCCACTACGAGGTCGCCAACTGGGCCAAGACCGACGCCCTGCGCTCCCGCCACAACCTGGTCTACTGGCGCAACGGCGACTACGCGGGGTTGGGGGCGGGGGCGCACGGACACGACGGGGTCGGGGAGTCGGGACGACGGAAAGACGGGGAGTCGCCCGGCGTTCTTCCCGACTCCCCGACCCCCCTCCTCCCCGACCCCGTCGTCGGGCGCCGCACGATGCAGCACCTGCTGCCGAAGTCCTTTATCGCGGCGGTGGCGCGGGGGGAGGCACCGGTCTCCAACGTCGAGGAAATCGGGGCGCGGACGGCGATGGGCGAGACGATGATGCTGGGGCTGCGGTTGCTGCGCGAGGGGGTGGCAGACGCGGCGTTCCTGGCCCGGCACGGGCGGTCGCTGGACGACGTCTTCGGCCCCACGATCGCGGACCTGGCCGGGCTAGGGTTGGTCGAGCGGATGCCGGACCGGGTGCGCCTGACGCGCCGGGGGTTGATGCTGGCCAACGACGTCTGCGCGCGGTTCGTGTAAACCGGCGCGCCACGACTTGGACACAGGCGCGTGGGGTAATGGGACACCCGCGGTCGAGTGGACGGTGCGTTAAGGAGACAACCGATGCGACGACGCTGGTGGATGCGGGCGCCGCTGACGATCCTGGCGGTCGTCGTGGCGGTGGTGGGGTCGACGGTTGGCGCGATCGCCGGTAGCCCGGCGACGCCGGGGGCATCGCCCACCGCTGGGGGGTTGGCGGGGCGGTTGGACGCCGTCGTGGCGGGGTCCGTCGAGACCGGCGCCTTCACCGGTTCGGTGCTGGTGGCTCGAGGGGACGAGGTGCTGCTGGCGAACGGGTACGGCGCGGCGACACGCACCCCGGAAACGCCGAACACGGCCCAAACCACGTTCCGGATCGGGTCCCTGACCAAGCAGTTTACGGCGGCGGCGATCCTGTTGCTCCAGGAGCAGGGACGTCTCGACGTCGACGCGCCGATCACCGACCTGTTGCCCTGGTACCCGGACCCGGAACAAGACGGCGTCCCGATCACGGTCCACCACCTGCTCTCGCACACCGGCGGCGTGCCGGAGCTGTTCGCGGTGTTGCCGGATCCCGCCACTTGGCCGGAGACCCCGCGCGCGGTGGTCGAGCGGGTCGCCGAGGAGCCGCTGGACTTCACCCCCGGCACCCGCTTTTCCTACTCCAACACCGGCTACCTGCTGCTCGGGCTGATCGTCGAGGCGGCGGCGGGCGAGCCGTACCCGGCGGCGATGCGGCGCCTGATCTTCGCCCCGTTGGGGATGGACGACACCGGGTTCGAGGCCGCCGGCGACCACCGACCGCGCCCGGCAACCGGTTACGCGACGGCCCGCCCCAGCCCCGCGCTGTCCAACATCGACTCGCCGCTCGCGATCGCCTCGTCGGCGGGCGGGATGTTCTCTACGGTCGAGGACCTGCGCCGTTGGGACCGTGGCCTGTTGCCGGGCGGTCTGCTTTCGGACGGGTCGTTGGCGGCGATGACGAAGCCGGTCGAGGACGACTACGCCTACGGGGTGGTCGTCGTCGAGGTCGCGGGGCACCGGGTCCACGTCCACAGCGGCGAGATCGAGGGGTTTGCCGCGACCTTGGTCCGCCTCCCCGACGACGACGTGCTGGTGGTCGTCCTCGCCAACGCCCAATCGGCCCCCACCGAGGCGATCGCGACTACGTTGGCGACCGTGCTGCTCGGATAGGCGGGAGGACGACGGGGGAACGGCGCGGGCGGGTACAATCGGGGCGCCGATGATTCGCCCGCCGAGGGGTCGCGAACCGATGGACCGATGAGCGCGTCCGTGCCCGGACCGCCGATCTTGCCCGAGGACGGCCGGGCGATCGCCCTGGCCCGGTACCGCGCCGCCGTCGCCCGGACCGACGCCCTGATCGAAGGGGCGTCAACCCCAAAGGACAAGACGCCGGCCGAGATCCGCGCCCGCGCCGAGGAGCGGCTGGACCGCCTGCGGCGCTTCCTTGCTTATCTCGGCGACCCGCACCGCGCCTTCCCGATCGTCCACGTCGGCGGCACCTCCGGCAAAGGGTCGACCGCGACCGCGATCGCCGCCATCCTCGGCGCCGCCGGCTACCGGGTCGGCTTGCACACCTCGCCCTATTTGCAGGCGGCGACCGAAAAACTCCAAGTCGGCGGCCGGTTGATCGCGCCGGGGGACTTCGCCGGCCTGGTGGACGAGGTGCTGGCGGCGCGGGACGCCTGGCCCGACGGCGGCGCCTTGACCTACGGCGAGGTTTGGGTGGCGCTGGTGGCGGTTCACCTGGCGCGGGAGCGGGTAGACATCGGGGTGATCGAGGTCGGGGCGGGGGGGCGGTTCGACCTGACCAACGTGGTCACGCCGAGCGTCAGCGTGGTGACCACGGTCGGGCTGGACCACACCGTCACCCTTGGCGAGACGATCCCGGAGATCGCCTGGCACAAGGCGGGGATCGTCAAGGCCGGTGCCCCGGCGATCACCGCCGCACGCGACCCCGCCGCGCTGGGTCCGATCGCGGCCGAGGCGCGGGCGGTCGGCACCCCCCTGACGCGGGTGATCGCGGGCGAGACGTACGCCGTGGTGGATGTCGGGCCGGACGGCACCCGCTGGCGGGAACTGGGTCCGGACGGCCGCCCCGGCCCCGAATGGCCGGCACCACCGGGCCGATTCCAGGCCACCAACGCCGCCACGGCGGTCGCCGCGGTGCGGGCGCTGGCGGGCCGGGGGTTCGCGATCCCCGAGGACGCGATCCGGCGCGGTTTGGCGGCGGCGCGGGTGCCGGGGCGGTGGGAACGGATGCCGGGCGCGCCGCGGGTGGTCCTCGACGGCGCCCACAACCCGGACAAGGTGGCGGCGGTGGCGCGCGACCTGCCGGACCTGCTGCCGCGCCCCGCCGGCGGCCGCCTGATCCTGGTCCTGGGCGCGATCGAGGCCAAGCGCTACGACGAGATCGTCCGCATCCTGGCGCCCCTGGCCGACGCGCTGATCGCGACCTCGCCGTCCGTGCTCGCCAAACCCGGCGCCGCGGCGGCCGACCTGGCGTCGGCGGCGCGCCACGGCGGCTTCGCGGGCCCCTTGGACGTGGAACCGGACCCGGACCTTGCCGTGTCGGCCGCGCTGGCGCATGCCGACCGGCCGGGGGACGCGGTGCTCGTCACCGGCTCCCTCTACCTAATCGGCAACGTCCGTGGCCGCTGGTACCCGGACGACGCGGTGGTGCTGGGGCGCTCGCCGTGGCCGGGCGAGGCGGTAGGCGGCGAGCGAACGGGCGATGACTGAGGACTGAGGACCGAGACGGAAGCGCCGTCCGCCTGCCGACTGGTCGCCTGCCGCCTCGTCCGGTCACCGCTACGTCACCGCGTCGTCCCCGTCGTGGCCGCGGTAGATCACCGAGCCGACGACGACGGCGATGATGCCGCCGACCATCAGGACGATGCCGGCGTTGGTTTCCAGGGGTTCGGGTTCGACGAAGGAGAGGCCGACGCCGAAAAAGACGACGCCCAGCCCCGCCGCGACCGCCCCCCCGGCGATCATGATCCGCGAGATCTCGAGCAGCATCGCGTTCCCATCCTCTCCGGTGGTTCCGGTTGGCGCCGGCCGCGTCCCGTACGCCGCTAGGCTACCGAATCGGCGCCCGGGCGTCGAGGGCGGCCGCGGCACGGGCGCCGGTTTCGCCGCCGGCACCGGGCGGGCGTGTGGCCCGGTTCTTGCATATCGGGTGACGGGCGGAAGTCCCATTCGGTCTTGTGGACGTGTTCCGCTGGCAATCCGGGCGCCCGATGGATCGGGTCGCCGGGTTGTTTTTGGCCGACGGTATTGGGCTCCGGTTCGATCGCTCGGGATAGGTTCGCGCCGCGTACCCCGCGGCGATGGATGAGGAACGGCGTTTCCGACGCATCGGGAACACGGCGCGTTTGCCGAATCGGGGAGGATCACAGCGGACGAGGGTCCCGCGCCCTTGAGGGGACCCCTGTGCCCGGGAAACCGGCGTCGTCGTTCGGGGCCAAGGCGGGGGAGCAACGGCGATGAACGGATACGCATTCGATTATCTGGTGGTTGGGGCGGGGTTCGCGGGGAGCGTCCTCGCCGAGCGGCTGGCCAGTCAGGATCATGCCAAGGTGCTGGTGGTGGACCGGCGGCCGCACATCGGCGGCAACGCCTACGACCACTACGACGACCACGGGATCCTGGTCCACAAGTACGGCCCGCACATCTTCCATTGCAACTCGGCGGAAATCTACCGCTACCTTTCCAAATTCACCGACTGGCGGCCCTATCAGCACCGGGTCCTGGCCAGCGTCGACGGCCAACTGGTGCCGATCCCGATCAACCTCGACACCGTCAACAGCCTCTACGGCCTGAACCTGACCGCGTTCCAGCTCGAAGAGTTCTTCGCCTCCGTGGCCGAGAAGAAGGACCGCATCCTGACCAGCGAGGACGCCGTGGTCAGCAAGGTCGGGCGCGATTTGTACGCCAAGTTTTTCCGCGGCTACACGCGGAAGCAGTGGGGCCTGGACCCGAGCGAACTCGACGCCCAGGTGACGGCCCGGATCCCGACCCGGACCAACCGCGACGACCGCTACTTCACCGACACCTACCAGGCGATGCCGCTCCACGGCTACACGCGCATGTTCGAGCGGATGCTGGACCACCCGAACATCAAGGTGATGCTCAACACCGACTACCGGGAGATCGAGGACTTCGTCCCCTATCGGGAGATGATCTACACCGGTCCGATCGATGCCTTCTTCGGGCACCGCTACGGCAAGCTGCCCTACCGCTCCCTGGAGTTCAAGTTCGAGACCCTCAACACGCCCCAAGCGCAGCCGGTCGGCACGATCAACCACCCGAACGACTACGCCTACACCCGCGTCTCGGAGATGAAGCACCTGACCGGCCAGGAGCACCCCAAAACGACCCTGGTCTACGAGTACCCGCGAGCCGAGGGCGACCCCTACTACCCCGTCCCGCGCCCGGAGAACGCCGCCCTCTACAAGCGCTACCAGGCCCTCGCCGAGCAGACCCCGAACGTCCACTTCGTCGGCCGCCTCGCCACCTACCAGTACTACAACATGGACCAGGTGGTGGCCCAAGCCCTGAAGGTCTACGCCCAGCTCAGCGCCTCCCGCAAGATTCTGGTTGGCGCGCTGGGAACCGGAAACGGCAAGGGGACCGCGAGCGGGCACGCGAACGGCCACGCGAACGGGCACGAGAACGCGATTGGCAGCGTGGCCGGCAACGGCACGCGGCGGGCGGTGGCGACGGGAGATTAATGCCGCTTGTGGGGATCGTCGCCGTCGTGTCAACCGCGTAGCCCGCCGTTAAACCGCCGGGCTGTGCCGACGAAGCCTCTCCGAGGCTTCGTCCGAAGGGGCTTCGTCCAACGAAGTGGTCATTCTGAGCGAAGCGAAGAATCTCCTGCCGCGGCAGCGGTCCTGATCCCCAACCGCGGACGCAAGCCCTCACCCCCAACCCCCTCTCCCGATTCGCGGGAGAGGGGGCTTTCCGTTGGCGTTGGCCCATGGAGGTGATTGGCGATGGAGGCGCAAGCGGCTAGAATCGGGTGGTAGGTCGAGTGGATTGATGGAGCGATTCGGGGGCACGATGGGCGCGGGGGCGAATGGGCGGGTCGCCGACCTCGAGCAGCGGTTGTGGCAGGCGGCGGACGGCCTGCGGGCGAACTCGGGGTTGCGGGCGTCGGAGTACTCGGGTCCGGTGCTGGGGCTGATCTTTTTGCGGTTCGCGGACCACCGGTTTGGGACGGCGACGCAGCGGTTGGCGGCGGAACTGGGGTTGGACGCGGGGGACGAGATCCCGAAATTGGAGTACCAGGCGGAGGGCGTCGTCTACCTGCCGGAGACGGCGCGGTTCTCGACCCTGCTGGGATTGCCGGAAGGCACCGACCTGGGCCGGGCGATCAACGAGGCGATGCGGGCGATCGAGCGGGAGAACGACAACCTCCGCGACGTGCTGCCGAAGAGCTACGCCCGGATCGACAACGCGACCCTGGTCGCGCTGCTGAAGACGCTCTCGACGATCCCGGACGACGTCGAAGGGGACGTCTTCGGCCGCATCTACGAGTATTTTCTCGGCAAGTTCGCGATGAGCGAAGGGCAGCGCGGGGGCGAGTTCTTCACGCCGACCGCGCTGGTCAACCTGATCGTCGAGATCATGGAGCCGCTGCGGGGCCGCATCCTCGACCCGGCTTGCGGCTCGGGCGGGATGTTCGTCCAGAGCGCCAAGTTCGTCGCCGGGCACCGGGGCAACCCGGCCGACGAGATCTCGATCTACGGCCAGGAGAAGACGGCCGAGACGGTGCGCCTGTGCCGGATGAACCTGGCGGTCCACGGCTTGGAAGGGGACGTCCGGGAAGGCAACTCCTACTACGAGGACATCCACGACACCGTCGGCCGGTTCGACTTCGTGATGGCGAACCCGCCGTTCAACGTCGATCAGGTCGACAAGACCCGCTTGGCGACCGACGCCCGGTTTCCGTTCGGCCTGCCGCGCGCCGACAACGCCAACTACCTCTGGATCCAGGCGTTCTACGCCGCCTTGAACGACGGCGGCCGGGCCGGCTTCGTGATGGCGAACTCGGCCAGCGATGCCCGAGGCAGCGAGCAAGCGATCCGGCAACGATTGATCGAGGCCGGGGCCGTCGACGTGATGGTGGCGATCGGCCCCAACTTCTTCTACACGGTCACGCTGCCTTGCACCCTCTGGTTCCTGGACCGCTCCAAGGCGGGCACCGACCGCGAGGACCGGGTGCTGTTCCTGGACGCGCGGCACACCTTCCGCCAGATCGACCGGGCGCACCGCGATTTCGCGCCGGAGCAGGTTGAGTTTCTG
>CADCWE010000069.1 GCA_902806325.1 uncultured Thermomicrobiales bacterium | reverse complement strand
CAACCGGACGTAGAGCAGGTCGACGATCAGGTTCGCCGCCAGGACGGCCAGGGTGATCATCAAGAACAGGCCCTGCATCAACGGGTAGTCGAGGTTACGCACCGCCGTCACCAACCGGTAGCCCAGGCCCGGGTAGGTGAAGACGATCTCCGTCAGGAGCGCGCCGCTGAGGATGAACCCGAGCGCCATGCCGAAGGCGGTCACGTTCGGAAGCAGGGCGTTGCGCGCCGCGTAGCCGAACATGATCTTGCGCTGGGACAGGCCCTTGGCCTCGGCCATCGTGATGTAATCCTCGGCCAGGGTCGAAATCATCGTGTTCCGCATCCCGAGCACCCAGCCGCCGATCGAGACCAGCACGATCGTCCCGGCCGGCAAAACCAGGTGCAGGAGCACGCTGCGCACGAACTCGAAGGTCCAGGCCGGGGACAGCGAGTCGCTGTAAGCGTGGCGGAGCGGGAAGAAGTCCCACTGGAAGGCGAGAAAAAACAGCGCCAGGGTGGCGAGCCAGAAGTACGGAAACGACCCGATCAAGATCAACAGCGGCGGCAACACGGAATCCAGCATTCCGCCCCGCTTCCAGGCACCGAAAATGCCGAGCAAACTGCCGAGGACGAAACTGAGGATCAAGGCCACGCCGCCCAGGATCAGGGTCCAGACCAACCCGGCGCCGATCACCTCGGTCACCGGCGAGGGAAACGAGGTGATCGAGACCCCGAGGTCACCCTGGAGGGTAGCGGTCACGTAGTTCCAATACTGGATCGGCAACGGATCGTCGGACAGCCCGTAGGCCTTCTTCATCGACTCGATAGCCGACGGGTCCATCTGCCCTTGCATGCGGGCGAAGATGACCGACTCCGGGTCACCCCGCATCAACCGGGGCAAGAAAAAATTCAACGTCAGCGACGCCCAGGCCGCCACCAGGTAGAACCCGATCCGCCGCGCCAGATAGCCCACGGCCGAGATCCTTCCGCTGCCTCGCGGGAAGCGCCCCGCTCCCGGCGCGCCGTTGCGCCGGGAGCGGGGGCGGTATTGTAGCGCCGGTTGCTGGATCACGCTTAAGGGAAGAGACGGCTCCCCCTATCCTCCCAGCCCTTTGCCCCCGATCGCGGGGGCAAGGGGGGAGCCGATACGCGCGTCGGAAGCCCCCCTTCCCCCCGGTCGCGAGGGGAAGGGGGGTTGAGGGGATAGGGGGATTTACCCCGCCTTCGGTTTGATCGTCGTCATCACGATCAGCCGGTCGGGCGCCGTAAAGGTCGAGAGGATCGCGTACGGGTCCTCCTCGGACGGGAAGCCTTCGAAGCGCTGGGTGTTGAACTCGCCCCACTGCGGACCGGGGAAGAGCGGGATCGAGGGCGCGTTCTCCGCGTAAAGCAGCTGCAGCTCGTCGGCGGCGGCCTTCTGCTCTTCGAAGACCGAAGTCGAGGCGAGCTGCTCGAGCAGCGTGTCGGCCTCCTCACTGACGAAGCGATGCCAGTTCTCCGGCGAGATTGTGCCGATCTCGTTGAAGGTCGTCGAGGACATCTGGCCGCGGTAGTAGTTGAACGGGGTCGGCCCGCCCGCGCTCCAGCCGATCGAGAGGTCGAACTCGCCCTTCTGAACGATGTCGATCCAGGCGGCGAAGTCGTAGGTCTTGACCGAAACCTCGATCCCCACCTGCTTCAAGTTTTCGGCCATGATCTGGCACGCCGAGACCCAGTCGCTCCAGCCGGAGACGACGTTGAGGTCGTAGCGCAGCGGCGTCTCGTCGGGCAGGATCCGGGTTCCGCCGTCCTGGCGGACCAACCCGGCTGCGTCGAGCATCTCGTTGGCGGCGTCGACGTCAAGCGTGACCCAGCTTTGCCCCGCTTCAATCGCGGCCGGGTTCTTCCACCGCTCGTAGGCGTCGGAGAGACCGGTCGCGTCGGCAGGGTGGGTGTAGTCGTACATCGCGATCGCGACGATCTGGTCTCGGTTGATCGCCATGCTGATCGCCTTGCGGACGTCGACGTTGTCGAACGGCGCCTTGGTGGTGTTGACGTAGAGCTGGACCGTGTCGCCGAAGGGCGGGAACCAGTAGTGGAAGTTGTCGGGATCCTTCTCGACGTAGGTCTTCTCCACGTCGGGGATGAAGTTGGCGGTCCAATCGTTCTCGCCGTTGAGGGTCGCCAGGTTGGCGGCGTCGTTGGAGACGTAGGCCGGAAAGCGGAACCCCTCGATGTAAGGCTTGCCTTCCTGCCAGTAGTTCGGATTCTTGCGCAGTTCCCAGTACTGGGACTCGAACCGGGCGATCTCAGTGAACGGGCCGGTGGCGACTGGGTTCTCGTTGGTGAACGTCACCGGGTCGGCGATGTCCTTCCAAAGGTGCTCCGGCACGATCACCTGCTCGCCGAGGTCGTAGAGGCCGGGGGTGTAGACCTGGTCGAAGGTGAAGACGACGGTGCTCGGGTCCGGTGCCTCGATCGCGGTCACGTACTGGAGGGCGGCGCGAACGGCGCCGGATCCGACCAACCCGGTGTTCTCCACCAGCAGGTTAAAGGTGAAGGCGACGTCGGCGGCGGTAAACGGGGTACCGTCGGACCAGGTCACGCCCTCGCGGGTCGTGAACGTGAGGCTCAGGTTGTCCTCGGAGAAGGCGTACTCGGTCGCCAGCCAGGGCACGATTTCGCCCTTGGCGGTGTTGTAGATGATCATCGGTTCGTAGATGCCGGCCTGTGTCGGCCAGCGGATGACGTCGCCGGAGAGCAGCGGGTTGAAGTTGCGGATCCAGGTCTGCTGCTGCTCCTGGGAAACGGTGACCAGTCCCGCCTCGGCGTCCTGTGCCGCGACGTCAGTCGCACCCATCCGGGTCAGGGCGACCCCGAGACCGGAGGCGGAGAAGCCGGCGGCAGCGGCCCCCTGCACCAAGCGGCGCCGGTCGAACCGGCGGTCTGGCAACTGGCCAATCAGACCGGTGAGTTCGTCGTTGACCATCGGTCCGGATTCCTCCTCGCGCATTTCCGACCGCGCCGGCGGCGTCGCCGGCGGTCCCCGGCGGCCCTCGCGGCCGCCCGTTATGTAGGACCTACGTCACCGCTCCCGGATTCGATGTCCGGATCGTAGGCGGACAGCGGCCCGGGCAGGTCCACCTCGCCGCCGGCGCACCCGCACGAGCCGCGGAAGACGAGGCGGCTGCCAAGATAGCACCGCGTCGGCTCGTCCACCGGGCGCTCGATCATCCGGATCAAGGCCGCGGTCGCTTCCCGGCCCAGCGCGCGGATCGGCTGGACCACCGTCGAGAGCGTCGGCCGGGCGACCTGGCTCTGCTCCAATCCGTCGAAGGCGACCAGCGCCACGTCCTCCGGCACCCGGAGGCCCAACTCTTCGAGCGCCTGCCACGCCCCCAGCGCCATCGTGTCGCTGGCGACGAAGAGCGCGTCCGGGCGCTCGTCAGGGGGGTTGCCCGAACAGGGCGTGGGTGGCCCGGTGGGCATCCCGGCGGGAGAAATCGCCGTCGCCGATGAGCGCCGGATTCGACGGCAGCTTGGCGGCGGCGAGGGCGTCACGGTAGCCGTCCAAGCGGTCCCGGCCGGCGCGAATGGTCCTTGGGCCGGCGATGGTGGCGATCCGGCGCCGCCCGTGGGCGACCAGGTGGGCGACGGCGGCGCGTGAGCCGCCCCGGTTGTCGGCGTCGACGTAGGCGACGGCCGGGTCCGGGTGGCGCCCGATCAGCACAAAGGGCAGACGCTCCTTGCGCAGCAGCGCCACCACCGGGTCGTCGACCACGCTGGCGGCGACCGCGACGCCGTCGAGGTGTCGACCGCGCAGGACGCGGCGGTGGAGGCGCGACCCTTCGGCGGTCGGCGCCTCCTCGTCGGTGTCCATCAGCAGCATCAAATTGTGGTCGGCGTGGTTACAGGCGTCGACGGCGCCCTGGATCAGGACCGGGAAGAACGGGTCGCTAAAGATGGCGCCGCTGGCGCGGGGGATCAAGAGGCCAAGGATTCGCGTCCGGCGGGATGCGAGGGAGCGGGCCGCGGCGTTGGGGTGGTAGCCGTGCTCGCGGACCACGTCTTGGACACGCGCCCGGACCGAGGCGCTGACCTTGGCGTCCCCGTTGACCACCCGCGACACGGTCGAGCGGGAAACCCCCGCCAACCGCGCCACTTCTTCGAGGTTCATCCGTGCCTCCCCGCAACGCTGCGGTGGGAGCGCTCCCATGACTATGGTGCAGGCTAGCACGGATTATCGGGCTGTCAAGAGCCGGGGGGATCGTTTGCGCCAGGCCGGTCCCGCGCGCTCGGTCAGGAAGCGGTGCCGCGATGCTTCCTAGAATGGTTGAGGGGGCGGGCGGTCATGCTCCCAACGGGCCCCGGGCTGCCCATCCAACCGCCGAAGCTCGATTCATCCCGGCACGGTACGACGGGCCGAGATCGGCACGGATTTCCAGCGCGGCGGCGGTCGCGGCGGCGCGGGCGTGCTCGACGTCGGTCTCGGCCCAAGCGTGGTAGAGAATGGAGCGGAGCGGCAGGGCCGTGGCAACGACGTGACGCACCGGTTGGGTCAAGGCGTACTCGTGTTGGAACGCCTCCGCCTCGGGCAAAGCATCGTCGCGCTACCCGCTCCCCACGCGGCCCCCTGCCGACCTCGCCCCTTCCGCCGGCCGGGGTCGTTGGCGTCGCCGAGCAACGTCGAATCGCGTTCGTACGGCGCGTGGAGATCGATAACTCCGGGTCCGACCGGGGAGTCCCCGGCATCGATGGCCTCGTCGACCGAGGCGGGAAACGATGCCCGAAGGAGACGATCCGATAGCCGTCGTAGACGACCTCGCCGCGCTCCGGCGGGTGGTGCACCGCGCCGTCGCCGACGACGACCCAGCGCGCGGACTAGATTGCGCGCCACCTTGGCTCACGCTATAACGGCAAACAGCGCGACCGGGTCGATCTCCAACCCAGGGATCACCAGCGAGCGGATCCGCCCTTGACCGGAGCCACATCCTCGTCGCGCCGGTCGTGAAGCGCAAGCATTCGAAATCCAGGGGTGTCCGCGTCCACCTGCCAGTACTCTGGTACGCCGAACTCCGCCTAGAGCCGGGCCTTGGCGATGAGATCCCGCCGCCGCGTCGAGGGCGAGGCGATCTCGACCACCAGATCCGGCGGGAGACGGACCACGTCGTTGGTGGGGAACAAGTGGAGCCGGTCCTGGCGGATGAAGAGCAGGTCCGGCTGCACGACATCGTGCTGGCCGATGTAGACATCGAGCGGGGCGTACCACACAACGCCAAGCCCGCGATCGCGGACGTGGGGACCAGCCAAGAGGTGGAGGCGGTTCGACAGTTCCTGGTGCTTGATCACCGGCGAGGCCGCCATCAACAACGCCCCGTCGATGATCTCGTACCGGTGTCCGTCGTCCGGCAGATCACGCAGGTCCTGGTACGTCCAGACGCGGTCGACGGACGCGGTCGCGGCCATGGCGGGCCTCCTACTCCGCACCGTTGAGGTAGCGCAGCGTCGTCGCCACCATCGCCTCGATCCCGGTGCCGAGGGCTTCCTCGTCGATGTCGAAGCGGGGGTGGTGGTGGCCCCAGATCAAGCCCTTGTCCGGGTTGCGGCTGCCGACGAAGAAGAAGCAGCCCGGCACCGCTTCCAGGAAATAGCTGAAGTCCTCGGCGCCCATTTTCAGGGGCGAGTCGATCACCCGCTCCGGGCCGAAGAGTTCGGTCGCGACCTCGCGGACCAGCGCCGTCTCGGCCGGATGGTTGACGGTCGGGGGGTACCCCCGGGTGTAGGTGAACGCGACGTCGGCACGCATTGCCCCGGCGACGCCGCGGACCACGGCCTCGATCCGCTCCTCCAGCGCGTCGCGCACCGCTGGGTCGAAGGTGCGCACGGTGCCGCGCAGCTCGGCGGTGTCCGGGATCACGTTGAACGCGTCTCCGGCCCGGAACGCGCCGACGGTGACCACGGCGGCGGCCAGAGGGTCGGTCTCGCGGGAAACGAGGGTCTGCAACGCGGTCACGATCTGGGCGCCGACGGCGATCGGGTCGACCGTCGACTGTGGCCGGGCGCCGTGGCCGCCCTTGCCGTGGACGACGACGACGAAACGGTCGGCGGCAGCCATCGCAGGCCCGCCGCGCAGCGCGATGGCGCCGACCGGTTGCTCCTGGGCGAGATGCATACCGAAGGCGGCGTCGACCTTGGGATCGTCCAGCACCCCCTCGGCGATCATCGCCTGGGCGCCGCCGGGGGGCAGCTCCTCGGCCGGCTGGAAGAGCAGCTTGACGGCACCCGCGAAGCGATCCCGCCGCTCCAGCAGCAGGCGCGCCACCCCGAGCAGCATCGCCGTGTGGCCGTCGTGGCCGCAGGCGTGCATGACCCCGCCGGCGGTCGACCGGTACTCGACCTGGTTTTCCTCCTCGATCGGCAGGGCGTCCATGTCCGCCCGCAGCAGCACCGTCTTGGCGGGTCCTGCCTGCGGCGCGGTACCCCGGATCAGACCGGTGACGCCGGTTTTGGCGATCCCGGTCCGGATATCGTCGACCCCGAGCGACCGCAACCGCTCGGCGACGAAGCGCGCGGTCTCGACCTCCTGAAACCCCAGTTCCGGGTGCTCGTGGAGGTGGCGCCGGTCGGCGATCACGCCGGGCAGGATCTCGTCGATGTCGTCGCGCAGGCGCGGTGCGGCGGTAACCATGGGATGGCGTCTCCATAAGCGGTGCGGCGATGTCGCTGTTTGTCGTTCTTCCTGCGGGAGGGACGCGCGCCCTCGCCTTCGGCGGCAGATCGGGATCGTGCCGGGCGAAACGACCGGATTCGACGGGGGGACATGCTAGCATCGCGGGGCACGACGAGGCTAATCTGGGCACCAAGGAGCAGGGCGTGGATGCGCAAAACCAAGGCCGCCGGCTATCCGAAGCGGAGGCGACGGCGGTGGCCGAGGAGGCGGTGGACCGGGTGGGCGGATCGCGGATGATCTACCGCAACCCACGCCACGCCTTCAGTCTGCAGCCGGTGCAAACGGTCGTGGTCGATGGGCAGGAGGTCGAGGTCCGGTGGGGCGAGGTCAGTTCGCCGGCGGTCGCCTCGGTCGGGGGGTGGGTGTTCGAGATCCACGAAGAAGGGATCGAGCTGCTGATCCGGCCGCCGAAGCCACGTCCAGCGTAGCGTTCCCGGCATCCCCGGTTCAGTGTTTGGAGGCGGTCGGGTCCGCCGCCGGGGTCCCGTTGGCGGTGCCCTCGACCGGCTCAACGACCGGCACCGAGGTGACCGACGTCGCGCTCGCGCGGCCAACGGCGCGAGAGATCAGGTCCCCCGTCCACCCGGTGGCGCGGGTTCCCGGCGGCGGATCGGTGGCAGGCGGCGCGGGCGGAACCTCGGACGGATCGACCGGGTTGGCGTGACCGTCGACCACGCTCGGGCCGCGCATCCACCGCCAGGCCGGCAATGCCGCAGCCTGGCCGAGGCCGCGGTTGGCCGATCGCCGGGCGTCCAGGTAATCGGTCAGGAGGACCTGGATCGCGGCGGCGAACGGGATCGCCAGCAGCGCTCCCGCCAGCCCCATGAACTCCGTTCCGGCAAGGATCGCGACGAACACGGTCAGCGGCGTCAGCCCGACAGCGCCCCGCATCACCCGCGGCACCAGCACCGTGTTTTCCATCAACTGCAACACCACGATGAACAGGATCACCAGCAACGCCTTGTTCGGCGACATGGTCAGGGCGATGATGACCGCCGGCACGCCGCCGAGCCACGGCCCGACGATCGGGATGATCTCCGTGATCCCGGCCCATAACCCGAGTAACGGCCAAAACTGGACGCCGAGGATGCCGTAGCCGAGTGTCGCGGTGACCCCGATGATCAGGCACAGCGTCAGTTGGCCGCGCAACCAGTCGCCGACCTTGCGCTCGACGTTGTCCCAGACCCGATTGACCCGCTCTCGGCCGCCGATCCCGATCTCGCCAAGCACCAGTTGGCGGAGCAGGGACTTCTCCATCAAGTAGTAAAACGCGATCACCAGCACGGCCAAGAAGCCGACGATGGCGCCACCAACCCCGGTCAGGACGTTGACCGCGGTCTCGCGCTCCACGTTCGTCTCCTGGGGCGGGTTGCGGATCGTCCGGATCCCTTCGCCCAGCAGTTGTTGGCCGGGGCCATTGAGCAACGGGTTGGAACTGCCGGCCCAGGACCGACGCAGGTCGTTGAGTTGCTCCGGCGCCTTCTCGCGAAAGTTGGACGCTTGGTCTCCGATCTCCGGGGCGATCAATACCGCCGGCAAGGCGATGCCGCCGATGATCGCCAGGTAAACCGCGACGATCGCCAGCGGACGCGGGACGAATCGGCGTTCCAGGAGGTGAACCGGGCGCTCGATCACCGTGGCGAACAACACCGCCAGCAGGCACAAAATTAAGACCAGTTGGACCTGGATCAGCACGTACGCGACCAGCAGCACCAAAAACAGGGTGACCGGCGTCAAACCCGCCCGGCGCTCCGGCGGACCGGACGGCAGCCCGGGCGACGGGGCGATCGGCGACGCCGGCGGGTTGATGTCTACGCCCGGGTTGGTGGTGGAGCCGTGGCCGCCGGCGGTGCGTGGTTGGGGCAGCATGGAGGGAACGGACCTTCCGTCATCGCAAACCGAAAACGTCGGTGCGCCGATGCGCGCCGGTTAGTTCGGGAAGAGTACGCCGTGGACGCGGGGAAAGGCGACCAGGGCGATCAAGGCTTCCGGCGCGCCGAGCCGGCGCAACCGCTGCGGATCGCGCGCCGCCAACGCCTCGGCCGCCGCCAACGACAGCGGCTGGAAGGCCATCGCCGTGGCCGGCGCGATGGCCAAGAGCACGCCGAGGCGGCGATCCCCCGCGGCGCGGCTGGCCAAGCGAACAATCGGATCAACCACCAGGTCGCGGTCGCCCTCGCGATCGGGTTCCGGCGCCACCGTGCCTTCCACGGAAACGGGAAACGACCGCGTCCAGATGATCATGCCCAAACCCTCCCGCGGCCAACCGCGCGTCCCCGATGCTGCCGCCGGCCCCTAGTTCGTGCCGCGGCGCTCGCGCACCTGCCAAAACCGCGGATCGAGCGGATCAACCCGTTGGCGGCGGGCGGCGGGTGGAAGATCGTTCCATACGGTCGGGAAGGAGAACACCTCGGTCCCGTCGATGATCAACCGGCGGACGACGCCGAACGGGCGGTCGACGGCGAAGATTTCGCGCGGCGGGCGGGAGACGACCTCGGTCTGGAACCAGCCGTGCTCGGAGCAGCGCCCAGCATGGAGTTGCCAGACCAGATCGGCGGTGACGCCCCCCAGGTCGCGGATCTGCGCATCGTCCAGCGCGCCGTCGCAGATGGGGCAGCGCATCGGGGTTCGCGTCGGAAGTTGAGCTTCGTCGGGCATCGCGGTTGTCCTGGTCCTGCGTCGACTCTCGGCGCCAATCACCGATGACCCACCCGAGACTTCTCAGGGCGGGGACGGGATCGCGCGGTGGAACTTCTGGGCGGTATCGCCACGGGTCGGTTGTTCCCAACGGCGTGCCACCAGTGTAGCAAGAGCCGCGCCGCAATGGGGGCGCGCCCGAGCCCGTTCCGGGCGCCGTGACGACACGCGGTCTCGGGGATGCGAAGCTTGCTACAATCCGCCCGCTATCGGATTCGTGTGGCGCCCCGCCGGGTGCCGTCGCGATCCGTCGAACGGGGCGTTGGCGGCGCCCGTGACCGGCTAGGCGGCCGGTCGGGGCCGAACACCGGGGGAGCGGCATGGTTATCCAGCAATCCACCGTGATCGACGACTTGATCACCACCTACCGTGAACTCAACGGGCGGGTCCGTCACCTACCGGAAGAACGCCTGCGCTTGAAGGGCGGGGACGGGGCATCGGTGCGCGACGTGGTGGTTCGACTCCGCGACAACGAGCTGAAATTCTCGCAGGCGCTCAAGGAGCGTCTGACCGGCGTGCCGATGCCGGAGATATTCGGCGAGGACGAGGCCCCGGTGCTCGGCACCGAGGGCGAGGACGACTCGACACCGGTGATCCTTTCCCAGTTCGGGACCGCGCGCGAGTCCACCCTCGCCATGCTGCGCGGCATGGGGAGCGGGGAAATGAATCAGGCGCTCGAAGGCGCGCGGCCGATCTCCGAGCGCCTGGCACAACTGGTGCAACACGACCGGCGGTTGGTCGAACGGATCAACGGGCTGCTCGGCGCGCCGTAGCGCCGGCATTGGGGCAAGGGCGGTGCCGATGGCGCTCGATCCAGAAGTCGGGGAACGCGGGGAACCCGGTGACGCTTCGCTCCAGCGGTTGGGACGGGGATTCGCCGCTTGGCTGACCGGCGTTGGGCTGCTCCGGTTGCACGCCGGGGTGCTCGCGGTGGGATCGGTCGCGCTGGTGATGCGTGATCTGTACCGGTCCCCCAGCGACCTCGATATCCGGAGCGTCGTTGCCAGGTGGGGCATCCTCCTCGCGCTCCACGCCGGCGTGGTCGTCGCCGCTTACGTCCTTCGTGACGCGTGGCGGCCTGTTGGCGCCCGCGGCGGTCGGGCATTGCCGCGCTCGCGCCCGTTTTCGGTGGTGGTTCCGGCCCCGGCCCTTCCCGTGGCCGCATCGCGCTTCCGGCCATCCTCGTCGACCTCGCTCGACCAAATCCGCCCGGTTCCGCAACGGCACGGTATTCGGAGGGACCGCGACCCCGCGCGCGACGTTCGCCAATTGGCGATCACCGGAGCGCGAACCGGATGGAGCCGGGCGCGCATCTGGGATCGCCGACTCGAGCGTTGGGCTAGGGCCTGGTGGGAACGGGGGCGTCCCTTAGCGCCACCAACGAGTCCGTCCGGTTGGGGCCAACGGTTCGACCTCCCTGCAACGCGCGTCGCTCCGAACGAGAAGGCGACACCGGCGATCGGGTCGACCACCGACGGCTGGACCCGCCGTTCCTGGACAACCGGTGCGCCACTGAGACCTACCCTTGCGGATGCCGACGCCGACTCCCCGGGCGCCATCCGGCGTGATCGGTCGATGCGTGCCCAGCGAACCGCGGCCGACGCGCCGAAGGACGAGGTGATCGGCTGGCGCCCGCAGCGGGACCCGGAGGACCGACCGTCCCCCGCGCCGGAGCAGGCAATTCACACGCCCGACAACGAAGCGCCGCGGGTGGAACTGTCCGAGGAAACCGCATGGACCTGGCTCGAAGCCGCCGCCGAGACCCGGGTCGCCCGGAGCGACCCGGGAGCCGAACTTGCCGCCGATCGGCCCAGACGGTGGTCCGACGGGGGCCAGCGGGACGCCTCGTTCGGTGATTGACGTCCTGGCGAATCCGGTCTCCCAGGCAAGCCGCGATTTCGCGGTCGCGGTCTTCGTGATCCACGACGGCCGGGTGCTGCTGCACCGTCACGCCCGGCTCGCCCGCTGGCTGCCACCCGGCGGGCACGTCGAACCCGGCGAGTTGCCGGACGACGCGGCAACACGCGAGGTCTTCGAGGAGACCGGGGTCATCGCCACCCTCCGCGGCCCGTCGGCGATCTCCGTCGATCGCCCGGGTCAACCGCGTCAACTGATCCGCCCGGCCGGGATCCAGCTGACCGACATCGCCCCGGGTCACCAGCACATCGACCTGGTCTACTTCGCCACCGGCCAACCGGCCACTCCCCGCCCCGGCGTTTCCTGGTTCGCCGCCGCGGAGCTTCCGGCGCTGGGATTGACCGACGAGATCGCCGCCTGGTGCGACGCCGCCCTCTCCGATGCCAGCCTCCGGCTGAGCGCAGCGCGCTGAGCGTCGACCGAAGGATTCCACCGTGCGCATCGCCTATTTCGATCCGTTCTCCGGCGCCAGCGGCGACATGATCCTCGGTGCCTTGCTCGATGCCGGGTTGGATCTGCGGCGCCTGCGGGCCGAGCTGGGCAAACTCGGTCTCGGCGGCTACGAGTTGCGGGCGGAACAGGTCTCCCAGCACGGCATCGGCGGCACCCGCGCCGTCGTCGCCGTGGCGGACGATCAGCCGCAGCGGGATTGGGCGGCGATCCGCGATCTGATCGCCGGGTCTGCCCTCGATGAGGCGCCGAAGGTCGGCGCGCTGGCCGTGTTCCGCCGCCTGGCCGAGGCCGAGGCCAAGGTCCACGGGGTCGAGACCGAACGAGTCCACTTCCACGAGGTCGGGGGCGTGGACGCGATCGTGGACATCTGCGGCGCCTGCGTGGGCCTGGCGCTGCTCGGGGTGGACGGCGTGTTCAGCGGTGCGCCCCGCCTCGGGTCAGGTTTCACCCGCTCCCAACACGGGATCATCCCCGTGCCCGCGCCGGCGACGGCGGAGTTGCTCGCCCGCGCCAACGCCCCGGCCGCCGGTCCGGACCCGGGCGGGACCCCGGTCGAGGCCGAGTTGCTGACCCCGACCGGCGCTGCGATCCTGACGACCTTGGCCGAGTTCCGGCGTCCGGATTTCGTCCCCTCCGCGATCGGCTACGGCTTCGGCTCGCGCGAACTGCCGTGGCCGAACGCGCTGCGGGTTTGGATCGGCGAAGCGGCCGACGAACCCGCGACGGTGGACGATGGCGATCTGGTGCTGGAAACAAACCTCGACGACATGAACCCGCAGTTCTTTGAACTGTTGTCGGAGCGCTTGTTCGCCGCCGGTGCGGTTGATGTCTGGCTGACCCCGGTAACGATGAAGAAGGGACGGCCCGCTGCGATCGTTTCCGCGCTCAGCCCGGCGCACCGCCGCCGGGCCCTGGAAGACGTCCTGATCGAGAACAGCACCACCCTCGGCGTCCGCGCCACCCGGGTGGACCGGGTCAAGGCGGCGCGGGTATTCGAGACCGCGACCACCCGCTGGGGCGAGGTCCGGCTGAAACTCAGGATCTGGAACGGGCGCGTCCTCGACGCCGCGCCGGAGTACGACGACTGCCTCGCCCTCGCCCGAGCCCACGCCGTTCCCCTGCGAGAAGTCTGGAACGAGGCGCACCGCCAGGGCGAGGTCCACGTCGGCCGCCGCCTGCCGTCGGTAACCTGACCGCTCCGTCCCATAGACTCCAGATCCCAGACCCCACCAAGCGGAGGCCGACCCCGTGTCCCAGGCGGCCGACACGTTCGATTCGACGCCCGGTTCGCGATTGGCGCTGGCGCCCGGCGGGCCATGGTCGCCCGCCTATCGGGTTCTGACCGCCGGGATGCTGCTAACCATCGGCGGCGCCGCGTTCGAGGCGCTGGCGGTGGCGACGATCCTGCCAGCGGCGGTCGACGATCTGGACGGGCTGCGCCTCTACGGATGGGGGTTCAGCGCCTTTTTTCTCGCCAATTTGGTCGGGATCGTGGTCGCCGGGGCGGAGGCGGATCTGGCCGGACCGGCGCGGCCGTTCGCCGCCGGGGTCGTTCTGTTCGTCGCCGGTCTGCTCCTCGGCGGGCTTGCCCCAACCATGCTCGTCTTCATCCTCGGCCGTGCCGTCCAGGGCCTCGGCGGCGGGATCATCAGCTCGGTGGCCTACGTTGCCGTCGGGCGTGGCTACCCGGACGCGGCCAAACCGCGGATGCTGGCCCTGATGTCGACCGCTTGGGTGGTACCCGGGTTGATCGGGCCAGGGGTCGCCGGGGTGGTCGGGGACTCCATCGGCTGGCGGTGGATCTTTCTCGGCTTGGCGCCGCCGGTGGCGGTCGCGGCGGCGCTGACCTTGCCGTCGCTGCGCCTGATCCCGGGCGGCAACGCGACGGAGCGCGATCGGGTCCATCTGCTGCGCGCCGTCCAGTTGGCGGGCGGCACCGGTCTCTTGTTGACCGGTCTCGGCGCCGGGTCGGTGCTGCTGGCCGTCCCGGCGCTGGCCGTCGGCGGGGGCCTCGGGTGGGACGCGCTGCGCCGGCTACTGCCGACGGGCACCTTGCGCGCGGCACCAGGGCTGCCGGCGGGGATCGCGACGATGGGGCTACTCAGTCTCGCCTTCTTCGGCGTCGACGCCTTCGTGCCGCTGACGTTGGTCGAGGTCCGAGACCGTTCCGCCGCCTTTGCCGGGCTGGCCTTGACCGCGGCGACGATCACCTGGACCACCGGGTCGTGGCTCCAAGCACGCTACGTGCACCGGGTCAACCGGCGCGCTCTGGTCCGCTTCGGCCTCGGTTTGGTCGCCCTCGGCAGCGCCGGGATCGCGCTGCTCCTTTCGCCTTCGGTGCCGGCCACCGTGGGAATCGTCGCCTGGGGCGTCGCCGGCCTTGGAATCGGGTTGTCGTACTCGACGATCTCGCTGGTAACGATGGAGACCGCCCCGCCCGGCGAGGAAGGGGCGGTGACCTCGACCATGCCGCTGGCCAGCGCCCTCGGTGTCGCGCTCGGGGCCGGCATCGGCGGCGCCCTGATCGCCGCCTTTGGCTCCGACGACGAGCCGGCCACCGCCAGCCTGCTCGCCCACGACGTCTCAATGATCGGCGTCGTTGCGCTGGCCGTGGTCGTCGCCGGGCGCCTGCCGCAGCGGCCGGTGGCGTCATCGGCGGCTTCGCCGACCGTGCCAGCCCCGAACCAATGACGGCAATCGGACGGGCCAAAGCGTGGGCACGACCGGTATCGCGCCGGTCGTGCCCCCGCTCGCCGCGGGACGGAGCGGACTAGACGATCCGCACCGCGCCGTAGTAGGTGCCCGCGTGGTAGCCGGAGCTGAGATCGCCGACCACCACCGCGCCGGCACCGGCCGAGGCGTGGATGAACTGGCCGCCACCGATGTAGATGCCGACGTGGGAGACTCCGGGCACGGTCGGGCGCGTGCCGGCGAAGAAGACCAGGTCGCCGGTCCGCACGTCACCCTTCTTGACCGCCGTCCCGGACCGGACCTGCTCCAACTGGTTGAGGCCGATGTGGACGCCGAGGACGTGGAAGACGACCCAGTTGGTGAAACCGGAGCAGTCGAAGGAGTTCGGACCGGAGGTCGCCCGGATGTAGGGCAAGCCCTGGTACTGCATCGCGTACTCGACCAAGGCGTCGCCGGCGCCCGGTTGGACGATCACTTCCAAGGCGGTGATGGTCGCGCGGCCGGCGGAGGCACCGCCGGTCAGATCGAGGACGCCGTCGCGGACCTGGACCTCGAACGACTTGATCTCGGCGACAACCGGCTCGGCGGTCTTAAAGACGTCCCAGTCGGCCAGCTCGGCGCCGCCGCCGTCGAGGTTGACCGTCATCACGCGGCGACTTTGGCGATAGCCACCCCGCTTGGCCGGGTAGGTGAGCGCGGCGACGTGCAGTTCGACGGTGTAGGCGCCGGCGCGGGGGACCGGGATCGCGTACGTCAAGACGCCGCCGTCTTCGTCGCTGCGGCGCTCCGTGCGGTAGAGGACCGGGCCGGCGGTGCCGGCGATGGGTCGATTTGCCGTGCGGTTGTGGACCTTGCCACCGTCGATCCGATGTCGGCGCTCCAGGTGTTGCCGTCGGCGGTGACAACTTCCGGGCCGCCGACGTTGATCCGGGCGACGGTCGAGCCGCTACCGCTGCCGGGAACCAGCAGACCGGGCTAGAGAAGCGGCGTGCCGCCGACGATCGCCGGCCAACCGAAGAGCGACGGATCGTCCGGTCCGAGTCCGACCGGAATCGGCGTTGCCAAGGGGGAAGGCGAGGCGGAAGGGATCGCGGTGGCCGAGGGGACCGGCGCGGTTGGATCGGTCGCCCAGGGAGGGGTCGGCACGGTGGTGGCCGTCGGCGCGACCGCGGCGTAACCGTCACCGGCGCCGTTCGCGTTGGCGTCGGCCTGATCGCCGTTCGGCACCGCCGGGCAGTTGTCGCTCGCGTCGGCGATGCCGTCGCCGTCGGTGTCCGGCGGCAACGGGGCATCGCAAGCGTCGCCGATACTATTGCCGTTGCTATTGGTCTGGTTGGGGTTCGGCATGCCGCCGTAATTGTCGGCACTGTCCCGCACGCCACCACCGTCGACATCGGCCGGGGGCGGTGGCGGCGCATCGAAGGCGTCACCGGCCCCATCGAGGTCGGAATCGGACTGGTCGGGGTTTGCGACCGCGCCGCAGTTTTCGGCGCCATCGGACGTGCCGACGCCGACGGCGGCGGCGACGACGACCGGCGCGTCTTGCGACGCCCCAACGAGGTCTCGACCCCGTGTCGCGTCCTGGGCACCGGCGGACCCACCTGGGCCGAATCCACCGACCGGGGACAGCATGACAACCAGCGTCAGCAACACAACGAGCAATCGGCGCATCTCGGGGACACCGTTTCCGGTGGCGGCATCAGCATCGCGGAACGATGAACCCAACCCGGCGCAGACGCGCGGGTCGGACGAACGGCCCCGAGGTCGCGTTCTCGTCACTCCCGACCCAACGATCCTAGCATCGCCCCCCGCTCATGGCATTGGGAAAATGATCCCGGTTGCGGACCGCGTACGGTCCCGGACCGAACCAATCGGCCAGTGTCGCGCCCCGCTCCGCCCAGACCGGTGGCCCCGAACTCGACCGACGAATCCTGCTTCGTCACGCGACGCCATCGCCCAACCGATGCTCCTGCCCGCCTTCGCCGAATCGGTGGTTTCAGAACAGCCAAAACGGGAAACGTCCCCGGTTTTGAATTGGGACGCGATCGTCAAGAGTACGGGAATGTATCGGCCCCCCGGGTTCGAGGCGGCGTCGGGATCACCGGCCAACGGGCGGCGCTTACGCCGCCCGTTGGCCGGTACCGACCGTCGCGCAAGAATCACCTGCGTTCGACCAACACGGCGATCCAGGTGAAACGCTCGACGGCTTCCCCCGGTGCGCGTTCGAGCGGGAGGGACCGATTCCGAGCGACGCGGCGCCATCAGCCACCCGAGCCGAATAGAACGTTTGAGGACGGTCCGTTCCATGGCCGCCGGGGACAATCTGATGCCCCCGAACTGGGACCGCCAATCCTCCTATAATCGCCTCCGCCGGAATCCGTTTCGTCCGCTCAGCCAGTGGAGGCACCGTGCCGACTGACACCGCACCCGTCACCGCGCCGACCGCCGCTCCGAAGACTCCGCTCGACTCCCTAACCTGGCGCTGCATCGGCCCCCACCGCGGGGGACGGGTGGTCGCCGTGGCCGGGGACTCGCGCGATATCGGCACGTTCTACTTCGGCTCCACCGGCGGTGGGGTCTGGAAGTCGAACGACGGCGGCCAATACTGGGAGAACGTCTCCGACGGTTACTTCAAACGGGCCTCAGTCGGTGGCCTTGCCGTCTGCCCGGGCGACCCGAACGTGGTCTACGCCGCGATGGGCGAGGCCACCATCCGGGGCAACGTCTCCCACGGGGACGGCGTCTACCGGAGCACCGACGCCGGCAAAACGTGGACCCACCTCGGGCTGGAGCGCACGCGCAACATCGGCAAGGTCCGGGTTCACCCGACCGACCCCGACACCGTCTACGTCGCCGCCCTCGGCCACGCCCACGGACCGAACTCGGAGCGCGGTCTCTACCGCTCCCGCGATGGCGGCCAGCACTGGGACCTGATCCTCTCCCGTGGCGAGGACACCGGGGCGATCGATCTCTCGATCGACCCGGGCAACCCCCGGCAGCTGTACGTCTCCTTCTGGGAAGCGCGGCGCGGTCCGCACTACCTCTCCTCCGGCGGTCCGGGTTCCGGTTTGTGGAAGTCGTCAGACGGCGGCGGGACTTGGACGGATCTCTCCGCCAAGCACGGAATGCCGAAGGGGATCAAGGGCAAGATCGGTGTCGCCGCCTCGCCGGCCCGGTCCGGCCGCGTCTGGGCAATCGTCGAGCACGACAAGGGCGGCGTCTTCCGTTCCGACGACGGCGGCGAAAGCTGGGAGCGGGTCAACGAGGAGCGCAATCTGCGCCAGCGCGCCTGGTACTACTCCCATCTCACCGCCGACCCGAAGGACCCCGACACCGTCTGGTGCCTCAACGTCGAACTTTTCAAATCGGTGGATGCGGGCAAAACCTTCGTTCAGGTCCCGGCGCCCCACGGCGACAACCACGACCTCTGGATCGACCCGCACAACCCGGACCGGATGATCCTTGGCAACGACGGCGGCGGCACCGTCTCATTCAACGGCGGCCGGTCCTGGTCCAGCCTCTATAACCAGCCGACGTCCGAGTTCTACCACGCCACCGTCGACCGGCGAACGCCTTACCGCGTCTACGGCGCCCAACAAGACAACACCACGATGAGCGTGCCGTCTCGCTCCAACTACGACGCGATCACCCAGACCGAGTGGTACGAGATCGGCGGTTGCGAGTCCGGCCACATCGCCGTCTGCCCCGATAACCCCAACGTCGTCTACGCGGGCTGCTACCAGGGCGTTCTGACCCGCTACGACCACGCCACCGGACAGTTGCGCGACATCACCGTCTGGCCGGAGACCTACTCCGGCTGGGGCGCGGTGGACTTTAAGTATCGCTTCAACTGGACCTCGCCGACGCTGATCTCGCCCCACGACCCCGGGACCCTCTACACCGCGGCCAACGTCGTCTTCCGCTCCCGCGACGAGGGCGCGAGCTGGGAGCCAATCTCGCCTGACCTGTCCCGCAACGACCCGATCACGTTGCAGCCGTCCGGTGGCCCGATCACCAAGGACAACACCGGGGCCGAGGTCTACGGCTCCGTCTTCGCCCTCGCCGAATCTCCGCTCCGGGCCGGTCTGCTCTGGGCCGGCACCGACGACGGGCTGGTCCACCGCTCCGACGACCACGGCGCGACCTGGCAGAACGTGACCCCGACGGAATTGCCGGAGTGGGCGCTGATCTCGATCATCGAGGCGTCGCCCCACGACCCGGCGGTCGCCTACGTTGCCGCCACCCGCTACAAACGCGACGACTTCGCGCCGTACCTGTTCAAGACGGGCGACCACGGTCAAACCTGGCACAACATCTCCGCCGGCATCCCCGAGGACGACTTTACCCGCGTGATCCGAGAGGACCCCAACCGCCGCGGCACCCTCTACGCCGGCACCGAGACCGGAATCTACGTGTCCGCCGACGACGGCGCCACCTGGCACCACCTGGGCGGCAATTTCCCCGTCGTGCCGATCCACGACCTGGTGGTTACCCAGGGCGATCTCGTGGTCGGAACGCACGGGCGCTCGTTCTGGATCCTCGACGACGTGTCCCTGCTGCACCAGTTCACGGAGTCGGACGAAGGACCTCCTGCGCCGGAAGAGACGAACGGGGCGGGGGTCCGGTTGTACAAACCGCGAGACACCGTCCGGTACGGGCGGATCCCGGGGTTCGGGCATTCGCCGGTCGGAGGGAAGAACTTTACGTTCGCCGCCGGATTGATCCCCGCCTACAACCAGACCAAGGACCCGGCGCGGCCGGACGCCGACGCGAAGCAGACCTGGTTGGACGCGGGTGAGAACCCGCCCAACGGCGTCGTGGTCCACTACTCCCTTCCCGGGGCGCCCGCCGAACCGATCACCCTTACGGTCCTCGACGCCCAGGGGAATGCCATCCGGACGATCAAAAGCAAGAAGCCGGACACCGGGGCCGGCGCGGACGGGTCCAGTGGCGACGACGAAACCGCCCTCGCCACCGCCGAACCGGGCGAAGGGGTCGGTGCCGCCGCCGGTGGTGAGGACACGGGGGATCACGAGGACACCGAGGAGAAGGACAAGGAACCGACGATCCCGGCCGAGCCGGGCATCAACCGTTGGGTCTGGTCCATGCGCCCCGACAACGCGACCAAGATCGCCACCAAGGGCGGCGACCAACCCGGCCGTGAGGGGCCGCTGGTTCCCCCCGGTGGCTACACGGTCCGCCTGACCGTCGGCGAGCGGTCCGTCGAGCAATCGTTCGCCATCGCCGCCGATCCCCGTTTGTCCGTCTCCCAAGCGGACCTCGACGCCCAATACGGGCTCGGGATCCGGGTCCGGGACAAACTCTCCGCCGTCAACGAGGCGATCAACCGCGTCCGGACCGTGCGCGAGCAAGCCAGCGCCTGGGCCAAGCGGACCGAAGGGGACGCCGCCGCCGAGCGCATCGCAACCGCCGAGAAGGCGCTCCAGGCCAAGCTCGACGCGATCGAGGGGGAATTGATTCAGACGAAGGCCAAGAGCAGCCAGGACACCCTCAACTTCCCGGTCAAACTGAACACCAAACTGGCCGCGGTCGGTTGGTCCGTCGGCAGCGGTGACGCCGCCCCAACCGAGCAGCAGCAGGCGCTCTACGACGACCTCGCCGCCCGGATCGACGTCCAGCTCGAGGCCCTGGCCGCGGTCGACGCCACCGATGTTCCCGCGTTCAACGCGATCATCCAGGAGGCGTCACCGCCGGCCATCCCGGCACGATAGCGATCCGATCTGGCGCCGACATCCGGTGCGCGTTCGAACGTCCTCGATTCACCGGCATGGTGGACAGAACGGACGACGCGAAGCGGCTGTCATGCCGAACCACGTCAGGAGTCTCCTCGTCGTTGAGGTGAATGCGGCTCCTGACGTCGTTCGGCATGACCCTTCATGCGGTGGGCGCTCTGGGGTTTGCCAGACCCGCGGCGACCCGTCGTTCGCTGTTGGTGCCGGTGACGTCCGAACCCAGCCTCCGAAGCGCCTCGTCGGCATAGCAACATGCCCGGTTACCCTCTGGCCGGTGGCGACCACGGCGACCCAAGGCATCGGACGCGACCGGTTTCGTCGCATCCAGGTGCTAGAGGATCGCCGTCGTGTTCGGGCCGCTGGCGGTGGTGTGGCGGCGGATCGCGGAGACCAGGTTGGAGAGGTTGAACGGTTTGCTGAGGAAGCCGTCGGCGGGGATGCCTTGGGCCACCGCGGCCAAGTTGCGGCCAGCGCTCATCGCCAGCACCGGGATCGCGGCCGTGCGCGGATCGCGCTTCAAGGCCGTGGTCGCCTCGGCGCCGGAGAGGATCGGCATCATCAGGTCCATCAGAACCGCCGCCGGCGGCTGGGCCCGCGCCGCTTCCAACGCCTCGCGGCCGTTGCTCGCCTCGCTGACCTCGTACCCTTCGCCGACGAGGAGTTCGCGCAACAGTTCACGGATCCCGGCGTCGTCGTCGACCACCAGCACCCGAATCGTCCCCGCGTTGCGCCCGCTCCCGTTTCGCATCGCCGTCCCCCCGATCAGCGCAGGTCAACTCCTAGCTACCCGGTCCTCCGGCTCGTCGCCGAGTCCTGAGCTCCTGCCCTGCCGCAACCCGCCAGCCGCGGCACGGGCCCTTCTCTCCTCTACGTCCTTGCGGTGCCGCCGGGATCATTTGCGCTCCAGGAACCCTAGAGCAGGTGCTTACTCGGTCAGCCGGGGACAAAAATCGGGGTTCCCGCGTCCGCTTCGGTGAACAGATCGGACCCCAGCACCCCGACCGCGCCGGCGGTGACGTGCCCGAGTTCGTTGAGCGGATCTTTGAAGAACCCCATCGTCGCGTAGGACACCGCGCCGTCCTTGAGCAGGAAGATCGTCGGCGTGGCCGTGATCGCGAACGCGCGGGAAATCGGGTACCCGTCTGGTTCGATCAGGATCGGGAAGCTGACGCCGGCGCGGCGAGCGAACGAGCGGGTCACGTTCGCGGAGTCCTGCGATACTCCGAGCACCGTCAACCCGTCTCCGCCGTGCCGCTGGTGCAGCCGTTCCAGGAACGGGAAAACCGTCTTGCTTGCCTGGCAAGAACTCTTGTAGATCGCCAACACCACGGGACCAGCGCCCAGTGCATCCGCGAGCGCGTGCGGCGATCCGCCGGCGTCCTCGAAAGTTCCCTCGATGGACGGCGCGGGATCTCCCGGCGCGATGGTTGCCACGATGCGTTCCCCCGAGAGGCGACGTCTCGATCCGAGAGCATCCTACCGTAGCGCTCGGCGTCGCGCAAGCCGATCGCTTTTCTTTCGGCCGCGTTCAACGTTTCAGGCGTCAGGTTCTTAAGGCAATCCCGACGTTTGGTTGCCAGCCCGGCACTCCCAGGACCTTTGGCCCATCCGGTTGGATCACGACGTGCGACAATACGCCGAAGCCCAGGCGACGGTAAAAGGCGACGATCCTTCGCCCAGTCGTCCCCTCGACTCCCCGCCATGGATGCCTACGACCAGCGACGCTTGTCCCGGACAGTCACAACGGCGCGGGGCATCATCGAGGAACGGGTGCATCGGTGACCGACGTCGCGTCCCCAGCCCCCCACCCGAGCGGTAATCTGCTCCTGATCGCCGCCCGCGCGCCCGTCCCCGGCCAGACCAAGACCCGCCTCGGCGCCGCCATCGGGATGGACCGCGCCGCCGCGCTCGCCGCGGCGTTCCTAACCGACCTCGCCCGCCGCTTCGCGCCCGGCGATCCCCGGTTCGCACTCGGCTGGGCCTTCTCTCCTCCGGAGTACGATTTTTCCGTCGTGCTGGCGACGATCGGTTGCCCGCGTGGAGTCAAGGGGTGGCCGCTGCTGGTGCCCCAGGCCGGCGCGGACTGGGGGGAGCGCCAGGCCAATCTGCTTCGCTGGGGCGCGGCGCGCGGCTACGCCCGCACGGTCCTGATCGCCTCCGACTCGCCACACCTGGGCGCGAACGTTCCGCTCCGCGCCTTCGCCGCCCTCGCGGACCACGATGTCGCGCTCGGCCGGGTCCACGACGGCGGGTACTATCTGATCGGGCTGCGCGGGTTCCACGATGTGTTCTCCGGTGTCCCGATGAGTACCGCCGATGCCGCCGGCCGGCTGGTCGAGCGCGCCCACGCCCTCGGGCTGACCGTCGCCGCGACACCGCCGACCTTCGACGTCGATGAGGAGGCCGATCTGGATCGGCTGCGGCGGGCGTTGGCGCCGAGTGGCGCCGCCGCCCCGGCCACCTGGGCCGCGCTCGGCGACCTGGGGTTGCGGTGACGGGGCCGTTCCCAGAAGCGCGCGGCCGGTGTATGATGCATCCACGCACCCCATCGTGGCGGCGGCGCCCGGCAAAGGAGCACCAGGTGAAGTACGTCGAGTCGTTCGTCTCCTGGATCAAGGGTTTGCTCGGTCGTTCCGGGACCGCCAAGCCCAAGTAGCGACGGTTTCGGACGCGACCAGATCGAGATCGCCGGATCGCGCGGCGCGGGTTCCGGCGGTTTCGATTCGGCGTGTCCGCGCCAGCTCAACCGAGATCCGGCCACGAGTCTGCCCACGGCGCCATCGCCTCGAAGGCGGCGGCGGCGCGGAGGACCGTGACGTCGTCTCGCCACCGGCCGACGATCTGCAAGCCGACCGGTAACCCGTCCTCGGCGAAGCCGCAGGGCACGGTGGCCGCCGGTTGCCCGGTCAGGTTGAACGGGTAGGTGAACGCGGTCCAACCGAGATAGGTGGTCGGAAGACCGCCAACGGTTTCCGGGTGGTCGTCCCCGGCCGTGAACGCGGTGCAGGGAAGCGCCGGGGTCAGTAGCAGGTCGTAGCCGCCGTCGGTCATGAACCGGCGCATCCCTTCGACGTAGGCATTGCGACGGATCAGTGCGTCGGCCAGCGTCGCGGCGTCCAGCGCCCGACCGCGCTCGACGATCGCCAACCGGCCCGGGTCCAGACGGTCGCGGACCCGCGCCAGGTCGTTGCGGTGGGCACCGGCGTTCATCGCCGCCCAGATCGTGTCCACGATCTGCCACGGATCGGGCATCGGGGGGTCCGCCGCCTCCACCGCGCAGCCGAGATCGGCGAACCGGCGCGCCGCCGCCTCGGCCACCGCCGCCACTGCCGGCTCCACCGCCGCAGAGCCAAGGTCGGGCGACCAGGCCACCTTGCGTCCGGCAATCCCGCCCTCCGCCGCTGCCTCGTAGGCGATCCCGCTCGACCAGGACAAGCGGTCCCGCGCGTCGGAACCGGCCGTGACATCCAGCAACAGCGCCGCGTCGCGCACCGTGCGAGCGATTGGTCCCAGGTGGGAAAGGTCACCCATGATGCTCGGCGGCGCTTGGGGCACCAGGCCGAACGACGGCTTGAGACCGAAGACGCCGCAGAACGCGGCCGGGATCCGGATCGAACCCGCGCCATCGCTGCCCTGGGCCAGCGGCCCGAAGCCGGCCGCGACCGCCGCCGCCGCGCCGCCCGAGGACCCGCCCGCCGTGCGCCCGTGGCGCCACGGGTTGTGGGTCGGCCCGACCAGGCGGTTCCCCGAATCGCCCTTCCAGCCCAACTCGGGCGTGTTCGTTTTGCCGAGCAGCACCGCGCCCGCGCCGATCACCCGCTCCACGAACGGCGCGTCGAAGTCCGGCACCCAATCCGGGTTCAGCAGCGATCCCCGAGACGTCCGCACCCCCTTGGTCGCGGTCAAATCCTTGATCGAGATCGGGATCCCCTCCAACCGCCCCGGCGACCCACCCGGGGCGTAGGCGCGCTCCGCCGCCCTCGCCCCCGCCATCGCCCGCTCCCCCGTCACGGTGACGAAGGCGGTCAACCCGGGGTCGAGCCGCGCGATCCGGTCCAGGACCGCCTCCGTGGCTTCAACCGGGGACAGCTCCCGGAGCAAATACTGCTCGCGAAGCTCCGTCGCACTTATCAGACACGGATCCGTCCGAACCATCGTTGCTCCCTTTCCGCCGATGCTCCCGCCCTGTCCGCCGGGTGACGTTCGGTCGGCGTGGGGTACTCCCTGCCCCGGACGTACCGCCCGCAACCGAGTCGCCAAGGTTCGCCATCGCACCCACGGTCCCGGCGCTCGCAACCTTCAACGGACCATGATCGCCCCCCGTTGGGGGAACGATGCCATGACCGGGCCGGAACCGCGGACGCCGCCCATCCTGCCTCCCTTTGCCGATCCCTGCCGTATCATGCACGGCACGAACCCGGGGCCACCGGCGTTCGGGCGGCGGAACGCGGCACCAGCGGGCGAGGAGGAACGAACCGTGGCGGAAGCGTCGGATCGGACGGGCGGCAAGCGGCCGCGGATCTTGGCAGGGCTGCTGCTGATCGCGGTGATCGCCACGGTCGGAACAGCCGCCCCGGGCGCCACGGCGACCTTGGCCCAGGACGCCAGGGGTGGGGTGGATGGCAACCGCTACACGAGCCCGACCTACGGCTACACCGTCTCCTGGGACGAGACGGTCTGGACCGTCGGCGCCGACCGCTCCGACGACGGCGTGGATTACCTCGAACTCGGCGCCGAGGCAAGTACCCTGGCACTCGCGGGCACCGACGCGTACACCACCCTCGACGACTGCATTCGGGGCGAGATTGCCGAGCTGGAGGAGATCGAGTCCACCTCCGGCATCGAGCGCGACCGCGACCTCGTCGACTCAATCGAGGCTGGCGAAAACGCCCGCGTCGTTGTGGTGACGTATACCGTCACCCCGCTCGAAGATCTGGTCTTCGAGAACGTGAAATCCATCGAATGCCGCCCCCTGGTTGCGGGCGAGGCCGTGCTGGCCATCACCCAGGTCGTGGCCCAGGAGGACTTCGCGGACGAAACCGAGCGCCGCAACGAGGTCGTCGCGGAACTGGAACTGGACGACGCGCCGGTCCCCGCGACCGGCGAGGCCGAGGCGACCGAAAAAGCGGATACCGAGCCGACGAAGTCTGCCGAGGACGACGCCACGGCGGAAGTCGACCCGGAACCGACCGAGGATGCCGAGGACGAGCCGACCGAGGATGCCGACGCCGGCCCGGTCATCGACATCAACCCCGGCGACGACACGCCGACCGCGGATTTGGACGACGAACCGACCGAGACCGCGGGTTCCCCGCTCCCGGGCCGATCCGGGGTCGACGGCAACCGCTACGTCGGCCCGAACTGGGGCTATGGCATCACCTGGGACGACGAGATCTGGGAGGTCGAGGAAGAGGACGCGCAGGAAGACTACGACTACCTCCAGCTTGGCACGCCCCGTGGAACCCTCTACTTGGAGGCCTACCCGGACTACGGGGGCGACGCCGAGGTTTGCCTGGCCAGCGCGATCGACGAGATCGAGGAGACCGAGGGGGTCTCCGACCTGACCGTGGCCGAGAACGACGACGGCGACCCAATCCGCGACGTCGGCGAGGATCTGGCCTACGCCGTCTATACCTTCGCGTTCGAGAGCCGCGGCAGCGGCACGATCGAGTTCGGCAACCTGATCGAGTGCCGGACCCTGATTCCCGGTGAGGTCGTACTCGAGATCAGCTACCTGACCCAGGTCGACGTCTTCAACGACGAGATCGAAGACGTCCAGGATGTCCTCGAGACCATCGAACCGCCGGAGTCCGAAACCGACGAGGACGCGGCCGAGGACGCGGATGAAACGCCTGCTGCCGACGAGGACGACGGGTCGACCGAGGAGCGCGACCCGGAGCCGACAGCAGAATCGTCCAACGATGACGGGGAGGACGGGGACGGCGAGGCGACGGCAGAGCCGACGGAAGAGGGATAACGATCTCGGGGCCGCCGCAAGCGATCACGCCGGCTCGAAGTCTCGGCTCGTCCGGTGCGCGGACGCGGGGAGGAGTGCCATCGATCGGGGCGCCCAATGACGACCGCACGCCGAGTAGCGCCGCCAATTCTGGGGATCGGCTTCCTTCACCGGCGTTGCGGGCGATGCCGGGCCCTCAGACCGGGGCGAGAGCGTTTCCCTCAATCCCATCCGACGATCAGTTCGGCCACCGGTCGCCGCTCCCGCCGCACCGGATCCTTGGCCGCGTAGCCGATCGGCAGGAGGGCGTGGGGGATCAGCTCCTGGCCCAACCCGAGCGCGTCCCGGACGATCTCTGGGCAGAAGAGCGGGGCGCACATCCACCCCGCGTCCAACCCGGCGGCGTAGACCGACAGCAGCAGGTTTTGGATTGCCGCGCCCAGGCTCTGGATCGCCATCGTGGTTTCGGCGGCTTGGCGATCGGCGTTGGGGTAGACGTCGAGATCGGACAGATACAAACACGGCACAATCAGGATCGGGGCGCGGTGCAGCCGCTGTCGGCTCTTCGACAGTCTTGCCTCGACGATCGCGCGTTCCTGCCCATCCAGGCTCAGTTGCGCGTCCCAGGTCCCCGCCATTGCCTCGGCCAGCGCCGCCCGACGCGAAAAGGACTCGACCACCGCAAACCGCCACGGCTGCCTCCCGTGCGGCGACGGCGCCCACCCCGCCGCCGCGATCGCGTCCTCGATCACCGTCCGCGGCACCGCCCGCCCCGCGTCGAACGCCCGCACCGAGCGCCGCCCACGGATCACCGAGGCCAGGTCATTGGGACGATCCCCCGCCCCCGTCACCGCAACCGGCAATCCAACACCCAAGCCCATGGCTTTGCCCTTTGGCCTGGTCCAACCAAGACTGGGGACCGGCGCCTGGTCCACACTCTCGGAGGACTGCACCCGTTCAGTCCGGGTCTTCGACCCCGGACGCTCCCGGCTGGGTCGAAATGACTCCCGATCAGCCCCCAAGCGGCAGCACGTACTCGTCTGCCCGCGGCGTCCACCCGGCCGCCGCGTCGTCCGAACCGTACCAGGCGGTCAGGCTGTAGAGGTAGATGGCGGCCGGTTCGTCCCGCAACATCCGCCCCAACTCGCGATACCGGGCGTCGCGGGTGGCCGGGTCCGCCTCGATCGCGGCAGCCTCGAGCACGGGTTGGGCGGTCGGGTTGGCGTGGCGGGAGAGGAACCCCTGGTCGGAGACGACCAGGTTCAGCAACGTGAACGGGTCGAAGACCGGGCGCCAGGTGACGAATCGTAACGGCGCCGCCTCAGGATCCCGCCATTGGTCGTTGAACCGCGCCAATTCGACCGCTTCGAGGGTGACGTCGATGCCGACTTCTCGTAGTCCCCCGGCCACCGCGGCCACCAGATCTTCCCGCTGGTTCGCGGCGTAGGCGAGGGTCGTCTCGAAGCCGTCCTCGTGTCCCGCCTCGGCGAGCAGCGCGCGGGCGCGGTCAGGGTCGTGGGCATACGGTGCCAGTCCGGGATCGAAGCCCAGGCCGCCGGGCACGAACAGGTTGGCGAGCCGCTGCCCCTGACCATCGAGGAGCGCGGCGATGATGCCCTCAACGTCGACGGCGTGGTTGAGCGCCTGGCGGACGCGCACGTCGTCGAACGGCGCCACATCGGTCGGGACGCGGACGAACGCCGTGCCGGCGATCGGCATCGCCGTCACCCGCTTGCCCGCCGCTTCGATCGCCGCCAGTTGGTCGACCGCCACCGCGGATACCAGGTTCGCCCCGCCGGAGGTCAGATCGGCGACCCGCGTCGCGGCCTCCGGCACGAAGCGGTAGCGAACCCGTTCCGCGAGCGCCCGTCCCTTCGGCGACGACCACGGGGTCGGATTCGCGGTCAGCGCGATCGCCGAACCACGTTCCCAGCCGTCGAAGACGTACGGTCCGGTGCCAACCGGCGCCGCGTCCAAATCCGAGGCCGGCCCGACCGACGGCGGCAGCATCACCAGCCACGGCGCCATCTGGGCCGGCAACCACGGCGCCGGCGCCGACAAGCGCAACCGGACCAGGAACGGCTCGACCTCCTCGACCGCCGTGATCGCGCCGAAGATGTCACCCACCTGCGATTCCGGTCCCTGCACCCGCGCCACCGCCGCGGTCACCGATCGGGCGTCGAACGGTTCTCCGTTGTGGAACGTCACACCTTGCCGCAGCCGGACTTCCCAGGTCAACGGGTCCGGCGAGGTCAACGACTCGGCGAGCACGTTCCGCAGCGTCCCGTCCGCTCCGTACTCCACCAGCGGGTCGTAGACGGCGTGGACGATGGACCAACTGTTCGGGTCGTAGGCCACCGCCGGGTCGAGCGACCGAGGCTCGGCCGGAAGATCGATCGTCAAGGCGGAACCGGGAGCCGGACCGGGGGGCGCTTGGCGCGTCCAGGCGCGGCCCCCGGAAAGGGCGAGAGAAAGTCCGCTGCCGACCGCGGCGCCGAGGACGGCGCGGCGTGTCGCGCGTGGGGACCCAAGCGGTTGAAGATCCGTCACCAATGTGCCTTTCTCGTTCCAAAATCGTCCCGCTGATGGTGATCCGGTTGACTCGGTCGTCCTCCTCGGAACGCCGTGGCCTGCCGCACCAGCTTCCACCTCCCCACCCCCCGACCAACCGGCGACGATGCGACGCTCCGCATCCCGCCATCCGTTCCCCTGCCCGGCGGCGACGCCCTGACGGTCCCCGGCCATCGTCCCACCGATCACCGCCTACCGACGCCCCACCCACTCCGCCGCCCAATCGCCCAGCAGGTTGCAGCCCAGCACCGCCAGCGCCACGGCCACGCACGGCACCGTTGCAACCCACGGCGCGGCGAGCAAGCTGTCCCGACCGTCGGCGACCATGCCGCCCCAGGTGATGGTGTCGCCGCCGACGCCGAGGCCGAGGTAGGAAAGCGCGGCTTCGTAGAGGATCATCGCCGCCACCTGCTGGCTAGCGACGACGGCGATCGGCGCCGCCAGGTTCGGCAGGACGTGGCGCAGCAGCACCCGTCCTGGTCCGGCGCCGATCGAGCGCGCCGCGTCGACGAACGGCGCTCCGCGCAATGCCCGGGTTTGGAGGCGGACGATGCGGGCGTAGCCGACCCAGCCGGTCAGGGCCAGGGTCAGCAACACCGGCCCAACGCCGTTGCCGAGCGTCGCCGTGACCGCGATCGCCACCACGACGAACGGCAGCGCCAACTGGACCTCGGTCAGCCACGAGACGACCGCGCCCATCGCCCCGCCCACGGACCCCGCGACCAACCCGAGGGCGACCCCGACCGTCCCGGCGGCGACGGTCGCCGCCAAGCCGATCAGCAACGAGACCCGTGCCCCGGCGACCACCCGTGCTAGCGTGTCCTGCCCCAACCCGTCGGTGCCCAGCGGGTGGTCGGCGACGCCGCCCGCCCAGATCGGCGGCGCCAGCCGCCCGAGCAAATCCTGCGCGGTCGGGTCGGTGCGGACCAGGATCGGACCGACCGAGGCCAGAACCACAAGCAGCAGCACGAGCGCCAATCCGACGGCCCCGGTGACCGGCACCCGCCGCCGGGGGAGTTGGCGCGGTCGATTTGGGCGCGCCGTCCCCACACCGGCGTCGTTGGCGGTGCCCGGGATGCGCCCGGAGAGCGTTTGCGGCATCTGCACGGCTCAGCCCCGCCCGCCGGTCGAGGCGATGCCGACACGGGGATCGAGCCACCGCGCCAGGGCGTCGGTCGCCAGGTTGACGCCGACGATCAGGGCGGCCAGGACGACCACGAACGCCTGGATCGCCGGCAGATCCCGCGTCTCGGTCGCCTCCAACGCCAGACGGCCCAACCCCGGGTAGGCGAACACGGACTCGACCACCACCGCCCCGCCGAGGAGGAACCCGAATTGCACACCGACGAACGCCAGCGTCGGCAGCGCGGCGTGGCGCAACACATGGCCACGGACCACGGCGGCCTCGGCCAATCCCTTTCCGCGTGCGGTCCGAACGTGATCGAGCGCCAGCACCTCGATCACGGAGACGCGAAGCAGCCGGGCGATCGTCGCGGCCGGATACGCGGCGAGCGTCAACGCCGGCAGGACCACCGACCGCGCACCCGCTTCTGTCCCCGACGCGGGCAGCCACTCCAACCGGACCGCAAAAACCAGGATCAGGGCCGTCCCGAGCGCGAACGACGGCACCGCCTGACCGAGCAGGGCGAATCCTCGCGCCACGCCGTCGCGCGCGCCGCCGGGCCGTACCCCGCCGAGCACCCCCAGCGGCACCCCGACCAGAAGCGCCAGCGCGACGGCGGCGCCGGTCAACGCCAGCGTTGCCGGCAACCGGTTGACCACGGCCGCCAGCGCCGGTTCCCGGCTGGTCCACGAATCGCCGAACTCGCCCCTTGCCGCGCGTCCCAAAAAGCGGGCGTATTGGATCGGGAGCGGATCGTCCAACCCGAACCGGTGGCGCGCCGCGGCCACCTCCTCCGGGGGGCGACCCGGCGGCAAGACCCCCGCGAGCGGATCGCCACCGAGGTGGACCAAGGCAAACGTAAACGTGACGACGCCGAGCAGCACGGCGACCGCCGAGACCAAGCGCAGGAGAAGAAACCGGACCACGCGCCCTCCCATGGCCGGGGGTCCGGGCGGGGACCGGCAACGCGGAACCGGCGACCACCGCGCCCGCCCGCGCGATCCCCCGTTCCGACACGCGGCCCCAACGGCCCGTCCCCCAGCCTCGGCGATCCCCGGGTTTGCGCGGTCGCACGAGCACAAAAAAACCCGGAGCGCGAGGCCCTCGGGTCAGGAAGTGTTGAGGAGAAGCGCAGCGCGACGTGGACGGGGTAAACCCCGCCCAACGACACGCCTTCTCCCATCCGGACTCTACCGTCGGCTCCGGAATCCCACCGGATCGTGCCCCCATGAAAGCCACGGGCGCTCGCGGGCTCTACCGCCGGTCAGGACTTGGCCGGCATCACTCGCCGACCTCACCAAACCCCGAAGGCTGTGCTTCCCATACGATAGTGGACGCGAAGCGCGGCGTCAACCTCGACCCGACGGCCGGAGTTCCGCCTACTCCGTCATCTCGACCGCGGCCGGGGGATCCTCCCCGCCAGTGCCGCGGAGGGTCATGTTGCGGGCCGGGGCGAAGGAGCTAATCAGACTGTCTTGAAGTACGACCACGCCATCCTTGCCGGTCACGGTGCGGCTGATCGCCACGTCGAACCCTTCTTGGGCGGTTTCGACCTGGGACTCTTGACCCTGCGGCAGTTCTGGCGAGGACGTGTAGTACATCTGGGGGTCGATCGGCACCACATTGGAGATGACCGGCTCGTCGATCGAGATCTCCCAGCCCGGATCGGTGCCCAAAATTTGGGCCGAGACGTCCACGCCGTCGGCGTACACCAGGACCGCGATCCAGTTCCCCGTGGTGTTCTCAAACTTCAGATCCAGTGCCCAGTCGTCTTCGATGTTCACCATCGCGTCGAGGCCGGTCATGCCGCGCGGTGCCGAGCCGTAGCGCGGCAACCAGTAGGGATGCTCCCACCGCTCGACGGTCGGCAACCCGGCCCAGAACGCGGCCTGGAAGATCGTCGTCGAGACCTGACAGATACCGCCCCCGATCACCGGCGCGGTGGTCACGCCGCCGTTCACCTCGTCGGCGACGATCCCGAACCCGGTGGCGAACCCGTTGGCAACGTCGACCTTCCCCATGTGCTCGACATAGGAGTACACCCCGCCCGGCGGTACCAGCCATCCGTTCTGAAGCTGGACCGCGCGTTCGACGTTCTGCGCTCGCGGCTCGCTCGAATCTCCATAAAAGATCGCCGAGTCGGCAAGCAGATCCGGCACCGCGATCCGCTTCCTATCGGCTGAGGTGAATTCCGGCTTCAGCGTTTCGACCCGGAGCTTGACGCTACCGACATCGCCGAAGACCGCGTCGACCACGGAGTTGAGACCGCCCGCGACGTTGAGCGCTCGCCCGTCCTCGGCGTTCTCGGCCAACTGGACATTCCCATCGAGCAGCCGGAACGTCGCGTCCTTAGCCGGTCGATCGAACTGCTCGGCAATCAGGGTTAGCTGATCTTCCAACACCGCCCGGTCGAGGTCGAAGCCGAACCCCTCGGGGTCGCCCGGTCGCGGAGTGATCGTCAGTGCTGCCAGGAGGTCGACGCGTTCCAGGCGACCGTCGCCGCCGTCCCAGGTCAGATTCAGACCATCGGCGATCAGCGCCTCGGCCTTCTTCACCCCGGCGGCGGCCTGATCGTCGGAGATGGCGGGCGGTCGGACGGTCATCGCCACGGTCGCTTCGTCGCCGCCCGCCCGTAGGGCCGCAACAATGCCGTCCAGGGTGGATTCGCGGTCGACCACGGTCGAATCGGTGCTCGGCTCGACGGCCAAAGCGCTGGTAGAATCGACGACGATCGCCGCGTCACGGCCAGCGACATCGAGATCCCCGGCCACGGTGGCGACCAGCGCCGCCAGCGGCTCGCGGGCGATGGTCAGGGTGCCGTCGTTGCCGGTAACGGAGACGACGCGCTTCAACTCGTCGGCGGAAACGGTCCACCGCCGCTCCCCCGCGACCACCGTCAGCGGCGCATCAACCGCGGCGCGGGCATCGTCCAGCCCGAGCGCCAATCCGGCGGCGGTCACGGCGGGCGGGGCGACGTTGGTCGCCAGTGCGATCGGCTCGGTGGTGAAGCGAGCAATCCGTTCGCCGATGCGCGCGGCGCTGGTGGTCAGGTCGAGCGACATCCCATCGGCTTCGGGAACGATCTCCGGGTCACCTCCGGGGTTCATCCGCAGGTAGGCGTCGCTCGGGTTGAACACGATCTCCGGCGCGATCCCGCGGAGATACGCCTCCAGCGTAACCTGGTCGACCCACACCACCGCCGGGAGCTCGCCGCCGTGGAGGAGGCCACGCGCCCAAACCTGGGAGCGATCCCAGAGCGACCCATCCCGCCCGTGGGCGAACGCGATGGCGGCCGACGCCTCCGCGTCCAAGCTCACGCCGAGTTGCTGCGGCGTCGCCTCGAAGACACGGTCGCCGGCGGTCAACCGCAGCGGTGTGGCGGCGTAGCGCTCGGCGCGCTCCTGCAGGACGCCGACGGCCCGGGTCTCGGTCATCCCGCCGACTCGCACCCCGCCGACCGAGACGCCTTCGTAAACGCGCTCGCCGTGGACGAAGCCGTACAAGGCCAACCCGGCGATCCCGGCGACCAAAAACCAGCCCAGGACCACGCAAGCACCGCGCAGCCAGCGGGCGACCGCCGCCGTCGGCCGGATACCGGGCCCAGGCAAGCGCCAGGTCCGGGACGCGGCGGGGGACCCTGCCGGTGCCAATGGGATCGTGCTGCTCATCCCGTCCTCTGTCTCTGGCGGCGACCGTTTTCGAACACGGGACCCAGCGGGTTCCCCGTCAGTATAGAGCACGCGATGAACGAACGCTATGCACGTACGAATACGAGTTCAGGAACGGCGAGTGGTCGATCCCCCGGGGTTGTTATGATGCGGCAGCGGCCCCGTCGCTCGTCCGTGATTCGCAAAGGGAGTTCAAATCGTGTCAGACGCGCCCACCGCCGATCTCCGGGTCATCACCACCGAAGACGCCCCGGCCGCGATCGGCCCCTATTCCCAGGCCATCAGGGCCAATAACCTGGTCTTCACCGCCGGGCAGATCCCGCTCGACCCGGCGACCAAGCACGTCGTCCCCGGCGACGTCTCGGCCCAAACCGAGCGCGTGATGGCCAACCTCGGCGCCGTCCTCGCCGCCGCCGGATCGGGCTTCGATCGCGTCCTCAAGACCACCTGCTTTCTCGCCAACCTGGACGACTTTCCGGCCTTCAACGTCGTCTACGGTCGCTTCTTCGGCGACGCCCCACCCGCCCGCAGCACCGTCCAGGTGGCCAAGCTGCCGCTGGGGGTGCTGGTGGAGGTAGAGGCGGTGGCCGTGGCGGAGCGATGATCACGGCGGTCGGCAAGGGGAGCCATGCGGCACCGATACGGTAGGATCGGCATGGCTTCCTCCGGCGTGCCCTCGACACGATCCTGCCACCCCAGACGCCCCCGATTGCCGCCACCCGATTCCGCCCGCTATACTAATCCCCGGCACCACGGGCGCATAGCTCAGTTGGTTAGAGCGCACGGTTCACATCCGTGAGGTCACAGGTTCGAGTCCTGTTGCGCCCATCCCCGGTGCCGGTTCTTGCCAAGCTATCTGCCTTCTCGCCATCCGGCCCCCGGCCGGATCGAACCCGAACGGCCACGTTGCCGTGCATTGGGATACAAAAGGCTTGACCGGTCCCGAACCGGGCGTAGACAATGCGCCGGTCACGGGCCGGGTTCGCCCGGCGCACACCGCCACCAGGGAACGAAGGGATCGCGCCGGGGCCGCCGGCGGCAGGGGGACGACGGGATGAGGCGCGAGCAAACCCTGGCCGATCGGATCACCGGGTCCGCGGTTTGGCGGTCCGTGGTCCGCCACGGCTACCCGGACACGCAGCGCAACCAGGCGCTGATCATCGCTAGCAACGTCTTCCTCCACATCCACCCGGTCAAGATCAAACGGTACGCGACGAAGGTGACCTACACCTTCTGCCTCGGTGGCCTGTCCTTTTTCATGTTTTTGGTCCTGACGATGACTGGCGTCCTGCTGATGTTCTATTACATTCCCTCGGATACCCAAGCCTACCAGAGCATGAAGGACATCGAGGCCAGCGTCACCTTCGGCCAACTGATGCGCAACATGCACCGCTGGTCGGCCCAGGGCATGGTGATCGCGGTCTTCCTCCACATGGGTCGCGTCTTCTACACCGGATCCTATAAGCCGCCGCGCGAGTTCAACTGGGTGATCGGCGTCCTGTTGCTGGTGATCACGTTCCTGCTCTCCTTCACCGGCTACCTGCTGCCGTGGGACCAGCTCTCGTTCTGGGCGATCACGGTCGGCTCCAACATCGGCGGCGCCGCGCCGTTCATCGGCCCCCAGGTCAACCGGGTCCTGCTCGGCGACCTCCAGATCGGCCAGGCGACCTTGATCCGCTTCTATACCTTGCACGTCATCTTCCTCCCCCTCGCCGCCGCCTTCCTGATGGCCGTCCACTTCTGGCGGATCCGCAAGGACGGCGGCATCTCCGGCCCGCTGTAGCCGTCGTCCCGGCGCGCACGACCGACCCACCGCCCGGACACCACCCCGTTGGAGGGATGAGCCGATGGCCGAACTCGTACAGCAACAACCGGGACAGGGGTACGCCCCGATCGACGAGGCCAAGCGCCAGCGCCTGCTGGAGCTGGTCCGTGGCCGCGCCATGGCCCGGCCCACCGACCTCTCCGAAGACGAGGTGATGGTCTGGCCCTCGCTCGTGGTGGTCGAGGCCGTCTCGGCGACGGTCTTCCTCCTCGGCCTGGTCCTCCTCTCCGTCTTCGTCAACGCCCCCCTGACCGCCCGGGCGAATCCCAACCAGACTCCTAACCCTTCCAAGGCCCCGTGGTACTTCTTGAATCTGCAGGAACTCCTCCTGCACATGAACCCCGGCCTGGCCGGCGTCATCATCCCGACCATCGCCCTCGGCGCGATCGCCGCCATCCCCTACATCGACCGGAGCCCCCTCGGCGTCGGCATCTTGGGGACGTCGGCCAAGGGCCGGAAGATCATCGCCTTCACCACCGTCTACACCGTGATTGTCCAGGTCGTCTACGTCCTCCTCGATGAGGCCTCCGGTCGCCGCCAGTTCGGCATCGGCGCCTTCGTCCAGGACGAGCTCGGCGCCCCCGAGCTCGTCTACAACCAGATCCTCCCCAGCCTCGTCA
>CADCWE010000068.1 GCA_902806325.1 uncultured Thermomicrobiales bacterium | reverse complement strand
CTTGTGGTGGCCGACGATGCTTTCCTCCCGGCTCCAGACCAGCGCGACCGGCCGCTCCAGTTTCCAGGCCGCCAGCGCCAGAAGATGCTGGATCGAGAGGTCCTCTCGCCCCCCAAAGGCGCCGCCGATGGCCGCGTAGCGGACGACGACACGCTCTTCGGGAAGTCGGAGCATCGCCGCGATCTGGCGCCGGTCCTCGTGCAGCCATTGGCCGGCGGTCTCGACGATCACCCGGCCGTCTTCGACGAACGCGATCCCCGCCTCCGGCTGCAAGAAGGCGTGTTCCTGCCAGGTGGTGCCGAACTCGCCGTCGAGGAGCACGTCGGCTTCGGCGAACCCCTGGGCGATGTCCCCCTTGCGGATCGGGACGTGCAGCAGCAGATTCGTCCCCAATCCGGCGTGGACCAGCGGCGCGTCCGGCAAGAGCGCGGCGCGGGGATCGAAGACCGCCGGCAGATCGTCGTAAGTTATGTCAACCCGAGCCGCGCCCTCGGTCGCCGCCGCCCGCGTCTCGGCCACCACCAGCGCGACCTTGTCGCCGGTGAAGCGGACGGGTTCCCCGACCGCGCAGAGCACCGGTTGGTCCGCCTCGATCAACCCGAAGGCATTGAACGGCACGTCCGCCGCGGTCAGCACCGCGACCACGCCCGGGTGCGCCAACGCCCGTGTCGGGTCCAGCGCGACAACCCGCGCGTGCGGCCGATGGGCGAACACCACCTTCAGGTGCAGCATCCCCGGCCGCACGAGGTCGGCCGGGTAGAGGGCGCCGCCGGTGACCTTGGCCAGGGCGTCCGGGCGCGGGAGGGAGGCGCCGATGGAATCGGTCATCCGTTGGCGGCGCCCGTCAATCGCCCGGGACCCGCGGCGGCCACCATCTGCTTCATCCGTACTGCTCCACGATGTTAGCGGTTGGGACGAGGATAGCCGATCCAATCTCGTCGGTGGGCGATCGGAGGCGCACCCGATCAAGGGGCATCATCGCGGCATCGCGACCCGGGACGCGGGCGCCCACGGCGGGAGTCACCGCGCCGCCGCCGCGTCCAGCACCGCGTCCAGGATCTTCCGGTATCCCGTGCACCGGCAGAGATTGCCGCTGAGGGCGACCCGAACGTCTGCTTCCGCGGGGGCCGGCCGTTCGGCCAGCAGCTTGGCGCCGGCCATGAGCATGCCGGGGATGCAGAAGCCGCATTGGACGGCGCCCCGACGGATGAAGGATCGTTGGAGGGGGTGCAGCTCGGCCCCGTCGGCCAGTCCCTCGATCGTGGTCACGACCGTGCCGTCGGCCTGCGGCGCGGGGACCAGGCAGGCCATCACGGCCTGACCGTCGAGCCAGACGGTGCAGGCACCGCACTCGCCTTCGGCACAACCTTCCTTGGTACCGGTCAAACCGGCGTCCTCGCGCAGGGCGTCGAGCAGGGTCTTGGTGGCCGCGCCCGGCATATTCACGGGGCGGTCGTTGACGACGGCGCGGACGGTGCCGTCGAACGGGCGAGCAGCACGGCCGGTGGCGCCGGGGCCGGTGTCGAGCAGGACCGGCGCGGTCAGCCGGTCGTCGCGGATCGGTCCGGCGGCAATCCGATCCAGGCCATGGGCGATCAGGTTGGCAAGGGCGGCGCGCCGGTAAGCGGCCGACCCGCGCAGGTCGTCGATTGGGGTTACGCCCTCGGCCGCGAGCCGTCCGGCGGTCTCGCGGGTGTCGGCGTCGAGGAACTTCCCGACGAGATACGCTTCCGCCGCCGGCGCCCGAACGATGGTCGGGGCGACCGCACCGAGGGCAATTCGGGCGTCGGACACCCGCTCGCCGTCCAACGTGACGACCAGCGCCGCGTCGATCACCGAGATCGCCTGGGCGCGGCGCAGGCCGAGCTTCAGGAACAACCCGCGCTGGTTCGGCGCCAAGGCCGGGATCCGGACCTCGCGCACCAGCTCGTCCGGGCGGAGCGCGGTCCGGCGGAACCCCGGGTAGAACTCCGCCAACGGCACGACCCGCTCGCCGCCAGTGCTGATCAGGACCACATCGGCCGCCAAGGCGACCAATGGCGTGATCGTGTCGTTGGCCGGAGACGCGGTGACCAGATTGCCGGCTACGGTGCCGCGGGTTCGCAGTTGGGGCGCCCCGACCTCCCAACACGCCTGCGCCAGCGGCAACGCCCGCGCCACGCAGGCGGCCGACGCGACGACGTCGTTGTGGGTGGCGAGCGCTCCAAGGCGGATCACGTCCCCGTCGTCGCGGACGTACTTCAACGCGCGCAGCCCCGAGATGTCGATCACCGTTCCGGTCGGGTTCTGGCCGCGCGACAGCTCGACCAACAGGTCCGTGCCACCGGCGACGATTCGCGCCCGCCCGGCGTGCTGGGCCACCAGCGCCAGCGCGTCGGCCAGGGTGGTCGGCCGGAGGTAGGTCTGCCACAGCGCCATGAGGGAGGGTTCCGGAGTGGGGCCGCGCGACGGGCCGGTCGAACCTCGTGCTCGTAGGGTACCATCGGCCCCGGTGATCGCGCCGGTGCCGGGCTTGGCGCGGCGCGGCGGGAAAGGCGAACGCCGGTGTCCGGATTGGCCTGGTATCGCATCTGGCTGCTGGCGACCCTGCTCGGCGTGGCGATCGGGTTGAGCGTGGCCGCGCGGGGCGATGGCGTGGTCCGCGGCGACCGCTCCCTGGCCCGCTGGATTCAGGGCCGCGACGGCGCGGTGGTCGACGTGGCGGTCGCGTTGGGGAACACCCTCGGCGACTTCGCGGTCGGTGCCGCGATCGCGGTCGCGGCGGCGGTCTCTCTGGCGTTCTGGCGCCGGTGGCCGGAGGTCGCGTTGCTGATCGCCACGGTCGCGATCCGCGCGCTGGGAAATCAATTCAAGCGGCTGTTCGACAGCCCCCGGCCGACCCCGGATCTGCTGCGCGTCTCCGAAGCGGCGGACGGGCTAGGCTTTCCGAGCGGGAACGCGATGGGAACCACGCTGCTGTTGGGTTCCCTGGTCTGGGCGGCGTCCCAATCGAGCACCAGCGACCGGTTCCAACGCCTGGCGATGGTCGCCGCGGTCGGGCTGGCGGTGATGGTCGGCTTCGCCCGCGTCCACGTTGGCGCCCACTGGCCGTCGGACGTGTTCGGCGGCTATCTGTGGGGCGGCGTGGTCCTGCTCGGCCTGATCTGGCTGGCCGAGCGTCCGTGGCAAACCGCTCCGCCCTGACCCGTGACCAATCCACGGGGATCCGTCTCGGTGCGCGGGGTTGGTGCTGCGCGGTGACGCGCGGTTGCGACGAGCACCGTTGGTCTTTGGCCCGGCCGGCTCCCTATTGCCGCCCGATTTCGGATGACCGCCGAGGCGGACCCGACGCCGCACGGGCACCAGGTTCCGCGCCTCCCCCCTTGCGCCCGTCGTCACCCCCGGATACCCTGCGGCCCGCTCCGCCGCGTTGGGACCCCGCCCGGGGTCAACGCCCCACAGGGTCGCCGACCTGATGACCGCCCCCCCGCCGCCGGCGATCGAACTTGCCGCCGTCGCCAAGCGCTTCGGCGCCGTCCAGGCGTTGCGCGGCGTCGACCTGGTGCTGCACTCCGGCGAGGTCCACGCCCTAGTCGGCGAGAACGGCGCTGGGAAGAGCACCCTGGTCAAGATGCTGGCCGGGGTCCACCGACCCGACACGGGAACCTTGCGCGTGGACGGCCAGGAAACCGCCTTCCATGGCCCGCTCGACGCCCGCAAGGCCGGGATCGCGGTGATCCACCAGCACCCGACCTTGTTCCCCGACCTGGACGTGGCCGAGAACGTCTTCATGGGGCGCCAACCACGGGACCGCTTCGGCCGCGTTGATTGGCGCGGGATGTACCGCGAGGTCGGGCGGTTGCTCGGCACCCTCGGCGTCCGGATCGGCGTCCGCACCCCGGTCAAGGCCCTGTCCGTCGCCGACCAGCAGTTGGTCGAGATCGCCAAGGCGCTGTCGCTCCAAGCGCGGGTGTTGGTGATGGACGAACCGACCGCCTCCCTCTCGGCGCGGGAGGTCGAGCGCCTGTTCGCCATCGTCCGCCGGCTGCGCGACGACGGGGCAGCGATCCTCTTCGTCAGCCACCGGCTAGACGAGATTTTTGCGATCTCCGATCGGATCACCATAGTCCGAGACGGAGCGCACGTCTTGACCGCGTCCGCCTCCGAGTTGTCCACCGGCGAGACCATCCGCCACATGGTTGGGCGCCGGTTGGAGGCGCTGTTTCCCAAGGAGGACGCCGAGATCGGCGACGCGGTGCTTTCGGTTCATGGCCTGTCCCGCGCTGGGCACTTTCGCGACGTCTCGTTCGAGCTGCGGCGCGGCGAGATCCTCGGCCTGTTCGGATTGGTCGGGGCGGGGCGGACGGAGGTGGCGCGGGTGATCGTCGGCGCCGACCGCGCCGACGCCGGGGAGATTCGGATGGACGGACGGGCGGTCCGGATCGGCTCGTCCTCGGCGGCGCTGACCCACGGCATCGCCTACGTGCCGGAGGATCGGCACGGCCAAGGCCTGGTGCTAGATTTTCCGATCGCCGCCAACGTCACGCTGCCGATCTTGCCCCGCCTCGGCCGGTTCGGGATGCTGAACCGGAACCGGGAACGCGCCATCGCCGGGGACTACGCGGCGCGACTCCAGGTCAAGGCGGCCGGGTTGGGCGCCGCCGTCTCGTCCCTCTCCGGCGGCAACCAGCAAAAGGTCGTCCTCGCCAAGTGGCTGGCGACGGATCCGAAGGTGCTGATCCTCGACGAACCGACCCGCGGCATCGACATCGGGACCAAGGCCGAGGTCCATCGGATCGTATCCCACCTCGCGACCGGGGGGATGGCGATCCTGCTGATCTCGTCCGAGCTGCCCGAGGTGCTGGCGATGGCCGACCGCGTCCTGGTGATGCACGAGGGGCGCTTGACCGGCGCGTTCTCGCGCGCCGAGGCGACCCAGGAGAACGTCATGGTGGCCGCGACCGGGCAAGCGGCGGTGGCGCATGGCGTCGCGTAGCGCTCCTGGTCGCGCCGACCGGCTCGTGACCCTGGTCGGCCGGGTCCGCGAGCTGGGCCTGCTGATCGCCTTGCTGGTGCTGGTGGTCGCGGTCGGGCTGCGGGCGGGGGACCGGTTCCTCAGCCTGGGCAACCTGCGCACGGTGTTGCTGGCCGTCTCGATCCTGGCGGTGATGGCCGCCGGTCAGACGCTGGTCGTGCTGACGCGCAACGTGGACCTCTCGGTCGCCTCCATCGTCGGATTAACCACGTTCGTCGCCGGCGATCTCTTCAAGCAGAACCCCGGCATCGCCGTGCCGCTGGTGGTCGGGCTGGCCTGCCTGCTCGGGCTGGCGTTGGGGGCGATCAACGGGGCGCTGGTCACGGTCGGGCGGGTGCCCGCGATCGTCGCCACTCTGGGCACGCTCTATGTCTACCGGGGGACCACATTCTGGATCGCCGGCGGGGAACAGGTCAACGTTTCGGACGTCCCGGATGGGTACCGGGACATCGCGATGACCCGCGCCGTCGCCGACGTGCCGAACCCGATCCTGATCGCCGGCGCGATCGCCCTCGTCGTTGCCTACGTGCTGCGCTACACCCGGATCGGGCGCCAGCTCTACGCCATCGGCTCCAACCCGGACGCCGCCCGCTTGGCCGGCATCCGCTCCGACCGATTGGTCTTCGGCGCCTTCGCCGCCTGCGGTCTGCTCTGCGGGTTGGCGGGCGTGCTCTGGGGGGCGCGCTACGGGCGGATCGACTCCCGCGCCGCCACCGGCTACGAGTTGCAGGTGGTCGCGGCGGTGGTCGTCGGCGGGGTCAACATTTTCGGCGGCGCCGGGACGGTGCTCGGCGCGGTGCTGGGCGCGGTGCTGCTCGGCACGGTCGCCAACGCGCTGACCATCCTGCGCTTCGACGCGTTCTGGTTGCAGGCGATCTCCGGCCTGGCGATCCTGATCGCGGTCACGATCGACCTCCTGATCACCCGGCGCGTCGGGCGGACGCTGCTCGCCGGGAGGAACCGATGACCCTGCTCGCGCGCTGGGAAGCACTGTTGGTCGCCCTGCTGGTGATCCTGATCGGCTACGGCACGGCCACGTCCGACGTGTTTTTCGACGCCAACAATTTCTCGTTCCTGACCTCGGCGGCGATGGAAAAGGCGATCATGGCCCTGCCGATGACGCTGATCATCATCTCCGGCGAGATCGACCTTTCGGTCGCCTCGATCCTCGGTCTGTCCAGCGCGACCATCGGTGTCACCTGGGACGCCGGGTTCCCGATCTGGCTCTGCATCGCGGTCGCCCTGCTGGTTGGCGCCGGCGCGGGGCTGATCAACGGGCTGCTGATTACCCGCCTGGGGCTGCCGTCGCTGGTGGTCACGCTCGGCACGCTGGCGCTGTACCGGGGGCTCGCCTCCGTGCTGCTGGGAGCCGAGGCGATCAGCGACTACCCGGCCGGCTTCCGAACCTTTGGCTCCGGTAAGGTGGGCGGAACCCAGATCCCCTGGTCGCTGCTGGTGTTTGTCGCCCTGCTGGCGGGCTTCCTGGTGGTGTTGCACCGGAGTTGGGTCGGGCGCCAGATCTACGCGATCGGAAACAACAGCGAAGCCGCCCGCTACTCGGCGGTGCGGGTGGCGCGGATCAAATGCTGGCTCTACGTCGCCTCCGGCACCCTGGCCGCCCTGGCCGGGGTCGTGTTCACCGCCCGCGTTTCTAGCTCCCGGGCCGACAACGCGACCGGGTTCGAGCTGGACGTGATCGCCGCGGTGCTGCTCGGCGGCGTCAGCATCTTCGGCGGCCGGGGCACCCTGGTCGGGGTGGTACTCTCCCTGGCCGTGGTCGCGACGCTGCGCAACGCGCTCGCCCTCAACACCGTCAGCGCCGAGGTGCAAAGCATCTCGATCGGGGCGCTCCTGATCGTCTCCGTCCTCGGCCCGAATCTGGCCCGTCGCCTGCCGCGGCGGGCGATCCGCGGCGGCGCCGTCGCGGTACCGGAACCGGGGACGGCCGATTGAACCCGCGGCGCGGCGCGCCGGGAAAGGGGAGACGCCGGGGAGAGCGAGATCGCCAGTCTACCGGGCCGGTCGCACCGCGGGTCGCACCGCGAGGAGGGAACCGTGAAGATCGCACGCGGGTCCGCGTTCGTTCGCTTGTTCTTCGTTCTGATGCTGACGGTGTTGTCGGTCGCCGGCGCCGGGCTGAACGGCCCGGCGGGCGTCCGCGCCCAGGAGAACTGCGCGGCCGACGCCGGGGCCGGCGCCGCCTCCCCGGCTGCCGCGGCAACGCCACCGTTGGCCGATGCCGGGATCACCCCCGCCAGCCCGTCGGCTGGAGGCACCGGCGGCGCCAACATCGCCTTCCTGCCCAAGGACGTGGTCAACAACTACTTCGTCACCGCCGCCAAGGGCGGCCAGGAAGCCGCCGACGAGTTGGGCGGCCAATTCCAGCAGGTCGGCTCCGACCAACCAAGCCCGACCGAGCAGGTCACCTACATCCAGACCCTGACCCAGCAGGCGGTTGATGCGATCGTCGTCTCCGCCAACGACCCGGACGCCCTCGCCCCTGCGCTCCAGGAAGCCCGCGCCCAGGGTATCACCGTCGTCAGCTACGACTCCGACGTCGCGCCGGACGCCCGCCAGGCGTTCGTCAACCAGTCCAGCACCGAGCTGATCGGCCGCTCCCAGGTGGAGGTTATGGGACGCCTCCTCGGCTGCGAAGGCGAGATCGCGATCCTCTCCGCCTTCTCGACCTCGACCAACCAGAACGCGTGGATCGCGTTCATGGAGGACGAGCTGTCCAAGCCCGGCTACGAGAACATGGAACTCGTCACCATCGAGTACGGGGACGACGACCCGCAGAAGAGCTACGACGCGACGGTCGAGCTCTTAACCGCCTACCCGGACCTGCGCGGCATCATCTCGCCGACCACCATCGGCATCGCCGCCGCCGCCCAAGCCCTGGAGGCCGAAGGCCGCGCCGGCGACATCCAACTGACCGGCCTCGGTCTGCCGAACGAGATGCGCGCCTACGTCGAGAACGGCACGGTCGCCGAGTTCGCGCTCTGGAACCCGATCGACCTCGGCTACCTGGCGTACTACACCGCCAACGCCATCGTCAACGGCGAAATCACCGGCGCCGAAGGCGAAACGTTCACGGCGGGCCGCCTCGGCTCCTACACGGTCGGCGCCGGCGGCGAGATCGTGCTCGGCCCGCCGTTCGTCTTCACGGCGGAGAACATCGACGAGTTCGACTTCTAAGTCCCCCTAACCCCCCAGCCCCCCTCGCCCCCGATTGCGGGGGCGAGGGGG
>CADCWE010000067.1 GCA_902806325.1 uncultured Thermomicrobiales bacterium | reverse complement strand
CCCTATCCCCAACGGCCGCCGCCCGGCCCCTTTTCCCCCACGGTTGGGGGAAAGGGGGAGCCGTTGCCGTATCAAGACAGCGAGGCGACGAAAGCCCCTCCCCCACGGTTGGGGAGGGGTTGGGGAGGGGGCCTTCTCCCGGCCGCGGGCGTGCTCGGCCCCCTTTCCAAGCGCCCCCTACCCCCGTCGCGCGGTCGCGGGGGAAGAATCCGAGGGGCCAGGTCGGGGGGCGCGGGATTCGCCGGCCCACCTGGCCTCGCCCCCACCAAACCCCGTACCATAGGCACAACACCACCGGCCGACCCCCGTCGCCCGGCGTTCTCGCCCGCCAGCCGCCGATCACCCCCAAAGGACCCCATGGCCGCCGCCGCCCCTGCCCCGACCGCGACCCACTCCACCGGCGCCCTCGTCCGCCGCTTCTTCGGGTACTACAAACCGCACCGCCGGCTGTTCTGGCTGGATTTCTCCTGCGCGGTGGTCTCCGGCGTGCTGGAGCTTGGGTTTCCGATGGCGGTCGGCTTGTTCGTCGACGAGCTGCTGCCAGGCGAGGACTGGGGCCTGATCGTGCTCGCCTCGGTCGCCTTGCTCGGGGTCTACCTGCTCAACACCGGGCTGATGATCGTCGTCACCTACTGGGGCCACATGCTCGGGATCAACATCGAGACCGAGTTGCGGCGCAAAAGCTTCGACCACCTGCAGAAGCTCAGCTTCCGGTTTTATGATAACCACAAAACCGGTCACCTGGTCGGCCGCGTGACCAAGGACCTGGAGGAGATCGGCGAGATGGCCCACCACGGGCCGGAGGACCTCTTCGTCGCCGTGATGACCTTTCTCGGCGCCTTCGCCCTGATGTTCGCGGTCCACCCCCGGCTTGCCCTGATCACCGCCGTGATCGTGCCCCTGACCGGCTGGATCACCGTCCGCTACGGCAGCCGGATGACCCAAACCTGGCGCGGCCTGTTCGGCCGGGTCGGCGAGTTCAACGCCCGGATCGAGGAGAACGTCGGCGGGATGCGGGTGGTCCAGGCCTTCGCCAACGAGAACCACGAGCGCGCCCTCTTCGCCGGTGCCAACGCCCGCTACCGCGCGACCAAACTCGACGCCTACCGGGTGATGGCGGCCAGCATGTCGTTGTCCTACCTCGGGATGCGCGCGACCCAGATCGTGGTCATGGTCGCCGGCACGTACTACGTCCTCCACGGCCAACTCTCCGAAGGCCAGTTCGTCAGCTTCCTGCTCCTGGTCGGCGTCTTCTTCCGGCCGGTGGAGAAGATCAACAACGTCCTCGAGACCTACCCCAAGGGTATCGCCGGCTTCAAGCGCTACACCGAGCTGCTGGACACCGAACCGGACATCGCCGACACCCCGGGCGCGGTCGCCGTGTCGAACCTGCGCGGCGAGATCCGCTACGAGCACGTCACCTTCGGCTACGGCCCCCACCAGACGGTGCTCAACGGCATCAACCTCCACATCCGGCCGGGCGAGACCGTCGCCTTCGTCGGCCCCTCCGGCGCCGGCAAGACCACCATCTCCTCGCTCCTGCCCCGCTTCTACGAACCCGACTCCGGGCGGATCACGATCGACGGGATCGACATCCGGGACATGACCCTGGCATCCCTGCGGCGCGAGATCGGCATCGTCCAGCAGGATGTCTTCCTCTTCGCCGGCACCATCCGCGAGAACATCGCCTACGGCCGGTTGGACGCGACCGAGGCCGAGGTGGTGGACGCGGCCCGCCGGGCGCGCCTGGACCGCGTGATCGCCGACCTTCCCGACGGCCTCGACACCATCATCGGCGAGCGCGGCGTCAAACTCTCCGGCGGCCAGAAGCAGCGCCTGGCGATCGCCCGCATGTTCGTCAAGAACCCGCCGATCCTGATCCTCGACGAGGCCACCTCCGCCCTCGACTCCGAGACCGAACGCGCGATCCAGCGCTCCCTGGCCGATCTGTCCCGCGGCCGGACCACCCTGGTCATCGCCCACCGCCTGGCCACGATCCAGAATGCCGATCGGATCGTCGTCGTCGACGGGACCGGCGTCGCCGAGCAGGGCCGTCACCACGACCTGATCGCCGCTGGCGGCGTCTACCGCCGGATGCACGCGGCCCAGTTCGAGGCGCTGCCGGCCTGAACCGGCGCGCTCCGGCGCGCCGGGGGGAAGATCGCCTCGGGATCGCCCCGATGATTCCCCGACTACGCCCGCGGCGTGGCGCTCCAAAAGATCACGAACCGCGTCGAGGGGACGCGGATGGCGGCGGAGGCGCTTGGCATCTGATCCGGCGACCCCGGGCGATTGGCCGATTGGGTGTCGGGCGTGGTCCGCTGCGCCCGTGGCCCTACGCCGACCGGGCGCGCGAAACTCGCCGTGCCGGTCCCGACACGAACCTCGACCTGACGATCGCAACGCGCTCGAGGCGTAGCCGCTACCACGGCAGCCGTGCCCGCCGGTTGGCCCGTCCCCGCCAGGCGGCGCACAATACCGGCGTCGACGCGAACCCCGCGCACGCCGCACGAGGCCCCATGAACTGGTACGCCGGTCCCGAACACGAGCCGTTCGCCTTCGACGCCGATGGGGGCGACGGCGCCGGCGCGCTGCTCCTCCACGGGTTCACCGGCACGCCGCGCGAGATGCGGCCGTTGGGCCGGGCGCTGGCGACGGCGGGCATCGCGGCCCACGGGCCGCTGCTGCCGGGGTTCGGGCCGGGAATCGGGCGGTTGGGCGAGATCGCGGCGGCGGAGTGGCGAGCGGCGGCGGTTTCGGCCTGGGAGGAGGTCGCCGGGCGGTACGCGCGGTCGGTCCTGGTGGGGTACTCGATGGGCGGGGCGCTGGCCTTGCACGCGGCGGCGAGACGTGCCCCAGACCGGCTGATCCTGCTGGCGCCGCTGTGGCGGTTCGCCGATTGGCGGGCGGTCGCGCTGCCGGTCGTCAAGCGGGTCAAGAAGACGCTCCCGGCGTTCCAGGGGTCCGACTTTGCCGACCCTGCCGTCCGGGACTACCTGGCCGCGATGGATCCCGCGCTCGACCTGGACGATCCCACGGCGCTGGACCGCCTCCGCCGCGAGACCGGGCTGCCGACCGCCAGCCTCGACGAGCTGCGTCGCCTGGCCGCCCCGGCCGGCGCCCTCGCCGCCCGGGTCACCGCGTCGACGCTGATTGTCCAGGGCGGGCGTGACACCATCGTCACCCCCCGCCACACCCGCCGCCTGGTCGCCCGCTTCGGCGGCTTGGTCGCCTACCACGAGTTGCCCGCCGACCACCTGCTGGTGATCGAGGACCGGCCGACCTGGCCGCGGGTGCGCGACCTGACGGTGCGGTTCGCCACCGGGCTCGGGGAAGCGGGCGGGTGAGCGGGGCAGCGCCGCCGCGTTGGCGGTGACCGATGGACGATCGGCGCCCCGGACGCGATCCCGTTCTCCGCCAGGTGCCCGCCCGAAGCATCCGATCGCACCCCAGCGACCCGGTTCGATGCACCCCACGGCACCGCGCTGGCCGGGCGACGCCGAGCCCTCCGCCCGCCTTGGCCGTGAAGGACCGAGGGGGCGGGGGTCGCCGTCCCCTGTTCTTCCGAACGCCTCCCACGCGCTCAGCCGGGCGGCGTTCGGCCTTCGGGAGAGGTCGGGACGGCGGTTCTAGCGGCGGGCGCGGGCCGGCGTGACCCGGCGGCGCAGACCGTAGCCCACGCCTCCGAGGCCGAACAGCGCCAGCGCCGCCGCCATCGTCCAAACCACGGAGACGCTTGCCGCGCCTTGGGCGCCGGCACCGGTGGCCGGCAACTGGGTGACCGGCGCCGTGGTCGGGGCCGCCGGTGCCGTGGTCGGGGCCACCGTACTCGTGGCGACCGGGGTCTCCGCGGCCGGGTCCTCGGTCTCGGTGGCGGCCGGGGTCTCGGTGTCCGGCGCCAGCGTGCTGGTGGGGACCGGGATCTCGGTGCTCGTGGCGACCGTGCCGGTGGCGGTGGGAGTCGCGGTGCTCGTGGCGACCGTGCCGGTCGCGGTCGCGGTCGCGGTCGCGGTCGCGGTCGCGGTGCTCGTGGCGACCGTGCCGGTGGTGGTCGCGGAAGCGGTGCTCGCGGCGGTCGGGGTCTCGGTGCTTGTGGCGACCGTGCCGGTGGTGATCGCGGTCGCGGTCTTGGTGGGGGTCCGGGTTGGGGTGTTCGTTGCGGTCGGGAGCGCGGTGTTGGTGAAGAACAGTTCGTTGTCGCCGTCGTCCAGGTCCAAGAACCGCACCCGCGAGTCCGCCGAGTAGCCGTTCGGCACCGTCGTCTCCGCGATGCAGTAAAAGTCGCCGACGACCAGGTCGGTCGAGGTGAAGACCGCGGTGGCGGGACCGAAGCCGGAGCCGTCGCCAACGGCGACGATCGGGCCTTCGACCACGGGGCCGAGTTCCTCGCACTCGACGGTGCCGTCGCCGTCTTCGTAGACCGTGAAGGCCGCCCCGACCGGCTCGGTGCCGTCGTCGTTGGTCTTGGTGACGGTGATGGTGGTGTTGAGGACGTTCGTGAAGTAGGCCTCGGCGGACCCGTTCACGATCGTCACCAGCGTATCTGACCGGAACGCGGTGTAGCCGGGCACGCCGGTGGTCTCGACGGCGCAAAACGAGGTGCCCTCGGTCAAGGCGACATCGGTGAAGACGGTGGTGCCGAGGGTGCCATCGCTGATAACGGTCTGCTCCGGCAAAATCACCGTGGTCAGGTCGCAGGTGAAGCCGCCCTGGCCATCATCGCCCCCGGGGACGATGGTGAAGCCCGCACCGGCCGGATCGGAAAGGTCGGAGTTGCCCTTGAAGACCGTGATGGTGCCCGCGATCGCGGAGTTGTCGAAGGTGAGGGCGTTGTCGCCAGGAGCCAGAGTCACCGACTGCTGGGCGTCATCGGCGGTGTAGCCGGGGGTGACGCTCGATTCCTCGACGCAGTACTCCGTGCCGGCGGTCAGCACGGCGGGATCGTTGAAGGTGGTGGCGTTGCCGGTGCTCGGGTCGGTGGTCTGCTCGGGCAGCACCACGGTGGTGCAGGTGGCATCCAGCACCCGGAAGCCGGCCGGGCCTGGGTTACCGCCGGTAAACGTCTTGGAAACGGTGATGGTGCTGTCGCGGACGTTCAGGATGTCTACCCTACCCCGCCCACCTTCGATGGTCGCGAAGCGCTGCGGGAATTCCGGCGTGTAGCCGGGCAGGGTGGTCGTCTCAACGACGCAGATGGTGGCGCCCTCGGTCAGCGCCGTGCCGACGAATTGGGCGAGACCAAGTTGGCCGTTGTTGTTGGTGAAGCCTTGCTCGTTCGAAATCGGGTCACCGGTGTTGCAGATGAACCCGCCCTGGCCGTCCGGGGTGGTGCTGTAGAGGGTGAAGGCTGCCCCGGCCGGGTTGCTGAGGTCGGAATTGGACTTGAAGACCGCGAGGTAGCCGCCCGACAGCCTATTTTCGAAGGACACCAGGTTGTCCCCGGCCGCCAGGGTTACGGTCACCACCGGGACGTCTTGGACAAAGGTAAACGGCACCGTGGACTCATCGACGCAGTAGGTGTTGCCGACGATCAGGCTGGCCGAGGTGAAGGTCGCGGTGGCGGTGGCGGTGCCATCGCCACTCCCGGTGGCGGTGATCGGGCCTTCAACCAGGGCGCCGAACTCGTTGCAGGGGGCGTCGAGCGGACCACCGGCCTCGTAAACCTCAAATGCCGCCCCGACCGGCTCGGTGCCGTCGTCGTTGGTCTTGGTGACGGTGATCGTGCCCGAGGTCGCCTCGGGGGTCACCGTGTTTTCCACGATCACCAGGGTGCTCACGCCGGTGCTTTCGACGATCCGATCAGCGGGCGGGGTGACCACGAATTCGGGTATCTCCGGGATCGTCGTCTCGGAGAGGCAATAGAAGCTGAAATCCGAGATCAACGGACTGCTAAGGACCGCACTGCCGTTGGTTCCATTGCTTTCCACAATCTGTTCGGCCGCGATGACGGTCGACTTGTCGCAGATCAAGGTGCCGGAGCCGTTATCGACGGCGGCGTAGAGGGTGAAACCCGCGCCCGCCGGGTCGGACCCGTCGGAGTTGGTTTTTACCACCGTAAAGGTGTTCGGACTGAAGCCCGCGTCCGCACCCGGGGCCAGCCCCGCCAGCAGTCCGAACGCGAGACCGAGCATGGCGAGTAGCCGGACTCGTGACGATGATCGTCGCATGACAACTTCCTTCCCAATTTTGGCGTGCGGTGATCGCGGGAACTCCCTCGGTCCCCGCGATTCCACTCTATCGGGTTTGTCCGGGTTGTCGTCATCCTTAAGTCGGACTATTGAACCAAGGCATGGACGATCGGTCGGCGTGAGGGGCGTTGAACGACGAACGATCAACCCCCTTCGTCCCACGGTCGCCGCTGTGGATCCTCTCCGGTGTTTGGAATTTTAATGGAACCGGCCGGATCCGGTGATGGCCATCGTCACCACCGTACCGTAAGACGGCGCCTCCACCGACGACGGCCGACCATCGCCGCCTGTTCGTGCGTCGCACGGGATCCGGCATGAGGCCGAGGTTGCCGACGCGCGATCGTGTGCCGAGCGATCGCCCGTGCCCGAGCGTCGCGGGAGGACGGACCATCCACGGCGGAGGAGCCCGGTGCGATCGGTCTGGGCGGGATGGTGTTCCTGGCGGTGGTCGCCTCGGCGCTCGCCCGACTCGCGGGCGGCGCCTCCAAACCCTGGCAACCCGCCGTCCCCGATCGCGTCCTCCAGACCTAGTGGGCGATCAACCCGACCGACGACCGGCAGTGGGTCGCCAGCGCCGGCGACGTCTTCGTCGGCAAGGTCCAGGCGGTGTCCGGCACCGTTCAGGTCCAGCTCCGCCCCTGGCGTGGTCCTGCCCCAGACCGGTACGTGGTCAAGGTCGGCAAGCGCCTGATCGGGGCCTTTCCAATCTTCCTGAAGGCCGAGGAAGGGAAGGGTCTTGTGGGCGGCGCGGGCGAGGTGGCGCCGGCGCGCTCGGCCCGGACCTCGCCGGTGGCCAGGACCGTCGTCTCTCGCTCGACGCACGGCGCCTGGGCCAGGGGCGGCCAGTCGGCGTAGCCGGTCAGCGCGGCGCTCGCCCACCGCCGCCGCGTCTCCAGGCGCCCGCGCGCCTTATCTACCGTCAGGTGCGTGGTCCCGGTCGCGGCCACCAGGCCAAGGTCCTCGAACAGCCGCTCCAGGGCCCATACTGGAGCCCTTTTTCGATGGACGGGATCCTGTCGCTCACACGTATCTAAACGGGCCGCGCTGACGTACCGAAGGTCAGGAGGGCGAATCGAGCGCGCCTAGAGCGTGTCATGGACTTCCGGTTGGCAGGAGGACCATCTTGTGAAGCATGAGGCAGGCGAAGGCGACGAAGTGCAGGCCGGCGACGGTCTCCGGCAGCCGTTCGTAGTCCTTCGCCAGACGGCGGAACCGCGCCGCCCAGGCGAAGGAGCGCTCGACCACCCAGCGGCGGGGCAGCAGCACGAAGCCCTTCTTCGCCTCCGGCAGCCGGACCACGGCCAACTCGATGCCTCGCGCTTCGGCCTCCTCGGCGGGGTCCTCGCCGGTGTAGCCCTGGTCGACGAACGCCACCTCGACGTTGGTGCCGGTGGCCTCCTGGACCGCGTCGGCCAGCTCGCCCACCTGCGCGCGCTCCTGCGCGTTCGCCGGCGTCACCGCCAGGCCCAGCAGGTGCCCGAGCGTGTCGACCGCGGCGTGGACCTTGCTGCCCTTGGTCTTCTTGTGCCCGTCGTAGCCGGCCCGGTGGCCGCTCTCCGGCGTGCCCCGCACCGTGCGCGCGTCGAGGACCACCGCCGTCGGGTCGGGATCGCGCCCCGCCGCCGCCCGCAGCAGCGCCCGCAGGTCGTGCACCATCTCCTCGAAGACGCCGGCCGCGATCCGGCGCTGGGCCTGCTGGTGGACGGCCGCCCACGGCGGCAGGTCGCCGGGGAGGTAGCGCCACGGCGAGCCGGTGCGCACGATCCACCGCAGGGCGTTGTAGACCTCGCGCAGGTCGTGGCGCCGCTGCGGGGCGTCCGGGGTCATCGGCGTCAGGTACGGGGCGACGAACGCCCACTCCTCGTCGGTGGCGTCGCTCGGGTAGGCTTTGCGGGTGGTGCTCATTTCGTGAGTTTACGACCCGGCCCGAGTTCATGACACGCTCTAGACAGCGGCGATGTCCTGCCCGGCTTCCGCGTCGCGATCGCCGACCTGTTTTTGTAGCGGTCGCCCGATGGCGTTCCGCCCCGCCTCCCTCTCGGCGGAGGACGCGGCCCGCTTCCGGGACCGAACCGGGTCCAAGGCGGACCCCGGCGCCTCCACTACGCGCCCGCGCTTTTTCCATGCTCTGGTCGGTCCGATCCGGGACGAGCCACGCGCCGTGCTCGGCGCCGGCGCCGGCACCGGCGATCCGGCTCGGGTCTTAGCGCCGCGCGTTGACCGCGTCGACGCGGACCGTGCTGAGGCTGCCCGCGACCGCGTCTTGAGGCGCGACGGCCTACTCCCAGCGCACCCCGCAGGCCAGCGGGTGCCCTTCGCGGTCGGTCCAGCGGCGGAGTTCGTCCATCTCCTCGTCGTCGATCACGAACTGGGTGGCGCACGCCGGGCAGACCACGGCGTGGCAGCAGTCGCCGCGGGACTCGCACCACTCCATGATGTCGCCGTAGGCGTGGCACTCACCCCGGCAGAGGTGGTCGAGGATCTGGCGGACCGTCGGGCTGAGGTCGGGGTCGCCGGGCAGCACGAACACGGCGACCGTCGAGTCGTCCATGGGGCACCTCCTGGATCGAGGATGGGCTGGCCGATGGCGCTCCGCGGGGGAACGATGATAGCGGATCGTCGCGAGGGCGACAATAGCGCCGCGGGCGATGCGGCCACCGGCGGGACGGGCGGCGGCCATTCGCTTCACCGATCCGGCGGCGCCCGACCACCGCCAAGATGCTAGACTCGGAGTCCGGGCGCGCCCGTTATTCGATCGCGGCAACCTAAGGGGTCCGAGCCGGGAGGCATTGCGCCATGACCGCGACCGCCCTGTTCACGTTGGAGGACGTCGAGCGGTTGCCGGACGACGCCCACCGCTACGACGTGATTCGCGGGGAGTTGATCCGGTTGGCGGCGGCGACGGCGAAACACGGGCGCAGCGCAAACAACATTCACCTGGACATGGGTCTCTTCGCCCGCGACCGCGGGTTGGGGCGTGTCTATTCCGCCGAGACCGGATTCGTGCTGTCCCGCGACCCGCTGACCCTCCTCTGCCCGGACGTTGCCTTCGTCCGCGCCAACCGGGTTCCGTCGTGGGACGACGACGAGGGCTTCTTCCCCGGACCACCGGATCTCGCCGTCGAGATCCGCTCCCCGTCCGAGACCGGCCCCGACGTGGCGCGCAAGGTCGGCGAGTACCTCGCCGCCGGGACGACGCTGGTCTGGTACGCCGACCCGCCGCACCGGGTCGTGGACGTCCACCGCTCGGGCCGGGCACCGATGACCCTCGGCAACGGCGACGCCCTGGACGGCGAGGACGTGCTGCCGGGGTTCCGGCTCCCAGTCGCGCACGTCTTCCGGTAAGGGCGCCGTCTCCTCGATGAGGCCCGGGCCGGTGCTACACTCGTCCCGTCCGGTTCCGAGCCAGCGCGCCGCGTGACGCGCCCGGCCCACCTCCCCGAGGAGACCCGTTCCATGGCCGCCACGCTCCGCGAGGCCACCGCCGACCCGCTCGCCCGGCCCGCCGACGGACGCCCGGATCCGAACGGGCGCGCCAGCCGCGCGGCCGTCGAAACCGCCCGCGTCTTGGAGACCGAACTCGCCGCCCGGATCGGCGGCGAGGTCCGGTTCGACCGCGTCTCGCGGATGCTCTACGCCACCGACGCCTCGAACTACCAGATCGAACCGGTCGGCGTGGTCGTGCCGAAGTCGACCGAGGACGTGGTCGCCACGGTCGAGTTGGCCGCCTCCCACGGCGTCCCGATCCTGCCCCGCGGCGGCGGCTCGTCGCTCGCCGGGCAGGCCGTCGGCGCGGCGCTGGTCGTGGACTGCTCCAAGTACCTGACCCGGGTGCTGGAGGTGGACGCCGGGGCGCGCACGGCCACGGTCGAACCGGGGATCAACCTCGACCTGCTCAACAAGCGGCTCAAACCGAGCGGCCTGATGTTCGGCCCGGACCCGAGCTCGGCCAACCGCGCCACCGTCGGCGGCGTCGTCGGCAACAACTCGGCCGGCGCCCACTCGATCCTCTACGGGATGACCGCCGACAGCCTGCGCGGGATCCGGGTCGCCCTCGCCGACGGCGGCGTGGTCGACCTCGGCCCGGCCACCCCCGGCGAACTGGCCGCCCGCGCCGCCGCCGACGACCCAACCGGGCGCCTCCTCGGCGGTCTGCTCGCCTTTCGCGAGCGCCACCGCGACCTGATCCGGCGCGATTTTCCGCCCCACTGGCGCCGCGCCACCGGCTACTCGCTGGACCAATTCCTCGCCCCGGACGAGACGTTCAACCCGGCCCGCCTCCTCGCCTCCTCCGAGGGCACCCTGGCCACGACGCTGCGGGTCACCCTCGACCTGGTCCCGGCGCCCACCCGCACCGGCCTCCTCGTCCTCCAATTCGACGAACTGGTCGCCGCGATGGCCGCCACCCCGGCGATCCTGGAGGCCGAACCGTCGGCGATCGAGCTGATGGACCGGATGCTGATCGGGCTGACCCGCGCCCAGCCCGGGTTCGCCGCCCAGATCGCCTTCATCGAAGGCGACCCGGCCGCCGTCCTCTGCGTCGAGTTCTACGGCGAGACCGAGCGCGACCTGGACCGGCGGTGCGACCGGCTCGAAGCCCTGCTCGCCAAGCGCGGCGTCCGGTTGAGCGCCGATCCCTTGCGCGTGCTGGACGCCAAGCGCCAGGCCGATATCTGGTCGGTCCGCAAAGCGGGCCTCGGGCTGCTGATGAGCGTCAAGGGCGACGCCAAGCCGATCCCGGTGATCGAGGACGTCTCGGTGCCGGTGCCGCACCTGGCCGACTACGTCCGCGCCGTCGAGGAGATGGTCGCCGCCCACGGCACCACCGCCGCCTACTACGCCCACGCCTCGGCCGGCTGCCTCCACATCCGGCCGCTGGTGAGCCTGAAGACCATCGGCGGCATTTCCGCGATGACGGAGATGGCCCACGCCGCCGCCGAACTGGCCCACCGCTTCGGCGGCGTGATGAGCGGCGAGCACGGCGACGGCTTGCAGCGCTCCGAGCTGAACGAGGTCATCTTCGGCCCCGATCTCTACGCCGCGATGCGCGAGTTCAAGGCGATCTGGGATCCGCGGGGGCTGATGAACCCCGGCAAGATCGTCGACGCCCCGCCGATGACCGAGTACCTCCGCTTCGGCACCGACTACAAGCCGCTCGAACTCAAGACCCACCTCGACTTTGGCCGCGAAGGCGGGTTTCTGGCCGCGGTCGAGATGTGCAACGGAGCCGGCGTCTGCCGCAAGCTGAAGGCGGGCACGATGTGCCCGTCCTACATGGCGACCAAGGACGAGAACGACACCACCCGTGGCCGCGCCAACGCGCTGCGCAACGCCCTCGCCGGGCGCATCCTCGACCGGACCGACTTCGCCTCGAAAGAAACCTACGGCGTCCTGGATCTCTGCATCTCCTGCAAGGCCTGCAAGACCGAGTGCCCGTCCAGCGTCGACATGGCCAAGATCAAGACCGAATTTCTGGCCCACTACCACGAGCGGCACGGCACGCCGCTGCGCGCCCGCGTCTTCGGCCACATCCACACCATCTCCAAACTCTCCGCGCCGCTGGCGCCGGTGGCGAACCTGGCGTTAAAGACGCCGCTCGCGTCGCCGATCATGCGCGCCCTTGGCGTCCACCCGGAGCGGCGGCTGTCGCCCTTCGTCCGCCGAACCTTCGTCCACCGCTGGCGCCAGCACCAGGAGTCCCGGCCGGCGAATCGCTCGACGCGGGGCAAGGCGGTCTACTTCCACGACACCTTCGCCACCTACAACTACCCCCGGATCGGCCTCGCCGCCGTCCAGTTGCTCGAAGCGGCCGGGTTCGAGGTGGTGGTCGAGGAGCGCCGCGCCTGCTGCGGGCGGCCGATGCTCTCCAAGGGGCTGGTCGACGCCGCGCGCAAGGTGGCGAAGCGCAACGTGTCGTTGCTCGCCCCCTACGCCAAGCAGGGGATCCCGATCGTCGGCACCGAGCCGAGCTGCATCCTGACCCTGCGCGACGAATACCGCGACCTCCTGCCCAACGACCCGGATGTCGCCGCCGTCGCCGCCGAAACCTTCATGCTCGACGAGTTCCTGGCCAAACTCGCCGCCGCCGACGACCTCGGCATCGCCTGGAAACCCGACCCCGGCCCGGACGTCTTCTTCCACGGCCACTGCCACCAGAAGGCCTTAATCGGCGTCGGCCCTTCCATGGCGATCCTTTCCGCCGCTGGCTGCCGCCCGACCGAGAGCGGCGCCGGCTGCTGCGGCATGGCCGGCTCGTTCGGCTACGAGGCCGAGCACTACGACGTCTCCCGCAAGATCGGCGAGGAGCGCCTCTTCCCGGCCGTCGCCGCGACCAATACCGACACCGTCGTCGCCGTCGCCGGCGTCTCTTGTCGCCAGCAGATCGAACATTTCACGGACCGGCCTACTCGCCACATCGCCGAGGTCCTGGCCGACCGCGTCGCCCCCGGCGACGCCTTCGCCGCCCGCGCCCTGGAACCGGTCCCCGCCGCGGTAACACCGACGCCGGAGGAAACGGCGCACGCGAAGCAGACGCCGCCGGGTCCGGCGTAGCGATCCGCTCCCATTCCGAACGAGGAGCATCCTATGGCACGGCGCGCGTCGGTTGACGCCACCGATATGCCCGAGTTGCGGCGGATCGCCGAGGAAGTCTGAGACACGCTGGAACTATTCTCGTTCGGGCGAAGGACCAGGACTTGGCGTAATTCATCCCGCTCGTGGGCGGCGGGAAGCGGTCCCTCGAACCACCCACCGAAGCCCAGATCGCGACGGTCATGTCGACGGCGGGAGGCTGGGACGAACTGGTCGATACCGAACGACTGAAGGTGGACCTCAAGGCGGCCCGCGGGTCGCGTCGACCCGATTTCGCGTTCTCGCCGATGGTCTACCCGATCGACAGCGACTGGGTGATCGATTCCCTCAAAGGGAGACCTCCGGCGATTCAGCTCGTTGGGACCCTGCTGCCCAGCGGAAACGGGCGGCCGTGGGACGCCATCGCGGCCCACCTGGCCGGACTCGGGTTCGCCGAGATGCGGTTCTGGGTCCTGGAAGGGAACGCGCCGGCCCAACGCTTCTACGAGCGGCGAGACGCCATCGCTGCCGGGGAGCAGGACGTGACCATCGAAGCCGTGGCGGTGCGCGAGGTCGGCTATCGGGTGGTGCTGATGGCGGGGCGGCCGGACTCCATTCGCTAAAGGTCGAACAGGACACGCAACCGGTCCTCGACCGCCGTCAGCACGGCGTCGCCCACCCGTCCCCGCCGCCGGATCAAGCGTTCGACCGCGAAGATCCGCTTCCTGGGGCTGGTCCCTTTCGAAGGACCCGGCGCGGTGGGTCGGCCGGTCCGAGGACTGGACTTGGGGGGATCGGGAGAACGCGGTCGGTGCCCTGGTCGGGTTGGCGTTGCTCGCCACTGGGGCGGCGACCCGGCGGGCTTCCCGGGGCGGTCCAACGCGGGCACGCCGGTTCGATTTGCTCGGTCACGTGGCGGCGTTCTGCCAGCTCTCGGCCCTCGCGCTGGACGGGGGGGCCTCGCCGGGCTGCTCTACCCGGCGCTCTACCTCGGGTTCGTGGTCGCCAGCGTCTGGCTGCGGTCGAGCGTCTTCCTGATCGTCGGCGCCCTCGGCTGCTACGCCGACGTCAGCTACCCGGCGTTCGAGGTCTTCGCCGGTGGTCTCGGCTTCGTGTTCGCCCTCGCCGCGATTGGCCTTGCCATCGTCGGCTCGGCCGTCGCCTACCAGCGCGCGTTTCGCCCTTGGCTGCGGGAGACGATGGGGATAGGAGGATAGGGTCTGGGGTCTGGGGTCTGGGCGGCGGAGGCATCGGGGCCGGAGGGACGAACCGGTCGTGCCGTCCCCAGACCCTACACCCTACACCACGTACCGTCCGCCCCGCAGAAACGCATCCCCGTCCACGTCGACCGTGCCGCCGTCGCGGAGGTCGCAGATCATGTCCCAGTGGACGGCGGAGCGGTTATCGCTGCCGGTGTCGGGGTAGCCGGCACCGACGGCCATGTGGACGGTGCCGCCGATCTTCTCGTCGAAGAGGATGTTTTTGGTGAAGCGGGTGATGCCGAAGTTGGTGCCGAAGGCGAATTCGCCGAGGCGGCGGGATCCCTCGTCGGTGTCGAGTTGGCCGATCAGGAACGCCTCGTCCTGGGCGGCGCTGGCGTCGACCACCTTGCCGTTCTCGAAGCGGAGGCGGATGTCGCGCACCTCCCGGCCGGCGGTGACGACCGGAAACGAGAAGCGGACGTGGCCGTTGACCTCGGTCTCGATCGGGCTGGTGAAGATCTCGCCGTCGGGGAAGTTGCGCTTGCCTTCGGCATTGATCCAGGTCCGGCCGGCGATCCCGACCCGCAGGTCCGTTTCCGGCCCGACCAGGTGGATCTCGCGCTTGCCGTGCAACCAATCGATCAGGCGCTGCTGCTCTCGGCCCTGCGCCTGCCAGGCCCCGATCGGGTCCGCCTCGTCCAACTTGGCGGCGCCAAACACAAAGCCGGCGTACTCGTCGGTCGCCATGCCGGCGTCCTGGGCGTAGGCGTCGGTCGGGTAGAGGGTCAGGACCCAGTGCAGCGACCCTTCGCCCGCCCGGCGCATGAACGCCTCGGTCAGTTCCCGCCGCGCCGCCTGGAACAGCGACTGGCGGGAGGGGTCGACGGCGGAGAGGGCTTTGGTGTTGGTGTCGGCCATCACCTGGATCGAGGCGTCGGCCTCCAGCCGCTGGAACCGCTCCAGGGCGGTCAGGAACCGGATTTGCTCGTCGCTGCCCCGCCCCAAGAGGTCGGCGTTCAAGCCCGAGAAGACCGGCATCATCACCGGCAACCCGCCGGCCGCCAGCACCTCGCGGTAGCACGCCCGCAGCAGCGGCTCCGCCGCCACGCCGCCGGCGATGGCCACGGTTTGCCCCGGTTGGGCTGCGACCGAGTAGCCGACCAGCACCTTCGCCCAGGTTTCGATCCGGGAATCCGCCGCCACGGGATGCGCTCCTCTCGTCCATCTTGGCCGCTCCGCGCCCGGCGCCCCTCGCCGGTCGCCGCGCGGCCATGGGGTTATACCACCGACATTTCGGGGGATGGAGGGTGGGGGATCGGGACGATTCGGAGACAGATTCCATCCCCCGCCTCCCATCGCCCGCGAAAGCGCGGACCATTGGGTGATGGACCGCGACCAGACCTCGTCGCTACGATGGCCCGACGGACGGTCACGCCGCCCGTCCGTCGCCGCCAACCGGGTCGCCAAGGAAGCCGCTGCCGTCCGAAACGGTGCCATCCGAACCCCTGCCGGTCTCCCCGCGCGCCCCGCTGGTCCTGCCGGCGAAGCCGGATCTGCGCCTGGGGGCGGCCCTGCGCGGGGCGCGGACCGAGTTCGTGGTGATCCTGGCCGCGATGGCGGTCTTTGGGCTGGCGCTGAACGGACGGCCCACGGCGCTTGGGTCCGAAGCGCTCGTCGGGCTCGCGCTCAGCGCCCTGACCTTGGCCGTCGTCGGGGTGGTAGACGCGGTCTTGCTTGCCAGCAGCCGTCGCACCCTGGAAGCGACCCACGACGAGTTGCGCGCCACCGCCGTCGACCTGGCCGGCGCCTACGACGCCGCGGTGCTGGCCAACGGGGCGCTCCGCCGCGCCGCCGAGGCCCGCGACCGGGCCCTGGCCGACCTCGGCCGCGCCGCCACCGAGCGCGAAGCCTTTCCGGCCGCCCTCGCCCACGACCTCAAGACGCCGCTGACCTTGATCCGCGGCCACGCCCAACTGCTGGCCGGCACCGCCCACCGCCCCGGCTCCGGCAGCCCGCCCCACGGGCCGGTGGACCCGAAGCGCCTGGTCGCCGGTCTCGGCAGCATCGAAGCCGCGGTCGTCCAGATGACCGAGCCGGTCGACGAGCTGCTCGACCTAGCCCGGCACCGGCCCCGGCCTGGCCGCTCTCCGCCACACCCTCGCCACCCAGGGCGACGACGTCTCGGTCGCCAGCACGGAGGGCGCAGGGAAGACGGTGATGATCCGGCTGCCGATGACGGGGTAGGGTCTGGGGCCTGGGGGGCGAGCCCTCACCCCGGCCTAACGGCCACCCCTCTCCCTTGACGAGGGAGAGGGGACGGAAACACCAACCGAACCCTTTGCCCGATGCGCGGGCGAAGGGTGGCGCGGACCGCCGGGGGAGGGCGTGCCCCCTCCCCCAATCCCTACCAATGGATCTCCACCCGCGTCCCGACCTCGGCGAAGGCGTAGATCGCGGCGGCGTGCTCGGGGGCGGTGGCGACGCAGCCGAGGGTGTTGCCGGTGTTGATCACGGTCCCGCCGGCGTCCATCGTCCAGGTGTGGAAGCCGTTGTCGCGGGCGGCGTCGAAGCCGACCCAGTAGCCGATGTAGGCGCGGGCGTAGGGCGTCCAATTCACGCCGACGGACTTGGAGTAGATCGCGTAGGTCCCGGCCGCGGTCGAGTAGAACCCGTCGTCGGTGGCCGAACTCATCGCCGCGGCGTAGGCGGCGACCGCCGTCTCGCCAACCATCAGGCGGACCTGGTTCCGCGCCCGGTCGACGTCGATCCAGCGCTCGCCGGTCGGCTCCTGGGGTTGCAGCACCTCGATCGCGGCGACCACCGGAACGTCTTGGCGCCCCCGGAACTCCAGGTCGAGGATGCCGTCCTTGACCTGGACCTTCAACTCCTCGACCACCGCGGTACCCGGCGCGGCCACCGCCGCCAGGTCGTAGTCCTTCAACTCGGCCGGGCCGCCCTCCGCGTCGACGTGGAAGACCCGCTTGCCGGGGCCACCTTTGGGCCCGCCCGCTACGCCCCAGTGCGGCTCGACGAAGTGCAGACGGACGGTGTAGGTGCCCCCCGCGGGGACCGGGATCGCGTAGCGGAACAGCTTTTTCTTGGCCTTCCGAACGGATCGGTAGAGGTCGTCTTCGTTGGTGCCCAATACGTCGGCCTCGCCGAGCAGGGTCCGCTCCTGGCCCCACCGGAAGTCCGTGTCGGCGGTCCAGGTCTGGTCGCCGATGGTCAACTCGGGTCCACCGGCGTTGATGCGGGCGATCGCCACCGGCTGGAACGCCTCGGCCGGGATCACGAACGGCGCGGGCCAGGCCAACCCGACCCCGGGCACCGGCGGCGCCAGGTTCGGATCCGGGGCGGTGCCCTTGTCGGTGCTCGGTGGCGGCAGCGGCGCCTCGGTCGGCGTCGGGGTCGGCTGCTCGGTCGCCGTCCGACCGGTGGTCGGGAACGCGGTCGGCGGCTCGGTCGCCGTCGGGCCGGTGGTCGGGAACGCGGTCGGCGGGGCCGGAACGATGGTCGGCGACGGCGCCGGGGCCGCGTCGCAGGCGTCGCCCACGCCGTCGCCGTCGGCATCGGTTTGGGCGGGGTTGGGGACCGCCGGGCAGTTGTCGGCGGCGTCGGGGACGGCGTCGGCGTCGGCGTCGGGCGGCGGGGGCGGCGCGTCGCAGGCGTCGCCGATGCCGTCGCCGTCGCCGTCCGCCTGGTCGGCGTTCGGCACCCCGGCGCAGTTGTCGGCGCCGTCCGGTGCCCCGTCGGCGTCGGCGTCCGGGGGCGCATCGCAGGCATCACCGACCCCATCGAGGTCCCCGTCGGCCTGGTCGGGGTTCGGCACGGCGGCGCAGTTGTCCAGGGCATCGTCCACCCCGTCGCCGTCCGCGTCGGCGACCGCGGCCGCGGTCGGTCCCGCTGGCGGGGTCTCCTGGGCCAGCACCGCGCCCGAAGGCAACGGCGCCAAGACGAACGCAATCAGGACGGCCAGCGACCAGACGCGCGCCAAGGCCCCGCGAGAACTCGCCATGATTCCCTCCCCGGGGGTTCGGTTCGTTCGCTCGGGCGAGCGCCGTGCGGTCGGCGCCGTGCCATCGGTGCCCTGGACGTCCGCTGGCCCGGTGGGCAGCGGATGCCCGCGCCACTCGCGATCGACCGTGGCAAAGGATGGGGCACCGGGCCCGCCGCGCGCATCCCCCAAAAGGGTGAACCGGCGGGCGGGCGTTCGTGGCCCAATGGCTCGTTCCCGCCTTGCCACCGGTCGCGATCGCTTGACCGCGTTCGATCGAACGCCCATCATCCCCCCGTTGTTCCGGCCGCGCCGGACCCGCCGAGGAGGCCCCGATGGGCGCCGCCCATTCTCAGCCCGACGATCCTTCGGTCGCACTCGCCGAGGAGGACGAACGATCGTTGGCCGTGGTCGCCACGGTCGACGCCGAAGGTCGCCTCGTCCTGCCGCCGGAAGCGCGGGCCGCCGCCGGGATCGTGCCTGGTCGGGTCGCCGCGTTCGACATGGTGTCGACCCCGGACCGGGTCTTGTTTCGTCGGATCGCCATCGACCCGGACCAGGCCCGGTTCTGGACGCCCGAGTGGCAGGAAGGCGAACGGGACGCCGATCGGCAGATCGCCGAAGGTCGGACGACCGTTCACGAGTCGAGCGAGGCGTTCTTGGCATCAGCGGAGGCTCGATCCAACCCTGCCAACCGATGACAAGGAACCCCGGTTCGACGCCGACTTCGCCCGACTTGCCGTCGCCGAGCAACGGGCGTTCACGTTGGTGGCCGCGCCACGTTCGACGATGGCGCCTGAATCAACCGCAATGACCCTCACGTCGTCTGGAGCCGGATTGGCTCCCAGGACATCCTGAGCACCCCATAGCCGTCCACGCCGATCACCCGTTCCCCGCCCAACCGCGCGGCAGCCGAGGATATCCGACGTGCCCGCCCCCCCCTGTCCCAACGACGCGCCGCAGCCCGCCGGACTGGCCCGCTTCCTCCGCCGTGCCGCCGCCCTCAAACGCACCCCGCGTACCGGCTGGCTCCACTGCGGCGTGCCCCCGGCGGAGACCGAGTCGGTCGCCGACCACGCCTTCGGCACCGCGCTGCTGGCTTGGCTGGCCGCGACCGGGCGGCCGGATCTGGACCGCGATCGGGTTCTCAAGCTGGCGCTGATCCACGACTTGGCCGAGGCGGTCAGCGGCGACCCGACGCCCTACGACCCCGCCGATCTGCCCGCCGACCCCGCCGCCCGCGCCGCCTTCCTCAACCGGCCCCACGTCCGCGGACCGGAACGCCAGGCCATCAAACGCGCCGCGGAAACGGCCGCGATGGACGATCTCTTGGGCGATCTGCCGGTCGACCTCGCCGCCGAGTTGCGCGCGCTGTGGGACGAAGCGGAGGCTCGCGCCACCCCCGAGGCCCGCTTCGTCAAGCAGGCGGACAAATTGGAAGCCTTCCTCCAATCGCGCCGCTACGCCGCCGAAGACCCCGGCCGCCCCGTGGCCTCCTTCGCCGCCGACGCCCAAACCCACATCGACGACCCGATCCTGTCCGACCTGCGCGGCGCCATCGCCGCCGATCCCGGCGACCCGGAGATTTCTGGCGACGCCTGATCGTCGCCCGCTGCCCGTTCGGGCAGCCCGGCGCCCTGCCCGAACGCGGAATGGTGTCCCGGCCCCGGCGGCGCTACCCTTGTCCCGACGAACGCGACGCGGGAAACGGGAGCGTGATGGCCAGATCGGGATTGTTCTTCTACTGGTTGGTGCCCGGCGTGCTCGCCGGCTGCGCCAGGCCCGGCGTCCGCAACCGCCGCGACGAGGTCCAAACGCTGGACCAGGACCTGGCCTGGTTGGCCGGGCGCGGCATCGGCGCCGTGGTCTCGATGACCGAAACGCCCCTCCAACTCGGCGCCTGCGAACGGCACGGCTTGGAAGTCCTCCACCTGCCGGTGAACGATCTGGCCCCGCCCGCTCCCGCCCAATTCCACGCCGCGCTCGCCTTCATCGATGCCCAACGGCAGGCCGGGCGGGCCGTGGCGGTCCACTGCCTGATGGGCCAGGGTCGCACCGGCAGCGTGCTCGCCGCCTACCTGATCCGCGACGGCCAGTCCCCGGCCGCCGCCCTCGCCGACCTCCGCGCCGTCTGCCCCGGCGCCGTCGAGAACCCCGCCCAGGAGCGCGCCCTGGTCGAGTTCGCCGCCGCCCGCGACTGGCTCGTCTGAGCCGAGGATGGCCTCGCGGGTCGACCGGTCGTTTTGTCCGAGATGAGGAAGCTCGCCCTCTCAGACCATGGCGAGACTTCTCGCCGCGCTCGGCATGACCCGGTGATTTGGGGCTGCCGACCGCCACGCATCACGCGAACCGTCCCTGCCCCCCGAGCGCCAGATACCCGGCGACGGGCCGGAGCGTCCCCGCGTCTCGGCGGACGCATTCGCCGCCCATGGTGCCCGGCGGCCGGCCGCGCTAGCATCCCCCAGCGATCCTGCATGGGATCGCCCCCAGGAGGGGAAAGAGCGGCGCACGCGACGCGATCATGGGAGGTTCGGACGACGTGGCAGATCAGACGGGCGAACGCGCGCGCGACACCCCCCCATCCGGCGACGAGGTCGCCTTCGTTCCTCCGGCGCCCATTCCCGGGCGCCGCCCGCACCCGGGCCGTTTCGCGACGCTGGAACCGCTGGACCGGGACCGCCACGGCGACGAGCTCTACGCCGCATCCCACGGGAACGGCGCCGAGCGCGTCTGGGACTACCTCTTCACCGGTCCGTACCCCGACCGGGCGGCGTTCGACGGCTACGTGATCCCGAACGCCGCGAGCGGCGACCCCTTGTTCTTCGCGATCCGGGACCACGCCACCGGCCGCGCCGCCGGCGTCGCGTCCTACCTCAACATCGTCCCCGCCCACGGCAGCATCGAGATCGGCCACATCTGGTTTGGCCCGGTGCTGCAACAAACGACGGCCGCCACCGAAGCGCTCTTCCTGCTCCTGCGCCACGCCTTCGACGACCTGGGCTACCGGCGGATGGAGTGGAAGTGCAACGCGCTCAACGCCGCCTCCCGGCGCGCCGCGGTCCGCCTCGGCTTCACCTTCGAGGGCATCTTCTACCAGCACATGGTGGCCAAGGGGCGCAACCGCGACACCGCCTGGTTCTCGATCCTCAACCGCGAGTGGCCCCGCCTCCGGGACGGCTTCGACGCCTGGCTCGACCCCGCCAACTTCGACCCCGAAGGGCGGCAGCGCCGCTCCCTGGCCGAATCGTTCGGACCGTTGCGGTAGGACCAATGGTCGCGCGATCCCGGTCCCAGGAAGGGGTCGTCCTCGACGCCGGAGAGACCTCTCGATCCCTGCCCGTCTCCGCTTCGATCGGGATTGCCACTGGCGGCGCCGAGATCATCGCTGCCGATTCACCGTCGCCGCAGCGCGTGCAGCCCGACGACCGCCCCGGCGTCCTTCGGGTCCGGCCAGGGACCGGGGTGACGCGTGGTCTCGCCGTGCCAGCCGGCTTCGCGCGCCGCCTCCAAGAACCGGGTCGCCGGCGGACGCCCCGGCTCCGCCAACCAGAGCAACCCGCCCGGGGCGACCAATCGGCCGACGAGGTCCAGGAGCGGCCCGACGTCCCGCGACTCGTAGAGTACGTCGGCGGCGAGGACGGTCGGGAACCCGTCGCCGGCCAGGTTGAAGAGGTCGTCGCCGGGACGGCGCCAGTTGAGCGTCAGGGTCTCCGGTTCGCGCCCGGCGTTGGCGAGGCAGTTCAAGCGGCACAGCCCGAGCGCCTCCGGGGCGTAATCGGCGGCGACCAGGTCTGCCCCCGCCAGCAGCGCCGCCGCCGCCGTGATCCCCAACCCGCTCCCGAGTTCCAGGACCGGCCCGTCCGCGACGTGGCCCGGTTCGGTCAGGATCGCGTCCGCCAAGGCGACGCCGCTTGGCCAGATTTCGCACCAGTAGGGCAAGTTCTGCTCCGGGTCGCCGACGGCTCGGTCCAGCAGCTCGTCCATGTCGCCCGGGCGGACGAGCACCATGGTTCGCCCCGCGCGGGGCAGCACGATCGTCTCGTCGACCAATCGGCCGATCCCTGCCGCATCGGCCCGCAAGGCCGCCAACCGGGTCGGCGCGGGTTGTCCCATCGTCGCCGTTGTCCCCACCGAGAACGTCTCCTTCGCCACGCGATCCGGCCGCCGCCTGGACGCCGACCGCTCCCGCGATCGGACCACCGCGCCGAGCGTGCCACGCGGTGCCGACCCGCTCGCCGCCGATCGGCCCGCGCCGTCGAATTCCTCGACCGGGGCGACCACGCGATCGGCGGTGGGTGCTAACCGGCACCCGCCGCCCGCAGCGCCGCCACCGCCGCCGGAACGTCCGTTTCGTCCAGTCCGTGCAGGACCACCGCCCCGCGGTAGCCGATGGCCCGCAACCCGTCCAGGTAGTGCCGCCAGGGCACGGTGCCTTGTCCCGCCGGGCAGACCGTCCCGTCGGCCCGCCGGTCTTTGGCGTGTCCGAGCCAGATCCGATCCCCGAACCGGGCGAACGCCTCGTCCAGCAACGCGCGGACCCGTTCGGCGTCTCCGGTCTCGGTCAGGTTCGCGGGATCGAGGACGACCCCGAGCCGGTCCGACCCGGCCGCGTCCAGCAGCCGGGCGGCCCGCTCCGGCGTGTTCGCCACGTTGCCCGGCTCCGGCTCGAACGCGAGGCGCACCCCGGTGCCGTCGGCGATCGCCACCGCCCTTCGCATCGTCGCCAGCAGATCGGTCCAGGCGTCGTCGCCGTCGTTGCCGGGGTGCCGCCGCCACATGTCGGCGCGGTCCCTCGTCCCGGTGCAGAGCGTCACCAGATCGGTCCCAAGGCCGGCGCACGACCCGGCCACCGCCCGCAGCCGGGCCAACCCGCGCGCTCGCTCGTCGGGGTCCGGATGCGCCATGTTGAACGTGCCGGAGACCGCCGCGATCGCCACGCCTCGCGCCGCCGCCGCATCGCGCACCCGCCTCGCCGCCTCCGCCGGCACGCCGTCCGGCATCTCCGCCAACCCGGCGTCGGCCCAATTGAACTGCACGGCCGATAGCCCGTGGTCGGCGACGACGGCGAACACATCCGCGATGGTACCGCGGTCAAACGTCCTGGTGAAGATGCCGAGTTCCACGTGGGAACCTCCACCGTAGGGGCGCACGGCGTGCGCCCTCCTCGCCACCAACGCACGTCGATGTTCTGCGCAGGCGCGCAGACGCGGTTCGCCGCCTCGCGACGAGGGCGCACGCGGGGCTCCCCTACACGCCGCCGGTGGCGTCGGCCAACCGGACCCAATCGTCGGAGTCCACCGAGCGGGCGATGGCAACCAGGGCGCGGACGGCGGCCACCCCGTCGGCGGCGTCCGCGCCGTGGGACGGGGTGCCGTCCAGGACCGCGCCGGCGAACGCTTCCACCTGGAGCCGGTAAACGTGGGCGTCCTCGCCCAGCGGCCGGTGATACTGCCCGTCGCGCAGCGAGAAGCACTCGACCTCGCTGGCGCGGAGGAACCACGGGTTGAAGGTCTTGGCGACCACGCTGCCGAACTCGCCGTCGACGGAAAACCCTTCCCGCCAATCCCCCCGCACCGCGACCGTCAGGTCGAGGTGCCCGACCGCCCCGTCGGCGAACGCGACCTCGACGAACCAGCACCAGGCGCCGAACCGCTCGATCCGCCGCGCCCGCACCGCCGCGATCGGCCCGCCGAGGAAGCGCGTGGTATCCACCAGGTGGCTGCCGTGGCCGAGCAGCAGGTAGCGCGGCCGGTCGGCCTTCGGGTCGCCTTCCGGGCGCCGCGCCGCGCCGCTGGAGACGATCACCGGCTGCAGGTTGTCCGTCATCGCGTAGCGGGCGGTGCCGTCGCCGTACCACGCCTTCATGGCCAGCCGCTGCCCCAGCGATTCCTCGACGAAGCGGCGGGCGAAGGCGATCCCGGGGTCGAACCGCTTCATCGTCCCGACCTGGACCCGAACTGCCGCCGCTTCGGCCGCCGCCCGCAGCGCCTCGGCCTCCTCGACGGCGACGCCCAGCGGTTTCTCGACCAGCACCGGCTTCCCGGCTTGGACCGCCCGCAGCGCGTGGGCGACGTGGAATTGGTCCGCCGTCGCCACGATCACCCCGCCGACGGCCGGATCCGCCAGCATCGCGTCGTAGTCGGTGTAGGTCGTTCGCGGCTCGTGGATCGCCGCCATCCGCGCCAGCAGATCCGGCGCCACGTCGCAGATCGCCGCCAGGTCGGCGTTGCGCGCCCGCCGCACCGCGTCCAGATGGGCGGCCTGCGCGATCGGCCCGCAGCCCAGAACTCCGATCCCCAGGCGCCGCTCGTTCTCGGGCACCGCCCCTCCAGCATGAAGCCGTCGGCCGTCAGCGATCCGATTGCGTCCGACGGCCGACGGCTCCGTCCTACCGGAACCGGATCCAGCCGATGATCAGCGGCAGCGCCGCAAACAGCCAATCCGGGATGATCCGCAGCCGCAACGCCGCCTCGACGCTGACCGGGCCGCCGTACTCCCGCAGCACCTCGGGGGTGAAGACGACGTCTAGCTGGTTGACGTCGGCAAGGGAGATCCCCAACCGCTGCGCCATCACCGCCCGGCTGATCGCCAGCCCCAGCAGCACCATCCCCATCGCCAGGAGCTGCAGATCCCGGCCGCGCTTGGCGTTGCTCGCCCAGGCCATCGCCTCGGCGACCCCAAACCCCAACCCGAGGGCGAGAAAAAAGCCCCACTCCGGCCCGAATCCCCAGAGCACCCCGACCGCCACCGCGACCGCCAACCCGACCCCGGCCGCTTTGCCGAGCGTCGAGTGGTCGGTGCGGTAGGTCGGCAACCCGCGCACCCCGGCGCATTCCGGGCAGCGCAACCCGACCGGGGTCCGCACCCCGCAGCGGGGGCAGATCGGCTTGCCGCAGCGGGAGCAACGCAACCGGGTCAGGGTGTCCGGGTGGTAGGTGCAGCGGGTTTCGCCCTGGGAACGCGGGAACTCGTCGATCATCGCCATGCGGGCGGGGTCATCCTTGGAGGTAGCCGATTCTTGGGTCACGCCGGACCGGGTGCGATCAAGGATACGCGATTGGTACCCGGGACGGTGGGGAGCATCCCCCAACCCCCTTCCCCCCGTGAGCAAGGGGAAGGGGGCTTACGGCCGCGGCTTTGGCTCCCCCCTCTCCCCCGGTCTCGGGGAAGGGGGGGGTTGGGGGGGAGGGGGATGCTCCGCCCCCTTCAACCGCGCCACCCGCCCGGCCCGATTGCCCCGCCGCCACAGCCATACCAAGCGTCGGATCATGGCCGGTCCCTTTCCCGGAGATTCAGCGGAAGCCCCCGCCACCGCCGCCGGACGATCCGCCGAAGGAACCGCCGCCGCCGAACCCCCCGCCGCCGCCGCGACCGCCGCCGCCGCCTCCCCGGCCGCCGCCGCCGCCGCCGCCCATGCTGCCGAAGGCCTTGGCGGCGGTGTTGAGCAGGTCGAAAAAGCTGTCGCTGGAACCTTGGAGGGTGCGACCGGCGGAGTCGCTGACGTCTTGGAGGTCGGGGACGTCGACGTCAAACCCCCCGCCGCCATCGCCGCCCCGCCCGCCGCCCGATCCGCCGCCGAACCCGCCGCCAAAGGGGTTGCCGCCGGGGACGATCACGGTGCCACCCCCCCAGCCGCCGCGACCGCGTCGCCGCCGGCCAGGGACGGGGTCGAAGATGCTGCCGCCGAAGCCGCCGGCGCCGAAGCCGCCGCCACCCAGGTTTGGGGTGCCGCCGAACCAGTCCGGGGTCGCCGCCCGAACGCTGGCGAACTTCTCGACCCACGACCGTTCGAGGCCGAAGGCGACGGCGTACGGCAGGTACTTGTCGAAGATCTCGCGGGCGCCGCCGATGTTCTCGTAGCGCTCGATGTCGTCGAGGTAGGTGCGGAAGGCGCGCCACTTCGCCGCCGCCTCGGCCCCCGCCTGGGTCTTGCGCGGCATCGCCTTGGAGACCGGGCGGAACAAGCTCGCCAGCACCACCAGCGCGATCGCCGGCACCCAGACGAACTGGGCGATGCCGCTGAAGCTGACGATCGAGATGAACGCGGCGGCGATCGCGACCACAAACAGCACGGTCGTCCCCTGGCCCCAGGAGCGGCGCGTGTCTTCCGGCGAGCGCGGGAAATAGCCCCGCTGGACCAGTTCGGCGTAGAGGTCCTGGCGCAGTTCGGTCCGCGCTTCGGTGAAGGCCGCGGTCACCTCGCTGAGCTTGACCTTCTTGCCCGCCGCCGCGTTGGAGCCGAAGAGGGCGCGCACGAAATCCCGCTCCAGCGGCGCCATCGTCGCCTCGGGTTTGACCAGGGTCAGGGTGAAGTCCCGGCCGCCGCCGAGGCCAAAGACCCCGGTCTGCTCCGTTTCCTCGATCGCGATCGCGCCGCGGTGGCCGAGGTCGAGCATCGTCGCGACCAGATCCTGCTCGTCGGCGCGCTCATCCAGGAGGGTGCCGGCGGCACCCGGTGGCAGGTCGTCCGGCGGCTCGGCCAAGAACGTGGCGACCGGTCCGATGTGCGGATCGCGTCCTCGGGCGTACCAGAGGCCGTAGGCGCCCATCCCGCCGCCGAGGGCGAGCAGGCCGCCGATGCCGAGGAAGATCACGTTCAGGATCGCGCCGCGGCCCTCCCGTTCTTCCTCGTTCCGCCGCCGATCGTCGTCGGCCGCCTGCCAGGCCGGCACGGCGAACGGCAGCAGCGGCGGGAACTGGAGCCGGACCACGAACTGGTCGCCCTGGTCGAGGTCGTCGGTCTCGAAGGTGTAGGTCGCGCCGTTGTCGGAGACCGCCTCCGGCGGCACCGCCGACGGGTCGCCGTCCTCGTCGTCGTCGTAGCAGATCTGCTCCGGCGGGATCGGCACCGGCAGGGTGATCGTGACCCGCGAGGCGCCGACCGGCGCCGTGCCGGTGATCTCGTCGGAGACGGCGGTCCACCAGATCTGCTGGTTGGGCGGTGCCGGGTCGGCGCCGCAAAAGGGTTCTTGGGTGGTCGTGGCGTCGGCCGCGGGCGGCGTCTGCTCGGAATCGAGGTAGGAGCGGATCGCCCCGTAGACGTCGTACTCGACCAGAAAGACGCGCGTCTCGTTCCGGACCGGCGCGAACGCCCACTCGATCGCGACCTCGCTGCCGGTGACGCGGGTGGTGAAGGTGTTCGGATCCTCGCGGAACCGGGTCGGCGAGACCCGCTGGTACGGCTCGCCGTTCTCCTCGCGGACCGCGACGTTGCGGATGTCGTCGACCCGCTCCAGGGGCACGTTGCGGAACCCGACCGTGAACGGTCCGCCCGCGAACGCGATCTCCTGCCGCTCGGTGACGTGGAGGATGTTGTCGAGTTCCGGCACGAGGTCGATGGCGACGTCAAACCGCGTCCACTCGACGGACTTGGTGGCGGTGCTTTGGGCGTTCACGGTAAGCGGCGCGGCCAGGGCCACGCCCACCACCAGGGTCGCCAGGACGACGCCGAGGACGCGGGGCGCGGACCAGCGCGAGAACGGGCGATTCACGGGCAACGCTCCAACGTCGGGCGGCGGCGATCGATCGCCGGCGGGTCGGCACGGTTTCGGGCATTGTCGCACGCGGCGTGAATCCCCCAACCCCCTTCCCCCGCCGATTGGGGGGGTAGGGGGACTCGCCCGCCACCTCGTGCAACCCATTAACGAACCGGATCGCCGTCCGTGCCCCTCCCCGCCCCCGGTCCGAGGCCACGATCTCCAAATCCGTCTCGACGGCACCGACCGCATGCGTCGTCGCGACGATCGGCACCGTCCGTCCCGCGGTCGCCGGGTAGTTAATCGCCGGAAACACGCCGAGCAGGAGCAAGAAGACCGCCGGCCACGGATCGGGCTTTGCCGGGCGGAGGACGATCAAGCCGTGCGGCTCGCGCCCGGTCGGCACCCACCCCCACCGGGGATACGCGACCTGCGCCCACTCCCGGACCGTTCGCTCCGGGATTGGCGCCCGACGCGCCAGGCGAAACCGCCGCTGCTGCTCCGCCGCCGTGGTCGCCGTGAACCCGCCGATCGGGCCGGGGACGGCGGCGACCAACCCGAGGCCGATCCCGGCACCGGGATCGGCCTCGAGGAGGAGCGCCAGGACGAGGGCCACGGCCCCACCGGCCGCCCCGAGGCGTACCGTTCCAAGGACGATCCGCACGCCGTTGCCTCCCGTCCCGACCGATCCGATCCACCCTGCGCCGGTGTGCTACGCTAGCATCATGGACACCCGTTTGGACCCTACTCCGATCGCGACGCCCCCCCCGACCGCCGACGAAGTCCTGATCACCTTGGTCCGCCACGGGCACCGCGTGACGGGGCCGCGCCGGGCGGTGCTGGACGCCGTGCTCGCCAAACCCCGCCCGTTCACCGCCGAGCAACTGGTGGCGGAACTGGGCGATTCCCGCGCGGGCGCGCCGATCGGTCGCGCCACGGTCTACCGGACCTTGGAGATCCTGGCCTCGGTCGACGTGCTGTCCCGCCTGATCGGCGCCGACGGCCACCCCTCCTACGTCGTCGGCACCCCCGGCCACCGCCACCACCTGCTCTGCTCCGGCTGCGGCGCCGCCGTCTCGTTCACCGCCTGCCCGGTCGACGAGCTGGTCCAAACGCTGACCCGCGACACCGACTTCGCGATCCACGGTCACCTGCTGGAGGTCTTCGGGGTCTGCCCGACCTGCCAGGACGACGCGACGACGGACGGGATCGGTGCCGGTCGGGGCGTGGCGGTCGGGTGATCGGCGTGGTGACGCCCACCCCTCCGAACGATGCAGGTTCGGTTCGTTGGCGCGGGAACGTTGCCGCGACCGCCGGTCTTGTCGGGGCGTGATTCACCGCGCCCCCGTTCTCAAGCGCCCCGTTCCCACCGGTTCCACGTCTGGTCCGGCACCGGCCAGCGCCCCCAACGCGCCGCATTATTGACACAAAGTATCATTCGGTGATACCGTCGTCTCTGCGATCGCTCGGCGCCGGTTGCCCCGCTTGTCCGTTTCCCAACCCCGAAGGAGTGTCCCATGGTCCGGCTCCGCACCGCCGCGCTGCCGCTTGCCCTCGCGGTCGCCGTGGCGATCACGGCGCCGGCGGCGACCGCCCGCCAAGCGGCCACCCCGGTGCCATTCCCGACACCCGCCACCTTGCCGGCCGCCACGCCGCGCGCCGGGGAACCCCTGGCGGTCGTCGCCACCACCGGGATACTGGCCGACTTCGTGCGCCAGGTCGGCGGGGAGCGGGTCGCGGTCGGGACCATCCTGCCGGCCAACGCCGACCCGCACGACTTCGAGCCGGCACCGGAGGATCTGGTCGCCGTCGAGGACGCCGCGGTCGTGGTCCAGCACGGTCTCGGCCTCGACGAGTGGGCCGACGACCTGATCGACAACGCCGGGACGGACGCCGCCGTCGTGGTCGCCACCGAGGGGATCGCCACGCTCGCCTCCGAGGACGAGGAGTTTGCCGAAGGCGACCCCCACGTCTGGTTCGACCCCACCCGGGTCAGGACCATGGTCGACACCATCGCCGCCGGGCTGACCGCCGCCGACCCGGACGGCGGCGCCTCCTACGCCGCCCGCGCCGCCGCCTACCAAGCCGACCTCGACGCCCTCGACGCCGCGATCCAACGCCGGATCGCGACCATCCCCGAAGAACGCCGCAAGCTGGTCACCAACCATGACGCCCTCGCCTACTTCGCCGACCGCTACGGTCTGACGGTGGTCGGCACCGTGATCCCCAGCCTCGACACCCGCGCCGAACCCAGCGCGCGGGAGATCGACGCGTTGCTCGGACTGATCGAGGCCGAAGGCGTGACCGCCATCTTCGCCGAGAACACGACCTCGCCCGACCTGGCGGCGCGGTTGGCCGAGGACGCCGGGGTGACCATCGTCGACGACCTCTACACCGACAGCCTGGGCGACGAAGGGTCCGGCGCCGACACCTATCTCGGCCTGATGCAGACCGATACCGGGGTGATCGTGGCGGCCCTCGGCGGGGACGCGGAGGCCGCGTGACGACGGCGGCCCGGTTGGAGACCGAGGACCTCGGGGTCCACTTCGGCGCCCGCTCGGCGTTGGAGGCGGTCTCGATCCGCCTCGACCCGGCCGAAACGGTCGGCCTGGTCGGTCCCAACGGCGCCGGCAAGAGCACCCTGCTCAAGGCGCTGGCCGGGATGCTGCCGCCGTCCCACGGCGTCGTCAGATTGGACGGCGTCCTGGTCCGCCGCCCCAACCCCGCCGTCGTCTACGTGCCCCAGCGCACCGGCGTCGATTGGAGCTTTCCGGTCAGCGTGCTCGACGTCGTGCTGATGGGTCAGCTCCGCCGGCGGACCCGGTTCCTCGGCTTCGGGGCGGCGGACCGGGAGGCGGCGGTGGCGGCGCTGGAGCGGGTCGGCATGGACCGCTTCGCCGGGGTCCAGATCGGCCAACTCTCCGGCGGCCAGCAACAGCGGGTCTTTCTCGCCCGGGCGCTGCTCCAGGACGGGGCCGTCTTTCTGCTCGACGAACCCTTTGCCGGGGTCGACATCCCGACCCAGGAACTGCTGATCGACCTGTTCGACCGCTTGGGCAAGGCCGGCAAAACCATCGTCTACGCCACCCACGACCTCGCCCACGCCAGCCGCTCCTCCGACCGGGTGCTGCTCGTCAACCGGCGCCTGATCGCCAGCGGCCCCCCCGCCGCCGTGATGACCGCCGGCAACCTGCGGGCGGCCTTCGGCGGCCAGGCGATCGTGCTGGTCGAACCGGCGCCGGCCCCCGCCGTCGGCCAGGGCGCGGGAGCGGAGCGGTGACCGACTGGTTGCTCGACCCGCTGGCCCGGCCGTTTATGCAGCACGCGTTCGTCGCGATCGTGCTGGTGGGGGCCATCTGCGGCGCCATCGGCACCTTCGTCACCCTGCGCGGGTTGGCCTTCATGGGCGATGCGCTGGCCCACGCCATCTTTCCCGGGGTCGTCATCGCCTACGTCTTGGGCGGCAACTTTCTGGTCGGCGCCCTGATCGCCGCCGTGCTTGTGTCGCTCGGCATCGGCGCCATCTCCCAGAACGGACGCCTGACCAACGACACCGCGATCGGGGTCCTTTTCGCTGGCGGATTCGCCCTCGGGATCGCCCTCATCTCCGCCCAGCGGACCTACACCAAAGACCTCGCCAGCTTCTTGCTCGGCTCCATCCTCGGCGTCTCGCGCCAGGATCTGCTCCTGACCGGCGCCGTCGGCCTGGTCGTTTTGGTGACGATGGCGGTGTTCCGGCGCGAGTTGACGCTGGTCGCCTTCGACCGCACCTTCGCCCAGGCATCGGGGTTGAACCTGTGGGCCTTCGACCAGTTGTTCCTGCTCCTGCTGTCGCTGGCGATCGTGGTTTCGCTCCAGACCGTCGGCAACGTGCTGGTGCTGGCGATGCTGGTCACGCCCGCCGCGACCGCCCGCCTGCTGACCGACCGCCTGCGGGTGATGACCGCCCTCTCCGCCCTGATCGGCGCCGGGTCCGGGGTAATCGGACTTTATGTCTCCTACCACGCCGGGATCGCCTCGGGCGCCAGCGTGGTCTTGGTCGCCACCGGCGTCTTCGGCCTCGCCTTTCTCTTTGCCCCCCGCACCGGCGCCGTGACCTCCCGCCTCGCCCGCCGCCTCCACTTCGCCCACCCGGAGCGCGACGTCTTCGCGGCGGAACCGACGCCGGGCGACCGGTCGCTGCCGGCGGGTTGAGCGGCGCCCGGCGTTCGCGCCAGCGGGCTGGTCTCGGACGGCTGGTTCCACCTCGCCTCGACGCTGGCGCTGGTCGCTGGCGTCTCGTGGGCAACGGTTGGCTATGGGGGCGGGACATCCTCGGCGCGGCGCACGCGGCGGCGCACGGGGAGGGCCGCGGGTGCCGGCTCTGGGGCGGCGCCCTGCTCGGGCTGGGCGGATTCAACCTCTTCGACGGGATCGTCCAGCACAAGCTCCTCCGCCTCCATCAGGTCCGGCCGGCGGCGGAGGATTGGCTGCCCTACGACGTTGGCTTCGTCGGCGTTGCCCTGGACTTGACCGCCCGCGGGGCGCTGTTGCCGCGGGGCACCGACGCCGGAGCCGCCCGCCGCCGAGCGCCGTGACCCACCGCCTTGGTACGGGGTTTGCGTGGAGGCTCGGTGCCACACGCGCACCGGGTCGAACGGCGACCTCGGGAACGACGAAGGAGATACCATGAGTCAGGACAGCGGGAGCACCGGCACGGTCGCGATGGGCGACGACAAGAACCAAAAGACCATCGCCGACTACGTCGGCGACATGGTGGCCCTCGAAAGCCACATCGAAGAAGCGCTCGACCGCCAACTCAAGATGACCAAGGACGATCCGCAGGCGCACGCGGCGGTGCAGCGGTTCCACGACATGGTCAAGGGCAACCGCGACGCCCTGAAGGCGCACCAGGAGAAAACCGGATCGACCGCGGGCAACCCGATCATCGCCGCCGGTGCGTCCGTCCTTGGCGTCGCCGCCGGGCTGATCGACAAGATCCGCGCCGAAGGGATCTCCAAGTCCTTGCGCGACGACTACACCGCCTTCAACCACGCCTGCATCGGCTACACGATGCTCCACGTCACCGCCCTGGCGGTGGGGGACCAGGCCACCGCGAGCCTCGCCGAGCGGGGCCTGACCGGCCACGCCAGCGCCGTGCAGGAGATCAACCACATCATGGCCGATGTGGTGATGCGGGAACTCCAGAAGGACGATCACCAGATCGTCAATCCCCAGGCCGCGGCCCAGAATCGCCAAGCGGTGGACCGGGTTTGGAAGCAAACCGACAAGAGCAACATGACCGAAAGCATGAACGCTTAACGGCGGTTCGACTTTCGATTTGGATAGAACGTGGCGCGGGCCGAGGACCATTCCTCGGCCCGCGCCGCGGTGTGCGTTGCGCCCTCGCCGCGGCCAACCCACGCGACGAGGCGCGGGTCTGATTGACCCGCGCCTCGTCGCCCCTTCCCGCACACCGGAATGATCGTCAGGAAAACGGCTACCAGTGGACCTCGACCCGGGTGCCGAGGCGGGCGAACTCGTAGATCCGTTGCGAGGCCGCCGGGGCCAGCGCGATGCAGCCGTAGGTCGGGTTCTCGCCCCAGCCGAGGACGTTGCCGTATTGGTCGCGGGAGAACGAATGGAAGCCGTTTGAGCGGGCGGGGTCGAACGCGACCCAGTCGGTGATGTAGACCCGGCCCCAGTCGGTCCAGGTCAGGTCGTCGTTCCGGGCGTAGACCCGAAAACTGCCGTTGGCGGTGGCGTAGAAGCCGTCGTTGCTTTGGTCGAAACCCATCGAACCCCAGGCGACGTAGACCTGGTTTCCGCCCTCGTAGAGGGTGACCATGCCGCTGCTGCGGTCGACGTCGATCCACCGCTCCGGGCCGGTCGCCGCGCCGACGGCGGGACCCGGGGTGGCGTCAAAGCGGAGGTATCCGCCCCAGACCCAGGCCTGGGCGCCGTTGTAGTCGATCGGCACGTAGCCGTCGACCTCGGCGCCGATCACGGTCACCGCGTCGCCCCAAACGACACGGTCCCAGATCGCCGCGCTCTCCGCCGCCCCACCGCGGATATTGAGCACGTCGGTGGCGACCCAGGCGGTGGCGCCCGTCCTGCCGCCGGCCGCCAGTGCCGCCTGCCCGGTCGAAGACCCCGCGCCCGTCCCGGCGGTCCCGGTGGCGCCGTCGAGCCGGATCGCCCACCCGGCGACCCAGCCGCGCAGCCCATACCCGTCGTGGTTGATCTCGTAGAGATCCCCTTCGGGGCCCCAATAGACGTCGACCCGGTCGCCCCAGGTCAACTGCCCCACCCAACCGCTTCCCTCGGCCGGCCCCGCCCAGACATCGACCACCCCGGCGACCACCGTCGCCGCCTGACCGGCGGCGGCGCCGCGGGGAGCCACCCCGGGCGCCGCCGTCAGGATCGCCAGCAGCGCCAGTGCCGCCGCCAACCCGGCCATCCGGTGGCCCCACCCCAACGGACCCGGCCCAGCCGCCGGGCGCCCCGTTTCCTCCATCGCCCCATCCCTCCTCTGACGCGGTCCGGAGCGACCGCGCACGAGGCGTATCCGTCCGGCCCGATGTCAATCTCTCGGGCGTACGGATAAGGTATCGGACGCAAAGAAACTTATCAAGGCCTAATGGTCCTACTCGCAAACCGCCTATCGCCTTATTATTGACTATGTGTCACCGGCATGGCGTCGGCGCTCGCCGCCGCGCCGTGACGGCTGGGTCAAGCGGCGGCGCCGGGCCACGGTCGCGGCGCGGTGCGCCGGCGCCGCGCCGGTGACTCCGAGCGCACCATGCCGCGCCTGTCCCGCGCCGGGGACGCGTTGCCCGGCGGGCGAACCGGTGACTTCTGGGCGCCGCTATGGTTCGCCGCGCGACCGATCCCCGTCCGAGGCGAAGACGCGCGCCAGGAGCGGGCTGGTGAACCCGGTCGCCAGGCAGTCCATGTAGATCTCGTCCCACCGCCGCCCGGCCGACACGCGCGCCTCGCGGCGGCGCCCGATTTCCCGGAACCCGGCCTTGCGATAGACCCGGTGCGCCGCCGGGTTGTGCTCGTAGACCGTCAGCAGCACGTTGTGCAGCCCCAGCGCGGTGAAGGCGTAGTCCAGCATCAGCCGCGTGGTCTCGGTGCCGTAGCCTTTGCCGCGCGCGTCCGGCTCCCCGATCATCAGCCCGAACCCGGCGGTCCCGTTCCGAAAATCGATCTCGCGCAGTTCCGTGTTCCCGATCGGCCGCCCCGTCGCGCGTTCGTAGACCGTAAACATCGCCAGGTCGTCCTGGGCAATCACCCCCTCGAACCAGGCCGTCTCCCGCTCCAGGATCATCGGCGTCGGCGGCATCGCCAGGGTTCGCAGCGTGCCCAGGTCGTTGACCCACCGCTGGTAGGTCGGGATCAGGTCGCGCCGCACCGGCCCCAACGCCACCGACTCGCCGACGATGTTCAGGATCGGCCCCGTGTCCTCGCTCACCGTCAACCTCCCGTCTCAGGCCTCGGTTCTCCGTCCCCGATATACTGCCCGCGACGATTATCTCCCGCGCCGATCGCGAGCGAGGACAGCCCGTGACGATCTCTCCCCCCGGCGGGGCCGGTTCCCTGGCTTGGCTGCGGACCCCGGTCGGGCGCGGCGCCGCGATGCTGACCGTCGCCACCGCCGCCGCCGGGTTCGCGATGGCCGCCCAGCAGAACATCGTCTCCAACTACTTCGAGCGCGACCTCGGCCTCTCCGGTCCCCAATTCGGCTACATCACCGCGATCCGCGAGGTGCCGGGCTTCCTGCTGATCTTCCTGACCGCGCTGTTCTATCGGATGTCGCTGCCGAAACTGACCGCCGGGGCGTTCGTCGTCCTCGCCGTCGGCTACGCCTGCTTCGGGCTGTCCAACTCGTTCTGGTCGGTCGCGCCGTGGGTGGTGCTCTCCTCGATGGGCTACCACACCTGGCTCCAAACCCAGTACGCACTGGGCCTGAGCCTGACCACCGAGGGCCGCTCCGGTCGGATCCTCGGCCGCCTGAGCGCGATCAACAACGGCGGCGCGCTGGTCGCGATGCTGGTCGTGCTGACGGCGTTCCAATGGGGCTGGCTCGGGTTCCGCTCCACCTTCGTCGTCTGCGGCGCCCTGGCCCTGGTCGCGGCGCTGGCGATCGCCCGCTTTCCCGCCCTCCACGACGGCCAGGTGCGGGTCGACGAAGCGCGCCGCCAGCCGATCGTGCTCCGCCGCGCCTACCGCTTCTACTACGTGCTGAGCTTGCTGGACGGGGCGCGGCAGCAGATTTTCTTCTCGTTCGGGTTGTGGGTCCTGGTCGACCACTTCGGGCTTGGGGTGCCGACCATCTCGGCGGTGCTGCTCTCGGTGACGGCGCTGAGCATGGGCGCGGGGTCGTGGATCGGCCGCCTGATCGACCGCCACGGCGAACGGCAGATGCTGGCCGCGGTCAACGTCGCCTACGTCGTCGCCCTGGCCGGCTACGCCCTGGTCGACAACCTGGTCGTCGCCGTCGCCTGCTACGTCGTCTACTCCTTCATCTTTCCCCTCTCGGCGATGGGCGCCGCGATCTACCTGCGCAAGATCGCCCCGCATGAGGACATCGCGCCGTCGCTGGCGATGGGGCTGACGATGCAGCACGCCGCCGCGGTCGTGGTGCCGATCGCCACCGGCTTCGTCCTCAACTTCGTCGGCTACCAGCTCCCGTTCCTGATCGCCGCCGGCTTCGCCTCGCTGACCTTCTTCGTCACCCGCCGCCTTTCCCCGGAAACGCAGAAGTCGGCGGGGCGGTTGGCCGCCGACGCCCGCGCGGCGGGCGGTGGACCATGGGCCGTGGGCCGTGGGTCGTAACGGGAGAACGAGACGGCAGACCGCGGTCCGCGGTCCGCGGCCCGTCGTTCAGCCCACTGCCCACTATCCGTGACCTTCGTCCCCTGGTTGACCCAACCTGGTACTCTTAAACCCGGTCCGTTCTTTGGCGACCCGGACCCGGCTGGGTTGCTGGCGCGCCGCGACCGCGTTGGCTGG
>CADCWE010000066.1 GCA_902806325.1 uncultured Thermomicrobiales bacterium | reverse complement strand
CGTAGCCGGGTGGCCGCGAGGGCCTTCTGCCCGGGCCGCGGGTCCCGCAGCGTCACCGTGAGCCCGGGGACCGGGAGGGCGGGGTCGACCCGGGGTCCCCAGCGCTCGACGATACGGCCATCGGCGACCCGGAAGGCGTCGACCGCCCCCCACGCGGCCCAGGCGCCGTCGAGGCGGAGCCCGAGGAGGGTCGGGGGCGCGCCGCCGTCGACGCAGACGGCAGCGACCACGAGGTCGCCGTCGGCGGCAACCGCTTCCACTCCAAGCCGCAGCCCTGGGTGTGCGGCGTGGATCGCCAGGATGCGGCGAACCAGCCCGTCGCGGTCCGGTACCGCATCGGGGGGGGTGCCCCGCTCCACGAAGCCGGGGGCGACCAGCGCCGCCAGCGGGGCCGCGTCGCCGGTGGCGATGGCGACGTCGGCGGCGTCGTAGAAGCGGTAGGCGAGCGCGCGAGCGGCCGCGTCCTGCGACCCGTCCGCCACGGGGGCGAGCGTGGGCGGGCGGAGGGCCACTGCGGTCACGAGCAGCGCCAGCGACGTCAGGACCGAGAGGAGGGCAACGGCCAAGAGGACGGGGCGGCGCATGGCGCGGTCCTTCCCGCGGCGTCGGATCGTCGGCACCGCGTCCTCGGCGAGGCGCGGGGGCAGCCCGATCATCCGCCCGCGGGGAGGGCCCGCGCACCGGGCAAAGACCGGGGGTGTGGTACGGGGTTCCGCCGCCGGCGACGACCCGGGAGGGTGCGCGGGACGCTCAGATCAGGCCGCGGCGGAGGGCGGCGGCGGCGGCGGCGGCGCGGGTGCCGACGCCGAGCTTGTTGAAGGCGTTGGTCAGGTGCCACTCGACGGTGCGCGCGCCGATGAAGAGCGCCGCCGCGATCTCCCGGTCGGTCCGCCCTTCGGCGATCAGGCGCAGCACCTCCCGCTCGCGGCGGGTCAGCGCCGGCCCGGCCTCCGGCGCACCGGCGGGGGGCGTGGCCCCGGCGGGAGCGGGACCTGCCACCACCGCGCGCGCCTCTCCGACGGCCCGCTCCAGGGGTAGACCACGGCCAACCGCCCAGCCCTCGGCGAAGGCGTCCGCCCCCAGCACGGCACGGAGGGCGTCCAGGTGGCGCCGGTATTGGGAGCGCGGGGGTAACAACAGGGGTGCCCCCGACCACTCGCCCAGCGCCTCGGCCGCCCCGTACAGGCGGGCGGCGAGCGGACACTGGGCGCGGCACGCCGCCAGACGGGCCACCGCGGCCAGCCACTCGGCCAGGCCCGACCGGTTCTCCGCCTCCTGCCACAGGGGCAGGGCCTCCACCAGCAGGGCGGCGGCCCCCGCGTCGTCCCCCTGCTCGCAGCGCAGGAGCGCCAGCGCGTCGAGCGAGGGGGCGCGCCCGAGGGTGTCCCCGCTCGCCCGGCGGCGGGCCAGCACGTCCTCGACATGGGCGACGGCCGCGGCGACGTCGCCCCGCCCGTAGGCGGCGATGCCCATGACGTAGCGGGCCATCTTCACCCCGACCTCGTCGCCCGCCCGCTCGAACGCGGCCAGCGCCGCTTCGACCAGCGGCGTCCCCTCGTCGTAGCGCCCCTGGTTGACCGCCAGCAACCCCAGGCCCTGAAGCCCCCACGCCGTGCGCCCGGGATCCCCGAGCTCGCGTGCGAGGTCGAGTTCCTCCCGATGCGCCGCGTCCGCCCGCTCGTACCGCCCGAGCCGTTCCAGGAGAAAGCCGAGGGCGGTCACCGCCCGGAGGCGGACCTCCGTCGGCGCCGCGGGGGCGCCCGCCAGGGCACGCTCCAGCCAGCCGATCCCCTCGGCGTGGTGGGTGTGCTCGTACCAGAGCGTGTGGAGCGCCTCCGCCAGCCGCAGCAGGCGCTCCCCGTCGCCCGCCCGGTCCAGCCAGGCCAGCGCGGCCCGCAGGTTGTCGTGCTCCCCCTCGGCGCGGCGCAGCCAGGCCAGGAGCTCCGACTGGTTCCACGCCCCGACCCGGAACCGCTCGGCCAGGTCCAGGCACCACGCCGCGTGCCGGTCCCGGACTCCCGCCTCCTCGCCGCTGGCGGCGAGCCGCTCCAGCCCGAACTCCCGGACCGTCTCCAGCATCCCGAAGCGCGCCTCGCCGTCCGGTCCCGCCTCCGGCCGCAGCAGGCTCTTGTCGACGAGCGACCCGAGGCCGTCCAGGACTCCGATTCCGTGCTCACCCGCCGCTGCCGCGACCGCCTCGGCGGCCTCCAGCGTGCAGCCGCCGGCGAAGACACTGAGGCGTCGGAACAGGGCCTGCTCCTCCGGGGTCAGCAGGTCGTGGCTCCACGCGATGGCGTCGCGCATCGTCCGCAGGCGGGCAGGCTGGTCGCGGGGTCCGCCGGTCAGCAGCGGCAGGCGAGGCTCCAGGCGACGGAGCAGGGCCGTCGGGGGCAGGTGGGCGACCCGCGCCGCGGCCAGCTCGATCGCCAGCGGCAGGCCATCGAGGCGGCGGCAGAGCTGGGCGACGGCGGGCGCGTCGGCGTCGGTCAGGGCGTAGTCGGAGCGGGCGGCTTGGGCCCGCGCCGCGAACAGTCGCACCGAGTCCGCCATGGCGATGACCTCGGCCGAGTCCTGGCCCTCGGCGCGGGGCAACCCGAGGGGACGGACGGCGACGTCGTGCTCGCCGGAGAGGCGCAGCACCGTCCGGCTGGTGACCAGCACCGTCAGCCGGGGGCAGGCGGCGAGCAGACCGGCGACCAGCGGCGCGGCCTCGACGACCTGCTCGAAGTTGTCGAGGAGGAGGAGCAGCGCACGGTCCCGCAGCGCGTCGCCCAGGCGCTCGACCAGGGGCCGGTCGCCGGCGTCCCTCACCCCCAACGCCTGGGCGAGGGTCGGGGCAACCAGGTCGGGGTCGGCCACCGGGGCCAGGGCGACGAAAGCCGCGCCGTCCGGGAAGGCGCCCGCCAGCTCCTCGGCCACGCGCACCGCCAGCCGCGTCTTGCCGACGCCGCCCGGGCCGGTGAGGGTGACGAGCCGCACGCCGTCGCGCCGCAGGAGGGCGGCGACGGCCGCGACCTCCCGCTCCCGCCCGACGAACGATGTCGGCGGAGCGGGGAGGGGGACGCCGAACCGCGTCCGGCCCGGCAACGGAACGATTGGTACCGACTGGGGTGCGGTCCGGTCGGTGGGCGTCGGGTCGGCCACGAGCGGATCCTGGCCTTCGATGTCGTTCGCGCCCGGCTATCATGGAACGGGCCACGGCGGCCGTCAACAGCCGCCGGCGCCGGCCGGCGCGGCGCCGAACCGGCCGTGCGACGCGCCACGTCGTCGGGCCGCTCGCCGTCGGCGACGGCGGAGACGGGGTGATGCGGGCGCCCCACCGCCTTGACCCCGCCGTCCCTTCGTGCTCCCGTGCCGCGGAACGACCGGGACGGGGGCCGATGATGGACGCGTTGCGGCAAACCCGGCCGCGCGACAACCCGTGGCCGCGGGAAACGGACGACCTGCTGCGCGGGTTGACCGGCGGCTTCCTGGTCGGGAGCCCGCTGCGCTCCGCGACGGCGAGGTGGTGGAGCGGGCAGGCGGTTTGGATGCCGCGGACGTTGACCTCGCTCGTCTGCTCCGACGGGATCATCCTCGTGTTCGTAGCCGGGCTCGGGTTCCGCGGGCGGCGGCCGAGGGCATTCCATCCCCTGACCGGGCACCGGGAAGCGACCGCCCTGGCGATCGCCGCCCCCGACGACACCCGGGCCCTGCCGCGCCGGTTCCCCCCGGGCCGAGGCTGGAGGCGGTCGTCGGCCGGATCGCGGTGGATCCGAAACCGACCGTCGAGGTCGCATTCCTCCCCGATGGCGACACGGTCGAGGGGAGCCGGTGACGGATCTCGACCTTGGGGGCGCCGCCGGTGCCGTGGGGGTTGCGCCGGAGTCCCTCCGGCGGATCCCACCAGGACCCTTAAACGCCGGAACGCCGACAGCCGCTTGCGCAGCCGTCGGCGTTCCTCGTCCGAAGCCCGGTCGGGTCGGTGGCGCCGCCGAAGCGGAGCCGTGGACCCCAGGTCGCCGGTCTCCCAAGCAACGACCGCAAGGGCCGCCGACGGGCTCACCGGCTCGGACTCCGCGCGCTCGGCCCGAAGGCCGACCCCGCGACCCGCCGCCCCGTTTCCCGGCGTTGCCCCCGGGAACCGATTCGGCGTCCGACCGTTGCGCCCGCAAGGGCGTTCCGATCGGGTCCTCCTGAACGAAGTCCGCCTCGGCCTCGCGGCCGGTTCGGCTTCCCCGGCACCCGGTTCGGATCGCTCCGTCTCGGGTGGTTTCCCGCGTCCGCGGGTCCCCGGTGCTTCAGTACGTACACTCTAGCAAGACCGTGTCCGGTTGTCAAGCCCCCGAACGGACGAATATCCGCGGTGGTTTTGGTCGAGATGCCCCGGCGTGTTTCGGGCGGACGACCGTTGGTCCGCGCCGGGCCGCGTTCGAGCAGCGGCCTCGGGGCGGAGACGATCAGCACGGGTCTGGTGGCGTTCCCTTGCCCGGCCTCTCGGACGACGGAGGGATCGCGCGCGGCGCTATGGCGAGCGCTTGCCCGGCACGACGACCCCCCTGGGCCGCATCACAGCCGGCGGAACACCGCGCAGGCGTTCTGGCCGCCGAAGCCAAACCCGTTGGCAAGGGCGGCGTCGACCCGCAGGTCCCGGGCGACGTTTGGCACGTAATCGAGGTCGCAGGCCGGGTCTTGGGCGTCGAGGTTGATCGTCGGCGGCACCCGACCGTCGCGGATCGCGAGGGCGCAGACCAGGGCCGAGACCGCCCCGGCGGCGCCGAGCAGGTGGCCGATCATGGATTTGTTGGCCGAGACCGCGAGCTTGGCGGCGTGGTCGCCGAAGACGCACTTCAGGGCCGTGGTCTCGGCGATGTCGCCGAGCGGGGTCGCGGTGGCGTGGGCGGCGACGTAGCCGACGTCCTCCGGCGCCAATTCCGCCCGGGCCAGGGTACGGCGCATCGCCAGGGCGGCGCCGGTGCCGTCCGCCCGCGGCGCGGTGATGTGGAAGGCGTCGGAGGTGTAGGCGCCGCCGGAGACCTGGCAGATCGCGCCGGCGCCGCGGCGGACCGCGTGCTCCTCCGATTCCAGGACCATGATCCCGGCGCCCTCGCCGAAGACGAAGCCGTCGCGGCCGAGGTCGAACGGGCGGCAGGCGTGCTCCGGGTCGTCGTTGCGGCGGGAGAGGGCGCCCATGCTGGCCAGGGAGGCGATCGCGACCGGGGTGATCCCGGCCTCGGCACCGCCGGTGATCGCGACGTCGACCTCACCCCGCTCGATCAGGTGGACCGCGTCGACGAACGCCTGGACCCCGGCGGCGCAGGCCGCGACCGCCGTCACGGAGGGGCCGCGGATCCCGAGCGCGATCGAGACCTGGCAACTGGCCATGTTCGGGGCGAACATCGGGATCAAAAACGGGCTGACCCGGGTTGGCCCCTTGGCGGCCATCACCCCGACCTCGTGCTCGATGGTCGGGATCCCGCCGCCGCCGGTGTTGACGACGACCCCGACCCGTTCCCGGTTCTCGTCGGTGATCGAAAGCCCGGCCTGCTCGACCGCCTCCCGCGCCGCGGCGACGGCGAACTGGGCGAAGCGGTCCATCCGCCGCGCGGCCTTAAAATCCACGAACCGCTTGGGATCGAAATCGGGCACCTCGCCGGCGATCTGGACTTCGAGCCCGGACGGGTCGAAGTGCTCGATGCGGCGGATCCCGGAGCGGCCGGCCAGCAGTCCGCTCCACAAGGCGTCCACGCCGATCCCGAGCGGGCTGACCGCCCCCATCCCCGTCACCACCACGCGCCCCACGTCGCTTCCCCTTCTCGTTTGCCGTCGCCCCGTTGCCGCGCCAGAACCCGGATCGCGCCCCGGTTGCCCCGCCTCATCGCCGTCGCCGGATCGCCGGACTTGGGCGCGCCCCCGCCGGAGCCGGACGCGCCGGGTCGCGCGAACGCGGAGCGGGGCGGTGGGGCAAGACCGGCCAAGTGTACGGGACCGGCGGCGGACCCGGCCAACCGGGCGCCCCGGCCCGTGGACGCTACACGGCGGTTCCCGCCGGGACCGATCGGACCAATCACGCAATACTATCCTAGACGCCGCGCTTGCGGTATGGACACACTCGTGCCAGACTGTCCCCGCGGGCCGGGTTGGGGTAGCGACCCGGACCAGCCTGGTGCCGGGTTAACGCCCGCGCGCCGGTTTGCCCCTCGGGAACCGCCGGGTCGATCCTCCCCGGCGGTTCCCGAGGGGCGTTTTGTTGCGCGTGGTGACCCACCTCCGCGATGTCCCGAGATGTCCCAAACGGGCCGAGCGCGGCCAGGAAACGCTCGCCCGCCGACCCCGTTGCGCCCCACGACGGTGCCGCGGCGAGAGATGCGTCGCCGCGCCCGGCGTGAGCCGTGGGTGGGTTGGCCCGGCCGACGGTCTTGCCGTTGAGCGTGCGATCCTGCGGTTGCCGGCCGCCTTGCCGCGCCACCGGCAACGTCGGACCGGATTCGGGCCCCCTTCCCTGCCGCCCCCGATTGCGGCATGATGCCCGCGGGCACCACGGATACCGATCGGTCGGGTGGAGACGAACACAGCGCATCGACGGGTGGTCAATTCGCGCCCGGGTTGTCCCCGGAGCAAGAGGAGGCGGCAAGACCCAGCCCACGCACGCGGACCACGGCGCGCCCCAGCGGCGCGCCGCGCCGGGGACCAAGGGGGGTTCCGGGGCGAGAGCGAAGATCGGCAGGAGGTCAGGATGCGTCCCCACGGCTTGGGATCGCTCACCGGGACCCGGGGCACCCAGACCCGTTCGTTCGCCGTGCTGGCGATGCTGCTGGCGGTGCTGACCGCCGTCTCGTCCGTGTTCGGCCTCGGCGCCCAGCGCTCCGGCGCCTCCAGCCACCGCGAAGCGCCGATCATCTCCCAGGACCCGGCCGCCGACAACACCGACGTCTACGCCTTCGTCTCCCCCGACGCCCCCGCCACCGTGACCTTGATCGCCAACTACTACCCGTTCCAAGACCCCGCCGGCGGACCGAACTTCTACCGCTTCGGCGACGACGTCCTCTACGACATCCACATTGACGCCGACGCCGACGCCGTGGCCGATCTGACCTACCGGTTCGAGTTCTCGACCGATGTCCAGAACCCCGACACCTTCCTCTACAACACCGGCCCGATCGACTCCCTCGACGACGAGGATTGGAACGTCCGCCAGTTCTACTCGATCACCGAGATCCGCGGCGACGACGAGGATCAGCTCGAGGTCGAGGGCGTCGTGCCCCCGGTCAACATTGGCCCCGCCTCGACCCCCGACTACGACGACCTCGCCACCGACGCCATCGTCGACGCCGGCGACGGCCTGCTTGCCTTCGCCGGTCAGCGCGACGACCCCTTCTTCGTCGACCTGGGCGGCATCTTCGACCTCCTGACGATCCGCCAGCCGCCCGGCAACGCCGGCGGCGGCGTCGACGACCTGGCCTGCACCAACGTCCAAACGATCGCGATCCAGGTCCCGATCGAGGACCTGACCGCCGACGGCTCCGCCCCCTCCGACCCGGAGGACGCCAGCGCCGTGATCGGCGTCTGGGCCACCGCCAGCCGCTTTTCCACCACAATCATCGACACCGACGGCAGCCGCTCCGGCTCCGGCGACCCGGTCCAGGTTTCCCGCCTCGGGATGCCGCTGGTCAACGAGGTCGTGGTCCCGCTGGGGGCCAAGGACCTCTGGAACGGGTCCGTGCCCGAGGACGACGCCCAGTTCCTGGAGGGCGTCACCGACCCCGAACTGCCGGGGCTGCTCAACGCCCTCTACGGCATCGACGTCCCCGAGGGCGACCGCGACGACCTGGTGCAGGTGTTCCTGACCGGCGTCCCCGGTCTCAACCAACCGCCGGACGTGGTCCCGAGCGAGATGATCCGGCTCAACGTCGCGATCCCGCCCGCGGACGCCCCGGACCCGCTCGGCGTCCTTGCCGGCGACACCGCCGGGTTCCCAAACGGGCGCCGCCTGGCCGACGACGTGGTCGACATCGAGCTGCGGGTGGTCGCCGGGGTCCTGGCCGGCGACGAGTTCGCCGGCGCCCCCAACAACCAGCTCGGCGACGGCGTCGACGCCAACGACGTCGAATTCCTCGATGAGTTCCCGTACGTGGCCCCCCCGCGCTCCGGCTTCGACGCCCAGGCCCCCGGCTGCGACGGCCTCCAAGACGCCGCCACCCCGCCCCCGTCCACCCCGGACACCGACGAGACCGAGGCACCGACCGGGGATCCGACCGACGAACCGACGACCGCCCCGACCGAGGA
>CADCWE010000065.1 GCA_902806325.1 uncultured Thermomicrobiales bacterium | reverse complement strand
CGAACCGGGCCACGTCGGTCATGTACGAGGGCACCCCGGAGACGCCGCACCGCGGGCGCTGGTGGGACATCGTCGACCGCTACGGGGTGACCATCCTCTACACCGCGCCGACGGTGATCCGGACCTTCATGAAGTGGGGCGAGGACGTGCCGGCGAAGGCCGACCTGTCCTCGCTGCGGCTGCTCGGCAGCGTCGGCGAGCCGATCAACCCCGAGGCATGGCTCTGGTACCAGGAGCACGTCGGCGGCGGCAAGGCGCCGATCGTCGACACGTGGTGGCAGACCGAGACGGGGATGATCATGATCACCCCAATGCCCGGCGTCACGACGACCAAGCCAGGCAGCGCGACGTTCCCGTTCCCCGGCGTCGCGGCGGACGTCGTGGACGCCAACGGGAAGAGCGTCCCGCCGGGTGGCGGCGGCTACCTCGTCCTGAAGCGGCCATGGCCCGCGATGCTCCGCGGCATCTACGGCGACCCGGACCGGTACCGGGCGACGTACTGGAGCCGCTTCGAGGGGATGTACTTCGCCGGCGACGGCGCGAAGCGCGACGAGGAGGGCTACTACTGGCTGCTCGGCCGCGTCGACGACGTGATGAACGTCTCCGGCCATCGCCTCTCGACCACCGAGATCGAGAGCGCCCTCGTCTCCCACGACCACGTCGCCGAGGCCGCCGTCGTCGGCACCCCCGACGACCTGACCGGCGAAGCGATCTTCGCCTTCGTGATCCTCAAGCAGCGCGCCGAACCGTCGCCCGAGTTCGCCCAAACCCTGCGCCAGCACGTCGCCGCCAAAATCGGCCCGATCGCCCGGCCGAAAGTCGTGATGTTCACCCCGGATCTGCCCAAAACCCGCTCCGGCAAGATCATGCGCCGCCTCCTGCGCGACATCGCCGCCGGCCGCGCCCTCGGCGACACCACCACCCTCGCCGACGCCGGCGTCGTCGAGGCGATCCGGGACGCGACGAACGCGGGCAAGGACGAGGAGTAGTCGGAGGTGCCTTCGGATCGATGCGGCGGCGGCCATTCCGCGTCTCCAGTGGCGGGTTCGCCCCCGGTGGTTCCCGCCCCGCCTCCCGCCGGCGTTCCTTGGGCACCAGCCCAAGATGACCGGGTTGGGTAACCGCCGAACCGCGACCCTGGGCGAAGGCGGCATCGGCGTGGACGCCGGCATGGTCGAGCGCACCGTCCGCCAGACCTCCAGGGAGACCGGCACTACCAGGGTACCGGGTCGATTGCCCGGTCAATCGGCCGTAGTTGTTCGCCGCGGCCGACGCCTGACCGTTGGCGTCCGTGCGGCCTCACCCCGGTCGGCCATCCGGTCGGAGCGGTCGCCCCGCGCGGAGGTGGTGCGACAGACCGCGCAACCTCCGCGTCGATCATTCGCCGTCCCAAGGCCGACCTTGAGCCGTCGTCGCGTTCGCCCTGGAGTTGGACCCCGATGCCCGACGCTCACCAAACCTTGATCACCGGTGCCCGCGTCGTCGATGGCACGGGCAACCCGTGGTTCTACGGCGATGTCCTGCTCGCCGGTGATCGGATCGCCGCCGTTTCGCCGCCCGGCACCACCGGCGCGACCACGGACGCCGAACGGATCGACGCCACCGACCACGTCGTCTGCCCCGGCTTCATCGACATCCAGTCCCACTCCATCGTCCCGTTCTTGACCGACCGCCGCTCGCTCTCCAAGGTCACCCAAGGCGTCACCACCGAGATCATGGGCGAAGCCTGGACCCCGGCCCCGTTCGGCGGTCGGATCGCCGATCCGTTCGCCTCCGGTCTTGCGATCCACCTCGGGGACGACGTCTACGCCGAGTGGACCGCGCAGGCGAGGGGGTGGACCCGCTTCGGCGACTGGCTGGAGGACCTGGAAGCGCGCGGCGTCGCGGTCAACGTCGGTTCGTTCCTGGGTGGCTCGACGCTGCGCGAGTACGCCAAGGGCGAAGCGATGGGCATTCCCACGCCCGCCGAGGTCGCCACCATGCGTCGCTGCCTGGCGGACGCGATGGAAGACGGCGCGTTCGGTCTCGCCACCGCCCTGATCTATCCCCCCGGCGCCTACGCCGAAACCGATGAACTGGTCGCGCTGATGGAGGTCGTCGCCGCCTACCGGGGCGTCCACATCACCCACGTCCGCTCCGAGGAGCGCCGCCTCCTGGAAAGCCTCGACGAGGCGATCGAGATCGCCCGCCGCACCGGCGCCGCGACCGAGATCTACCACCTCAAGGCCGCCGGGCGTCCCAACTGGGCCCTGATGCCGGGCGCGATCGAGCGCATCGCCGCCGCCCGCGCCGAAGGACTCGACGTCACCGCCGACATGTACCCGTACCACGCCGCCGGCACCGGGCTGGCCGCCTGCCTCCCGCTATGGGCGGCCGCCGACGGCAGGCTCTACGACAACCTGCGCGATTCGGACACCCGCGCCCGGATCCGGCGGGAGATCCTCGAGCCGACCACGGATTGGGAGAATTTGGGCGCCAACGCCGGCCCCGAGAACGTCCTCGTCGCCCAACTCGCCCGCCCGGAGCACCAACGCTACATCGGCATGCGCCTTGCCGAAATCGCCACCGAGCGCGGCCAAGATTGGGTCGACGCCCTGCTCGATCTGCTCGCGGGAGAAGGTCAAAACATCTTCGCGATGTACTTCGACATGAGCGAGGACAACCTCCGCCTCCAGATGGTCCAACCCTGGATCGGCTTCGCCACCGACGCCGGCGGCGTCGATCCGGAACGGGTCCGCGGCCACGGCCTGACCCACCCCCGTGCCTACGGCACCTACCCCCGCGTGCTCGGCCGGTTCGTTCGCGAGGAAGGCGTCCTGACGTTCGAAGACGCGATCCGCAAGATGAGCGGCGGCCCCGCCGGTCGCCTCGGCCTGCGCGACCGGGGCCTGCTTCGCGCCGGAATGGCCGCCGACGTCGTCGTCTTCGACCCCGAGACGGTCGCCGACCGGGCCACCTTTACCGACTCCCACCAGCTCTCGGTCGGGATCCGCGATGTCTGGGTCAACGGCACCCGGGTCCTCGACGGCGGCGCCCATACGGCCGCCACGCCGGGCCGCTTCCTCCGCGCTCCCGGTCGAGCGCTTCGCCCGACCCTGTAAGCTATTCCCGACAGCAAGCAGAACGCCCTTCCCCCACGGTTGGGGGAGGGGCTGGGGAGGGGCCTTTCCAACCGTGACCCGCTACGATCCCGACCGCCACCGCCCGATCACCCCAGCGCCAGAGCGGGCGGACCTCGCCCGCGGGATGGACAACGCCGTCCGCGCCTTTTTCCCCGCCGCGACCACCATCGCCGCGATCCCCGGCAGCCCGCACCTTGCCCGGTTGGAGGACCCGTCCGGCACCTGGGCGGTCCGCCGCTGGAAGGCCGGCACCCCGGCGGAGCGGCCCCATTTCGTCCACGCGGCGCTCGCGATGGCCGGCTCCGACCTCGCCACGGTCGTCCCGACCGTTCGGCCCCTCGCGGACGGATCGGGCAACGTCCTCACCCTCGCCGGTCACCACCACGACGCCGTCTCCTGGTTGCCGGGTCGTCTCCAGCAGCGCGTCGGCGAGCGCCTGCCCGAAGGCGGTCAGATCAATCTCCCGGCGGCGCTCCCGAGCGCCGTCGCCGCCGATCTCGTCCGAACCGTCGCCCGGTTCCACCGCGCCACCGAACCCCTGGCCCGGCGGTCCGACGTGCCGACCGTGACGCTCGCCACCGTCGCGGCCGTGGTCAACCGTGCCTGGCCCAACCACCTGGCGAACCTGCGCGCCTACGCCGCCCGCACACCGGACATCCAGCGCTGGATCCGGGCCGCCGAGCGCGTGGTGCCTGCCGCCGCCGCCGCGCTCGAAACGGCCCAGGACCTGTGGAAGGAACAGAGCGTGGTCGGGCACCACGACCTCTGGCCCGCCCACGTGCTGCTTCCCGACGACGGCGGAACCGATCGGATCGCGGGCCTGCTCGATTTCGAGGACGTCGCCGCCGGGTCGCCGCTGCTCGACCTCGCCCACCTGGTCGGCCACTTTGGGGGCTGGAACGCCGACGCCGCCGAGGTCGTCCTCGGCGCCTACCACGAGGTGCGACCGCTGACCCCGGCCCACCGCCGCCTGTTTTCGGCCGTGGTCGCCCTGGACCTGGTCAACGAGGCGGGCTGGTTGCTGGCCGCCGCCCACCGCCCGCGCCGCCTCGACGACGCCCCGGCGTCGAGCGCGCTCAAGAGCGGCGCCGCCGCCCTCGTCGCGTCCTTGGAGATCGTCGCCCCGGTCGTCTTGCTCGGCGATGCCCCGACCCCGAAGCGGACCCGGACCTGGGTCCACCGCTCGGGCGACGACGCCAACCGGCCGCCCGGCGCGCGGCCGAACGCCCCTGCCCGGGTCGCGACCCGCAAACGCCCGCGCGGGAAACCCGACGCGAGATAGCCGGGGACGCGACCCGGGATGCCCGCTACACCACCGCCCCGACCGCCCAACTCAGGACCGCCCACGCAACCAACAGCCCGACGATCGCCAGCGTGATCCCGCCGAATGCGACCACGACGCTGACCAGCGCGTCGTGGTCCGACCGCGCTCGTTCCCGCCGCTGGGCGGCGGTCGGCGCTCGACGCAGTCGCTGGCCGTCGCCGCCGGAAGACCCCGGTTGCGGCATCGCGAATCCGCCGACGTAGCGGTTCATCAGTTGATCCTGGACCGTCTCCGCCCGGATCGCGCGGTCGTATTCCGCTCGTGCCACCGGGCGAGAAAGGACCGCGTAGGCCTGGTTGAGGCGCTTTGCTCGCTCCTCGGCCACGGCGCGGCCGGCGGCACGCTGGCGGTCCGGGTGGACGCGCTTCATCGCCGCCCGGTAGGCGCGGGTGATCTCGGCCGGGCTGGCGGTAAACGCCACGCCCAAGCGCTGGTAGTGGTTGTCGGCATCGGGGTGGGGATTGGCAGACAAGCGCTTCGTCTCGGTACTGGGCGATCGGTCCAAAAAGGGGTGGGCGTCGCCCTCTCCTTGCGCGGTTAATCCTACCCAACTCTGGGGATCGGGAACACGACGCCGGGTCCGCGGGGTAGAATAGAGTCGCTGACGCAACGCATCACGCTCGCGCCCACGGCGGGGTCGTCGCACCCGCGCCAGCCCGATCCGCCGCGCCCAGGAGACCGCCCGCATGCACGTCCAACTGGTGACTGTTCCCTACCGGTACGACGAACGGGAGGAAGGTCTCGGCGCCGGGCCGCGCGCCTTGCTCGACGCCGGCCTGGTTGCCGCGCTGCGTGGCGCCGGACTCGACGCGGCCGATCCGATCGAAGCCGTGCTCGATCCCACCGAGCGCGAAGACGGCCGCGTCGCCGTTAACATCGGTCGCCTCGGCGCCCGCACCGCCGCCCTGGTCGCCGCCGCCCGGCGGGAGAACGCGGGCGCCCTCGTCCTCGCCGGCGACGACACCGCCAGCATCGGCGTCGTTTCCGGGTTGCAGCAGGCCGACGGCGCCGGGTCGCCGATCGGCGTCGTCTGGCTCGACGCCCACGGCGACTTCAACACCCCCGAGACATCGTTCAGCGGCATCCTGGCCGGGATGCCGGTCGCGATCCTGGCCGGGTTGGCCGGGCCCCTTTGGCGCGGGGCGGCCGGCCTGGCCGCCCCGATCCCGACCGACCGCATCCTCCTCGGCGGCGTCCGCGAACTCGACGAGAAGGAATCGACCCTGCTCCGCTCGACCGATGTCCGGGTCGTGACCGCCAAAGACCTCGCCAGCGGGATCGGCTACGCCGCCGCCGTGGACCGCCTGGCCGCGACGTGCGATCAAATCTTCCTCCACGTCGACCTCGACGTCCTCGACCCCCATCTGGTGCCGAGCGCCTCCACCCCCGCCCGCGACGGCTTGGAACTCGCCGAGGCGACCGACGCCATTGCGACGGTGCTCCGCAGCGGCAAGGTCTCCGCCGTCTGCGTCGCCAGCCTCAACCCCGGCGGCGGCCAACGCGGCACCCGCTCCGTCGCCAACGCGCTGAAATTGCTCGAAACCGCGCTGACGGAGTGGCAGGCAACGCCACGGAAATCCCCCTAACCCCCCTTTCCTTCTCGCCAGCAGGGAAGGGGGACTGATGGGGCGTCAACGAAAAGCCCCCTTCCCCTCGCGAACGGGGGAAGGGGGTCTGGGGGGTGCGGTGGGTTCTACCCATCCTATCCCATGTGCAACTTCAATCGGTCCACGATCGCCCGCTTCGGGAAGGCGCCTACGATCTTATCGACCGGCTTCCCGCCCTTGAAGACGACCATCGTCGGCACCGTGGTCACCCCAAGCCGGCCCGCGTACTCGAAGTTGTCGTCGATGTTGACCTTCGCGATCTTCAGCGTACCGGCCTGCTCGTCGGCGATCTCGGCCAGCACCGGCCCGATCGCCTTACACGGCCCACACCACGACGCCCAGAAATCCACCAGCACCGGCGTCTCCGCCTGAAGGACCTCCAGGTCGAACGTCGCGTCCGTCACGTCCACCGGCTTGCCCATCGCGTCCCCGTATCCTCTCCGCGCTTTCGCGCCGACCCGTTGCTTCCCAAATGATACCACGATCCGGCGACCTTCGCCCGGTGCTGGATCGGCCGCACACACGCCTTCCGCGCGGCCGGCACAGGGCCGGTGCAAGGATCGGCGGGTCACGGTCTGCCGCGGGGATATCCCCTTATACTATCCCCCGCCCAGCTCCGCAAGCGCCGTCCACGGAACTGCCCGACTCCCCGACTTCCCGACTCCCGTCCGGAGACGAACGTGCCCACCAAACGCCGCCTCGAACCGCGCGATGCCCTCCGCCTGCTCGCCCCCGGACCGGTGACGCTGCTCTCAACCATGTACCGCGACCAGCCGAACGCGATGGCCGCGTCGTGGGTGCTTCCCCTCGGCTTCGAGCCGACCTTGATCGGCGTCGCCATCCACCCGAGCCGGTTGTCCCACGAATTCGCCGGCAAGACCGAGCAGTTCGCCCTCAACATCCCGACCGCCGACCTGATGACCGCCGTCCACACCTGCGGCACCGTCTCCGGCAACGACGGGGACAAGTTCGCCGCCGCCGGTCTGACCCCCGCCGAAGCGACGGAGATCGAGGCTCCGTGGATCGCCGACTGCGTCGCCCACATCGAGTGCGGCGTCCTCGACCGCCGATCCTGGGGCGACCACGACCTCTTTGTCGCCCGCGTCCTCGTCGTCCACGCCCTCGACGAAGCCTTCGACGGCTTCTGGAACGTCGAGACGGACGCCGGGCAATTGCTCCACCACCTCGGCGCCGACCGGTACGCAGGGTTGGGGCGGGCGTATCGGGTGAATCCCGAGGACGAACGGGAGTGACCGGCACGGACGTCACCGATCGCCGCACGCCCCGGTCCTATCCCGGCGGCGCCCCGTTGATGGTGCAGCCCGCGTTCAAAAACATAATGAAGTCCACCTGACCGTCGGGATTCGAGACGTTGGCGTAGGACAAAAACCCGGTGTTCTCCGGAAACAACGCGCCAAACTCCTCGCGAAGGATCGCGTTGATCGCCTCCGCAAGGGTGTTCCCTTCGCCGATCCCGCTCGGCGCATACCCTTCCGTGATCACCGTGCCAACCCGGCACCCCTCGTCGAACGGCTCGAAAATCTCGGCCAGATCGTTGACGGCGTCCTCGCGCGCGGTCGGGTTGTCCTGGACGACGCCGGTCCGGTTCACCTGAACGCTCAGTCGCAGGGCGTCGCCGGTGAGTAGATTCCCCGCCGCCGCCGCCGAGATCGCCGTCGCGGTCAACAGTGCGCCGGCCTGCTGGGTCGAGACGACCGCGACCGATGTCTGGACCACGCCCAACCGCGCCTCCGCCGTCGCCCGCTCCGCCTCGGTGAGGTCCTGACTCGCACCCTGGGCGACGATCGTCGCCTGGGCGGCGGTCGCTTGGGCCTGGGCCGTCGCCAGTTCGTTGGCGCCATTGAGGGCGTTCTCCGTCGCCACCGCGGCGATCCGCGCCACCTCGGTGGACTGCGCCTGGCCCGTCGCCAGGACGTTGGCGCCGGAGGCCGCGTTCTCGGTCGCGATCGCCGCGACCAGCGCGGCCTCGGTCGCCTGGCCGCTGATCGTGGTGGCGAAGGCGGACTGCTCGGTCGCCAGCGCGGCGATCGTCGCTTGGGCCGCTCCGGCTTCGGCGGTCGAGCGGGCCGCCGCCGTCGCCTGCTGCCGCGTCACCTCGGCGATGTCGGCGTTGGCGACGGATTGCTGGGTCGCGAACGCGGCGATGGTCGCTTCGGCGGCGATCGCGGCCGCGGTGGAGCGGGCATCCACCGTCGCCCGTGCCTCCGTGCTTAGTGCCGCCCGCGTCGCCAGGGCCTGGGCCGTCGCGGTGCCTTGGGCTTGGACGAAGGCATCTTCCGTCGCCCGCGCGACCGCGGTCTGCCGGACGGACAACTCGGAATCGAACGCCGACGTCGCCAGCGCCCGGACGGTCGCCGCCGATGCGCCG
>CADCWE010000064.1 GCA_902806325.1 uncultured Thermomicrobiales bacterium | reverse complement strand
CGAGCCGCCCTTCCGGCAACCCCAACTCCCGCACCCGCGCCGCGATCCGCTCCGGCCCTTGCCGGTCCAGCGGAATCACCCCGACCCCAAGGCGGATCGTTTCCGTCACCTCGGCAGCGGCCGCCAACGCCGCCAATCCGTCGCCCCCCAGCGTGTCGTTGGCCCAGAACGTCGCATACCTAGCGTCCTCTGCCGCCCTCGCGATCTCCCGCACGACGGTGTGATCGAGGGCTCCGGCGACGCCGAAGCCGCGTCGGGTTTCCATGTCGGTGTCTCCTTGTCTGCTGTACCAGCGCCGACGGAACGGTAGCGGCATCGCGGCGATGAGCCGCAAGGGTTGGCCGAGGAAACGACGATCAGAACCAACCCGGTCATCGTCCGCCGGCTGCCCTTCACCGCCCCCCGGCGAACCCCAGCCCCAGCCGCCGCAGCGAAACGTGCCGCCTGTGCCCGATGATCAGGTGGTCCAACACCTCGACGTCCAGCAGCGCCCCTGCCTTCGCCAGTTCCGCCGTCAGCGCCACGTCGGCCGCCGAAGGGGTTGGGTCGCCGGAGGGGTGGTTGTGGACGACGACCACCGCGACCGCGTTGTGCCGGATCGCGTCGCGAAAGACCTCGGCGACGCGGACCTGGGCCTGGTTGACCGTGCCCTGGTAGATGGTGCGGATCGCCTGGACGCGGTGCTTCGTGTCCAGCAGCACCGTCCGCAGTTGCTCCTGCTCCAGCGCCGCCATCTCGATCCCGATCAGGTTGACCACGTCGTCCGGCGTCCCGATCTGGGGCCGTTCCGGCCCCAAGGCGACCAACCGGCTCGCCAGCTCCAGCGCCGCCTTCAGCTTCGCCGCCTTCGCCTCGCCCAGGCCCCGAATCGCCGCCAACTCCGTCACGTCCAACCGCATCAACCCCGTCAACCCGCCGTGCTCGACCAGCAGCCGCTGCGCCACCGCCGTCACCGGCTCGCCCTTCAACCCCGTGTTCAGCAAGATCGCCAACAGGTCCCCGTTCGACAGCGACGGCGCGCCCCGCAACCGCAACTTCTCCCGCGGTCGCTCGTCCTCCGCCAACTCCTTGATTCCCAGCCCGTACGCCACGCCGTCCTCCGATGGGCACGGCATGCCGCGCCCCTCCCCGCGATGACCCCCGTACGGGGACGGCATGCCGTGCCCGCGCGCCCTTATCCCACCCCGTACGCCGCCACCAGCATCCCGTAGTAGGTCGGCGCCTCGTAGGAAAGCAGCTCCCCGACCAACCCCGTCTCCTCCAGTGCCCCCGCCAGCATCAGCGTCTGCCACAACCCGTCGATCGCCCCGTCCTCGACCAACCCCTCGTCCAACCCGATCAAACTTCCCGGGCGCCCTTCCCGGATCGCCTCGACCACCAGCCGGTCCACCGTCTCCGCCGCCGGGTGGAAGCCGTACGGGCCGTCCGCCCGGTGGGTGTGCGCCCAATCGCAGGACGCCACGAACCCGATCCGTCGCGGTTCCGACTTCGCCACCGCGGCGATCGCCCGCCCGAACTCGACCATCACGTCCCGCCCCAACCGCCGCGACGGCGTCGCCACCGCCACCGGCGGTCCGGAATCTTCCCTCGGTCGCTCGCCCAACACGTCCCCGCTGCCCGGCATATTCCGGCCGTGCCCCAGAAACCAGAGCGGGACCAGGGCGCCCCAGTCCAGCGGCACCGCGCTCTGCTCTCTCCGGTTCCCGCCGTAGCTCGCCAACGCGACCGGGATCCCGCGCAGCCCCGCTTCCGCCGTCAACGCGTCGACCAGCGCCGGGTCGGTCGGCACGTTCATCTCCACCTGCCGCCCCTTCCACTGCAGGGTGCCCACCGCCCGCGCCCCGTAGCCGAGGCAGATCGCCCCTTCGACCCGGACCCCGTGCGGCCCAGCCACGATCAGCGCCTCGACCCCGGCCGCCGCCGCCCGGCGCCCGACCTCCTCCAACGCCGCGCGCGTCGGCATCGCCCCTTCGGCGTCGGGGCTGAGGTCGGGGATCAACGGAAACCCGTGCGGCGCGATACAGGCGAAGACCAGCGGCATCGTCGTCTCCTTTCGGATCGTCCGTTCAGGTGGCCGGTTCCAACGGCGTGACCCGCGTTTCCTTGACCAACAGGGCGAAGGTCAGCGTCGCCGCCAACCCGACCGCGGCCAGCGCGTAGGCGCTCCCCTTCAGCCCGAAGGCCGCCGCCATGGCCCCAACCACCAGCGGCCCGCCGACCGCCCCGGCGTCGCCGATCAGGCGCCATAAACCGAGGAACTCCCCGGTCGCCCCCGGCGGCGCCAGATCCGCGCCCAAGGTCATCATCGTCCCCGACCCCATCCCGTTGCCGAAGCCGACGACCGCCGCCGCCAGCAGCAACCCCAGGTACCCCGTCGCGAGCGGGATCAACGCCACCCCAAACGCCATCACGGCGAAGCTGGGCACCGCCGCGACCTTGCGCCCGAAGCGGTCCATCACCATCCCCGCGGGCACGAACATCGCCACGTCCAGCAGCGCCGCAAAGGTCATGATGAAGCCGATCTCGGCCGCGTCTAATCCCAGCGTGACCGCCCCGTAGAGCGGAATGATCAACTGCCGCCCGGCCCGGATCGTCTGGGCGCAGGTTTGGGCCACCGCCGCCGCCGAAAGATCACGCCGGTTCGTTCGCAGCAACCGCCCGACCGTGGTCCAGCGCGTCCGGCGGGTGGATGCCCCGGCGGATTGCGCGCCCGGCCTGACGTAGCGCGCCGCCAATCCCAGCGCGACCAGCCCCAACACGCCGGAGGCGACGAACGCCGCCCGTAGCCCGAGCGCCTCGCCGAGCACCCCACCGACCGCCGGCCCCGCCAGCGTCCCGATCCGGTTAATGCCGCCGAAGACGGAGAGCGAGCGACCCCGGCTCGCGTTCGGCACGGACTCGGTGATGTAGGCGTGGCGCGACAGTGCCCAGAGCGCCGTCCCGATCCCGGACAGTACCCGCAGCACCAGCAGCACCTCGTAGCCGCCGCCGAACCCGAGCACCAGCGTCGGCAGGGCCACCAGTCCCGACCCGACCAGCATCGCCCGCCGCAACCCGATCTGGGCCAGCAGCGCCCCGGCCGGGACGTCGGTCACCAACGTCCCCAGCGCCGCCGCCGCCACCGCCAAACTGATCAAGAAGGTCGAGACCCCAAAATTCGCCGCGTGCAGCGGCAGCGTCGCCAGCAACAACCCCTGCCCGAAGGCCAGCAACGCCGTCGGCACGTAGACCGCGACCAACAAGCCCGACCGCGGCATGTGCCCTTCGCCCTCCGGTTGGATATCGGTGGGAACGCGAGTTCACTCGGGCACAAGGCCATTGCGAGCGAAGCGACGAATCTCACGCTCAGGCGACGTTTCGACTCCGACGCCACCGGGAGAATGACGGGAACGCCGCCGCGGCAGGAGATGCTCCGGTACGCTCCGGATGGCGAGGAGACGGCGTCCCCGAACGCACGCGATCGCACCGATCCTACCATTGTCGCGTGCGATCCATGCCGAGTCCATGCTCCCGTTGTCCGGTTCGTCCGGTTGTCCGGTTGACGCCCCGCACCGACGGTGTACCCTTCCCCCATGGCCGTCATCCAACCGCTTCGCCGCGACCCCGAACCGCTCCCCCCGACCCCGCTCCACTTGCGGGCGGTCGACGATCTGCGCTTCATCCGGGCGACGATGGAGCGCGCCGCCTCGTTCACGGCGATCTCCGGCCGCGGCCTGTTCGCGATCGGGATCACCGCGCTGGTCGCCGCCGCGCTCGCCGCCGGGTTGGATCGCTCCACCGGGTGGCTCGTGATTTGGCTCGGTGAAGCCGCGCTCGCGTTCGGCATCGCCGCCGCCACCGTGGCGTTCAAGGCCCGGGCGGCCGGGGTGCCGCTCCTGGCTGGCCCGGGACGGCGCCTCGCGCTCAGCTTTGCGCCGCCGATGCTGGTCGGCGGCGTGCTGACCGTCGCCCTGGTCCGCGCCGATCAACTGGCGCTGGTGCCGGGCGTTTGGCTCCTGGTCTATGGCACCGCCGTCGTCACCGGCGGTGCGTTTTCGGTTCGCACCCTACCGGTGATGGGCAGCACGTTCATCGTTCTCGGAGGTCTGGCCGCGTTCACTCCGGTGGAGTGGGCCGACGCCTGGTTGGCGCTCGGCTTCGGCGGCCTCCACCTCGGGTTCGGCGCCTGGATCGCCCGGAAGCACGGAGGCTGAGGCGATGAGCAGCCGGTCCGCCGCCCGCGACGATCCCCGCCCCGACCTCGTTCTCCGCGACGTGGCCGGGGACCGCGCGTCCACCTTGCCGGGGCTCGACCTCGACCTCGACCGCCTGATCCACGAGCGGCTGCGGCTCGGGATCGTTAGCGCCCTCGCCGTCAACGACGCCCTCAGCTTCAACGACCTTAAAGCCCTGCTCGGCGCCACCGACGGCAACCTCAGCGTCCACGCCCGCAAGCTCGAAGAAGCCGCCTACATCGTCGCCCACAAGCAGGTCGACAACCGCCCCCCCCGGACCGAGTTCCGCCTGACCCCGGCCGGCCGCCGCGCCCTCGAACGCTACCTCGACCACATGGAAGCGCTGATCCAGGCGACGCGACGGGCATAGCGGCGGCCCTTCCTTGGTTCTTCGGGGTAGGGCTTTTTCGTGCGCCGATCACCCCAGGCTATACTTCGGCGCCGCGATCTCGCCCGCGTTTCGGCGTGTTCCAGAAGGAGTCCCCGTTGGTTTTCAGCCGCCTCTTCCGACGCAAAAGCGAGCCGGATGTCTTGCTCGAGCAGGGCCTTGAAAAGACCCGCCGTGGCGTCTTCTCCGAGATCACCCGCCTCTTCGACCGGAACGCCCTCGACGACGACCTCTACGAAGACTTGGAGATGCTGCTGATCCAGGCCGACGTCGGTTGGGACGTCAGCCAGAAACTGGTCGCCGAGTTGCGCGCCACGGTCGACCGGGAACGGATCAAGGACCCCGCCGACGCCCGCGAGGTGCTGCGCCAGGAGATGATCGAACTGCTGGAGTTGGCGACCCGCAACCGGACGGTGAAAATCCTCCAGCGCGGCGTCCCGTTCGTGATCATGGTCGTCGGGGTCAATGGCGTCGGCAAAACCACGACCATCGCCAAGCTGGCCGCCTACCACCAGCGGTTCGGCCGCAGCGTGATGCTGGCCGCCGGCGACACGTTTCGCGCCGCCGCGATCGACCAGCTCAAGGTTTGGGGCGAGCGCCGCCAGGTCCCCGTGATCGCCGGTCCCCAGAACGGCGACCCCGGCGCGGTGGTCTTCGACGCGATGGCCGCGGCCCACGCCCGCAACGTCGACGTCCTGATCGTCGACACCGCCGGCCGCCTCCACACCAAGCACAACCTGATGGCCGAGCTCGAAAAGCTGCGCAAGATCATGGTCCGCCACGTCGAGACCGCGCCCCAGGAAGTACTGCTCGTGATCGACGCCACCACCGGCCAAAACGGCCTCGTCCAGGCCAAAGAGTTCGCCAAGTCGGTCACGATCACCGACATCATGATCGCCAAGCTCGACGGCACCGCCAAAGGCGGGATCGCCTTCTCCGTCGCCAAGGAACTCGGCACCCCGATCTCCTACGTCGGCACCGGCGAGAAAGCCACCGACCTCGCCGAGTTCCGCCCCGAAACGTACGTCGACGCGCTGTTCTTCGGCACGGGAGACGGATTGTGAATGAAACGGGGCGAGGACTGAGGACGGAGGACTGAGACGGACCGCCGTCACCTCGTCCACGCCGGAACCATTCGATTTCGCGAACGATCACCGCGTCGTCTCAGTCCTCAGTCCTCAGTCCTCTCCCGTTCCCGTTCCCCACGGAGTAGCCATGTTCGAATCCCTCTCCGACCGCCTGACAGAAACCCTCGGCCGCCTCGGCCGAAAGGGCCGCCTGACGGAGGACGACGTCAAGGAGGCGATGCGCGAGGTCCGCCGCGCGCTGCTGGAAGCCGACGTCAACTTCAAGGTGACGAAGGACTTCGTCGCCGCGGTCCAGGAGCGCGCCATCGGTCAGGACGTCTTAAGGTCCTTGACGCCGGCCCAGACCGCGATCGGGATCGTCCACGACGAGCTGATCGCTGTCCTCGGGGCCGAGCGGGAACCGCTGCGGATCCCCGAGCGCCCGCCCCAGATCGTGATGATGGTCGGGCTTCAAGGTTCCGGCAAGACGACCCACACCGGCAAGCTGGCGCTGCACCTGCGGAAAGAGAACCGCAACCCGCTGATGGTCGCCGCCGACGTCTACCGGCCGGCGGCGGTCAACCAGCTCCAGGCCCTCGGCAAGCAGGTCAACATCCCGGTTTACGACGAAGGGACCACCGCCAACCCGGTCGACATCGCGACCAACGCGGTCCGCTTCGCCCGCGAGCGCGGCTTCAACCCGATCATCGTCGATACGGCCGGCCGTCTGCAGATCGACGAGCGCCTGATGCAGGAGCTGGTCGATATCCGCGACAAGATCAAGCCGACCGAGATCCTGCTGGTGGCCGACGCAATGACCGGCCAGGAAGCGGTCGGCGTCGCCCAGGCCTTCAACGACCGGCTCGGCGTCACCGGCCTGATCCTGACCAAAATGGACGGCGATGCCCGCGGCGGCGCGGCCCTCTCGATCCGCGCCGTGACCGGCGTCCCGATCAAGTTCATCGGCACCGGCGAGAAGCTGGACGCCCTCGAACCGTTCTACCCGGAGCGTCTCGCCTCCCGCATCCTCGGCATGGGCGACATCTTGTCCCTGGTCGAACGCGCCCAGGAGCAGACCGACGAGGGAGAAGCCGAGCGGCTCCAGGACAAGATGTTCAAGGGCCAGTTCGACCTTGAGGACTTCTTGGCCCAATTGCAAAAGATCAAGAAGATGGGGCCGCTGACCGAGTTGCTGGGGATGATCCCCGGTCTCGGCGCCCAGCTCCGCCAGGCCAAGGCCGAGATCAACGACGACGACTACAAGCGGATCGAGGCGATCATCCGGTCGATGACCCCGAAGGAGCGCCGCCGCCCCGACATCATCCAGTTCAGCCGCCGCAAGCGGATTGCCCGCGGCAGCGGCACCGACGCCCAGGAAGTCGGCCAACTGCTGACGCAGTTCAAAGAGATGCAGAAGATGATGGGCCAGTTCGGCGCGATGGCCAAAAAGGGCAAATTGCCGGACTTGGACGGCCTGGAGTTCGGCGCCCCCGGGATGCCCCAGCTGCCCGGCCACCTCAACGCGCCGAACCGACCGGCACGGCGGCCAAACCCGAAGAAGGCGAAGCGGCGGCGGTAACGGGCCGTCGCCCAGCCGCGGTCGCTGGGAATCGGGTTGACGTCGGAACCGGACGACGCTCCGTGGCCGCCCCGTTTCGGTCCAACCGTGAGCGCGATCCCATCCCACCCGCGTGGCGCGACCGAGTCTTGGCTACAACTCCCCCTTGCACCCATCCCTCCACCCCACTACTATAGCCATGACAAAACTTGATTTTATCTCTCGGTGCATGTGTGAAGGTCCGCCGATGAAACCGCGAACACCACCCTCGCAACGTCTCCTGATCCTGCCCCTCGCCCTCCTCCTGCCGCTCCTTGCCGCCTGCGGGGGCACCGCCTCCTCCGGACCCGTCTCCGAGCGCAAGATCAACGCGGTCGCCACCATCGGCCAGATCGCCGACATCGTCGGTGTGGTCGGCGGGGACCGGGTCGAGGTCGTTCCCCTGATGGGCGCCGGGGTCGATCCGCACCTCTACAAGGCGAGCGAGGGCGACATCGCCCGCCTGACCGACGCCGACATCGTCTTCTACAACGGGTTGCACCTGGAAGGGAAGATGGGCGAGATCCTGGAGAAACTCGGCGAGGAGCGGCCGGTCGTCGCCGTCACCGACCGGATCCCGGAAACCGACCTCCGCTCCCCGCCCGAGTTCGACGGCAACCACGACCCCCACGTCTGGTTCGACCCGACGCTCTGGGGGATGGCCGTCGACCGCGTCCGCGACGCCCTGTCCGAGGTCGATCCGGCCAGCGGCGAGACCTTCGCCGCCAACGCCGCCGCCTACCATCTCGAATTGGACGCCCTCGACGCCTACGCCGCCGAGCAGTTGGCGAGCATCCCCGAGGAGCGCCGGGTCCTGGTCACCGCCCACGACGCCTTTGGCTACTTCGGCGACCGCTACGATACCGAGGTGGTCGGCTTGCAGGGCATCAGCACCGACACCGAGGCCGGGATCGACGACGTCGAGCGCGTGGCGCGAATGATCGCCGAGCGCCAGATCAAGGCGATCTTCGTCGAAACCAGCGTCCCCCGCCGCACCGTCGAGGCGGTCCAACTCGCCGTCCGCGACGCCGGCGGCGAGGTTTTCATCGGCGACCCGCTCTACTCCGACGCCCTCGGCGACCAGGGCGGCCCCGGCGGGACGTACCTCGGCATGGTCCGCTCCAACGTCGACGCCATCGTGGCGGCCCTCCGATGAGCGACCCGACGATCAGCGCCGCCCCGCCCCCCGTCGAGGTCCGCGACCTGACCGTCGCCTACCAGGCGCGACCCGTCCTCTGGGACGTGGATCTGGTGGTCCCGGAGGGCAAGCTGATGGCGATCGTCGGCCCAAACGGGGCCGGCAAGAGCACGCTGCTCAAAACCGCGCTCGGCCTGGTCCCCGCCGCCGCCGGCTGGGTCAAGATTTTCGGCCGGCCCTACGCCGAGCAGCGACACCTGGTCGCCTACGTGCCCCAGCGCGGCTCCGTGGACTGGGATTTCCCGACCAACGCCCTGGACGTGGTGACGATGGGCCGCTACGGCGCCCTCGGCTGGCTCCGTCGCCCCGGCAAACGGGAGCGCGAGGTCGCGATGGAGTGCCTGCGCCAGGTCGGGATGGCCGATTTCGCCGGTCGCCAGATCAGCCAGCTTTCCGGCGGCCAGCAGCAGCGCGTCTTTCTCGCCCGCGCCCTGGCCCAGGACGCCCGCCTCTACTTCATGGACGAACCCTTTGCCGGGGTCGACGCCACCACCGAGCGGGCGATCGTGGAACTCTTGCGCGGCTTGCGCGCCGAAGGCAAAACCGTCGTCGCCGTCCACCACGACCTCCAAACCGTCGACCACTACTTCGACGAGGTCGCCCTGCTCAACGTCCGCCTCGTCGCCGCCGGCCCGGTCGCGGACGCCTTTACCCACGACAACCTCCACCTCACCTACGGCGGCCGGATCGGCTTCTTGGCGGGAGGTCCGGACCACGGCCCCGCGACGTCGGCGGCGGACTGATGAGCGCCATTGTTCTCCATGCCCGTTGGGGTGCTTCTTGCGGCTCCCTCCGCCCATGGCGCCGCCTCGAAAATCCGTCCGGGCACGGCATGCCGTGCCCCAACCACCCGTGTCGATCGTGGCGGGCTACCTGATGTTCGGCGTCGACCTCGGCCTCGATTACACCCTCCGCAACGTGATCCTCGGCTCGGCCGTCCTCGGCCTGGTCGGCGGCGTCCTCGGCTGCTTCGCCGTGCTGCGGCGGCAGAGCCTGGTCGGCGACGCCCTGGCCCACGCCGCGCTGCCGGGCGTCTGCCTGGCGTTCATGCTGACCGGCGCCAAGGGCACCTTCGGCCTGATGGTCGGCGCGGCGATCTCCGGCTGGATCGGCACCCTCGCCCTGCTCGCGATCGTTCGCGGCAGCCGGATCAAGGAGGACGCCGCCCTCGGCGTGGTCCTCTCGGTCTTCTTCGGCGTCGGGATCCTGCTCTTGACCCGAATCCAGCGCACCGGTGATGCCGCCCAGAGCGGGCTGGACCGCTTTCTGTTCGGCCAGGCGGCGACCCTGGTCGAGCGCGATGTCCAACTGATGGCCGTCCTGAGCGCGGTCGTCCTTGCCATCGTCTGGCTGTTGTTTAAGGAGTTCAAACTGCTCAGTTTCGACCCGGATTTCGCCGCCGCGGTCGGGTTTGCGCCGACCCCGCTGACGGTCCTGCTGACCACCCTGATCGTGGTCGCGGTGGTGATCGGCCTCCAAACCGTCGGCGTCGTGCTGATGGTCGCCCTGCTGATCGCCCCCGCCTCGGCCGCCCGCCAGTGGACCAACCGGCTCGGCCGGATGTTGGCATTGGCTGGCCTCTTCGGCGCCCTCAGCGGGGTCGTTGGCGCCGTCCTCAGCGCCCGGATCAGCCGCCTGCCGACCGGCCCGACGATCGTCCTCGCCGCGACCGCGATCGTCGCCGTCTCCGTCCTCTTCGCCCCAGAGCGCGGCGTCCTCTGGGCCGGGATCCGGCAATGGCGCCACCGTCGCCGCCTCCAGGTCGCCGCCTTGCTGCGCGACCTCGCCGACCGCGCCGGGGCGACCGGCCGCGTCGACGCCCCCGCGCTCGCCGCCGGTGGCGACCTCCGCGCCCTGCGCCGCCGGGGCTGGGTCGGCGCCGGACCCGATTCCGCCTGGGTACTCACGCCCACCGGCGAGACCGAGGTCCGCCGCGCCCGCCGCCAGGAAGCGGTCTGGAAGCGCTACCTCGGTCGGCAGATGAACCTGCCCCCGGAGGCGATCCACCACGGCGTGATGGAGATGGAGCGCGTGCTGCCGGACGACACGCTCCGCCTGCTGGAAGCGGAACTGGCCCGCGAGGAGGCCGCGGAGGCGATCCCGCGGCGCCCGGGAACGGTCGTCGTCGATCCGGGGACGGAGGCGGCGCGATGAGCAGCGAACTCGTCGTCATCATCACGGGCGTCCTCGTCGGGGCGTCGTGTGCCTTGGTCGGCTGCTTCCTGGTCCTGCGCCGGATGGCGTTGCTCGGCGATGCAATCAGCCACAGCGTCCTGCTCGGCATCGTCGGCGTATTCTTCTTCACCGGCGGCCGGTCGGCGCTGCTGATGGTCCTCGGGGCAGGGGCGGTTGGTCTGCTGACCGTCTCGCTGGTCGAGCTGATCAATCGCACCGGCCGGGTGCGCGAGGACGCCGCGATCGGCCTCGTCTTCCCGGCGCTGTTCTCGCTCGGGGTCATCTTCGTTTCCCGATTTCCGAGCCGGGTCCACCTCGACGTCGAGCACGTCTTGTATGGGGAAATCGCCTACGCCCCGTTCTACCGGTTCGAACTGTTCGGGCTGGACCTCGGTTACCGCTCCTTCTGGATGCTGGGGATCATGGCGGCGCTCGACCTGCTCTTCGTCGGGCTGTTCTACAAGGAACTGAAACTGGCCACGTTCGACCCTGGGCTGGCCGCCGCGATCGGCTTTTCGCCGGTCGTGATCCACTACGGGCTGATGGCCGCCGTTTCGGCCACCACCGTCGTCGCCTTCGACAGCGTCGGCGCGATCCTGGTGGTCGCGATGCTGATCGTACCCCCGTCCACCGCCTACCTGCTGACCGACCGCCTGACGACGATGTTCGCGCTCGCCGTCGGGACCGGGGCGGCGTCGGCGGTCGGTGGCTACTGGCTGGCCAGGAGCATCGACGGCTCGATCGCCGGGGCGATGGCGACGGTGGCCGGGCTGCTCTTCGTCGCCGCCTTCCTGCTCTCGCCCCTGCACGGGCTGGTGGCCCGGCTGCTGCGGCTGCGCCACCTCCGTCGGGTCTTCGCCCGCGGCCTGCTGCTCTCCCACCTGGAAGGCCATCATGGCAGCGCCGACCTCGCCACCCTCCGCTGCCGCTTCCTCTGGAACGCCCGCACCGCCGCCGCCGTCACCCGTGGCGCCGTCCGTGATGGTCTGGTCCGGGAAACCACCAGCGGCGCCTACACGTTGACCGAGCAAGGCCGCGGCGCCGCGCGCGACGTCGCCGCCGGATAGCCCCCATCGCCGTCGACCGCCCGGGACGCCAACGCCGCCGTCCGCGCCAGCGCCAACGATGAAAAGGACCCAGGATGCCCACCTCCCCGGCCGCGAAACGCCCCAACACCGCCGCCGGTGAGACCACGCCCCGGATCACCCACGCGATGGAGGACTACCTGAAAGCCGCCTTCCGCTTGGAGCAGGAAGGCGGCACGGTGACGACCCAGCGCCTGGCCGACGAACTCGGCATCTCCGGCCCGTCGGTGACCAATATGGTCAAGCGCCTCAACGAGCTAAGAATGCTCGCACACACCCCCTACCACGGTGTCCGGCTGACCCCGGCCGGGGAGAAGATCGCGCTCGAGGTGCTGCGCCACCACCGCCTCCTGGAGCTCTACCTTTCCGAGACCCTCGGCTACTCCTGGGACGAGGTCCACGCCGAAGCCGAGCGCCTGGAACACCATCTTTCGGACGCGCTGGAAGCGCGCCTCGACTCCGCCCTTGGGCACCCGACGGTCGACCCCCACGGCGACCCGATCCCCAGCCGCGAGGGCGTCCTCGCCCCGGTTCCCGAGACCCGCCTCCTCGACCTCGCCCCCGGCGAACGCGCCGCGATCGCCCGCGTCTCCGACCGCGACCCGGCCCAACTGCGCTACCTCGGCGAACTCGGTCTCTTCCCCGGCGTGGCCATCGAGCTGATCGAGACCCTGCCGTTCGATGGCCCGGTCCGGGTGCGCACCGAAGGCGGGGAGTTCGTCCTCGGGCGGCCGTTGGCGGGGACGGTGCATGTCGAGCGGGAGGTCGCGCCGTAGGACCGGCCGACCGTCGCCAGAACCCGGCGCGGTGGGACGAGGGCGCGATGCATCGCGCCCTCGTCCCACCGCGCCAATCCACCCCTGCTATCATTTCGCCAGCAATCGAACCGCTCGCTTACCGAACATCCCAGGAGCCCCCATGACCGCCCCGATTCCGACGACCGGCCCGTCCGCCCCCCAGGTCACCGTCTACACCACCAAGACCTGACCCTGGTGCGATCGCGCGAAGGAGTTCCTTCGCTCCCACAACGTGCCGTTTGTCGAGAAAGACGTCGCCCAAGACATGGCGGCGGCGATGGAAATGATCCGACGCTCTGGCCAGCAGGGCGTGCCGGTGGTCGCGACCGATTCCGAGGTCATCCTCGGCTTCGACCAGGTCGCCCTCGCCCGACTTGCCGAGCGGCTGTCCGGGCCGAAGCGGCCCGCGCTCGGCCTCCTCGGCGCCGACGCCGAATCGTACCTGGCGCGCCATCCCGAAGCCGCCGCCACCTTGCCGCCGGACACCAAGGGCGTCTTCGTCGGCGCGGTCCGCCCGGACACCGTCGCCGACCGGGCCGGCATTCGCCCCGGCGATGTCGTCGTCGCTCTGGCCGGGAAGCGCGTCCGCGGCATGGCGACCATGGACCAACTGATCGGCACCCTCGCCGCCGGTGACGCCGTCTCGGTCCGCTTCCTGCGCGGCGGCGAAGACCAAACGGCAACCTTGCAGTTCTGATCGGCTCCGCATTCCCGCAGCACCCTCAGGCAAGGCTTTCAGGTCCCCTCTCCCAATGCGCGGGAGAGGGGTGGCTCCCAGGGCCGGGGTGAGGGACCGTCTGCCAACGAGGTCCACCCCCGATGGACACCCTGACCGAACTCGAAGTCGTCGAGCGCATCGTCGTCGCGCTCGTCTTCGGCGCCGCGCTCGGCTTCGAGCGCGAGCGGAGCAACAAACCCGCCGGCCTGCGCACCTACGCCCTGGTCGCCGAAGGCGCCGCCCTGTTCATGATCGGCTCGATCCTGCTCGGCGAGCAGGTCCGCGCCACCGGTGACCCCTACGACCCCTCCCGCATCGCCTCGACCGTGGTCCAGGGGATCGGCTTCCTCGCCGGCGGCGCGATCCTCTCCGCCGGCGGCAAGATCATGGGCCTGACCACCGCCGCCGGAATCTGGGTCACCGCCGCCGTCGGCCTGCTCGTCGGTGCCGGGTTCTACGTTGCCGCGTTCGCCGGCACCGCCGCCACCTTCGTCGTCCTGTCCGCCCTCGGCTGGTTCGAGTATCGCTTCCGGCCCGCGAACGGGGAGCGGGGATACGACGTTGGGGACGGGGAGGGGAACGAGACGAAGTCGCGTGGATAGCCGGTGTTCGCCCAGGGTCGACGTCACCGCCGTAGCCACTCCCCCATCATCGCCGCCCGCTCCTCCTCCGACCACTTCGGCTCCGCGTAGTCCCCACCCGCCAGCCGCTGCCGCAGCGCCTCGAACAGCGCCACCGCGACCGCCACCGAGATGTTGAGGCTCTCGACCATCCCCATCATCGGCAGCACGACCGCGCCGTCGGCCCGGGCCATCGTCCCCTCCGTCACGCCGCGCGTCTCGTTGCCGAAGACCAGCGCCGTCGGCCGCCGCAGATCCTGGTCGTAGAACCCGGCGCTCTCCGCGGTCAACGCCGCCACCAGGATCGTCTTCCCCTCCGCCCGGAGTTGGGCGAAGCACTCGGCCGCGGAGGCGTGGCGCACCACCTCGACCCACTTCGCCGCCCCGGCCGTCGTCGAGCGGGCGAACGCCGCGTCGGGGACGACCTCGTCGGTGTAGACGAGGTGGATGGCCGGCACCCCGACCGCGTCGCAGGAGCGCAGCACCGCGCCGACGTTGTGCGCGTCGTGGACGTTCTCCAGCACCACCGCCAGGTCCGGCTGCCGCCGCGCCAGCACCCGCTCGATCCGGGCGGCGCGGCGGTCCGTCCGCGGCCATCTTCCGATCTTTGGCGGCTGCTCCTTCGCCAGTTGGCGGCGATCGACCGCGCCCGTGCCCCGCTCCATGGTTACCTCCGCTACGACGGCGGCTCGTCGGCCGAACGAATCATGGCCTGGCCGTCAACCACGCTGGTGGTTTCCCAGAAACCTGCTAGATTGGCGGTTGCTGCTCCGGTCCGCGGGGCCGAGCGCAATGTCCGGCCCGCCACGGATCCTGCGCGAAGGCGCCGAATCCGGTCAACGCGGGCCGTTGGCACGGGCGCGGCCACGACGACGCGGCCCGCGCCCGTCATCGGAGGAGGAGAACCAGTGACTCACCGGATCGACAGCCTGGCCCTGTCCCGCCGCGCGCTCCTGCGCACCACCGCCGCCGGGGCGGCGACCCTGGCGGCCGCGACCATCGTCGGCCCTGGCTCCCGCACCAACCGCGCCGCCGCGCAGGACGCGGTCACCGTCCGCCTCGTCTCCCCGCCCTCGTCCCCTGTCGAGCGCGGCGCCCTGGAAACGATCCTCGACGAGTTCGAGGCCGCCAACCCGGGCATCGTCGTCGACTACCAGCCGATCACGTCCGAGTACAACACCAAGCTCCAGACCGATCTCGGCGCCGGCACCGCCGCCGACGTCTTCACCCTCGACAGCATGCCGGCCCCGGACCTGATGGCCGCCGGCGTGATGGAGCCGCTTGATTCCTACATGAGCGAAGCCGGCATCACCGCCGCGGACTTCTACCCCGGCCTGATCCAGGCCTTCCAGCAGGGTGGCGTCACCTACGGTTTGCCGAAGGACTTCTCGACCCTGGCGATGGTCTACGACACCCAGGCTTTCGCCGACGCAGGCATCACCACTCCCCCGGCGAACTGGGAAGAGTTGCGTACCGCCGCCGAGACCCTGCTCGAGTCGACCGGCCAGGCCCCGATCGTCTTCCCGCCGTCGTTGGACCGCTACATCGCCTTCCATTACGCGGGTGGTGCCCAGATCCTGAGCGAGGACGGCACGCAGATCGTAATCGACTCGCCGGAGGCCAACGCCGCCCTGGAGTACTACTACGGGCTCTACACCGACGGTCTCGCCGCCACCTTCACCGATGTCGGCGCGGAGTGGCCGGGCGACGCTTTCGCCAAGGGCCTGGCTTCCATCGTGTTCGAAGGCAACTGGGTGATCGAGTTCCTGAAGACCAACGCCCCCGACCGCCAGGTCGGCTTTGCCCCGATGCCGGAAGGCCCCGCCGGACCGGCAACGATGGCCTTCACCGTCTGCTACGCCATCAACGCCCAAAGCGAGAACAAGGACGCCGCCTGGACGCTGGTCAACTACCTGACCGGCGCCGAAGGCATGGCTCGCTGGACCAGCATCTCCGGCCTCCTGCCGGCTCGCCCGGCTCTGGCCGGCGAGTACGTGAGCCAGTTCCCCGATCGCGAGGTCTTTGTCACCGGTGGCGAGTACGCCCGCCCATGGCAGCTCGGGATCGGCGGAGAAAAGTTCAACATCGACTCGAAGGCCTAACTGGAGTCCCTCTTCGCCGAGCTGCAGGACGTGGCGACCACCTTCGCTAACCTTCAAGCCGTCGCCGAGGAAGACATCACCGTCGGCACCGCCCCGGCGGGCACCCCGACCGCCTAACCGCCCGGCGGGGCGCCCGGATGAAACCGGGCGCCCCGCCGGCCCGCGTCCACGCGCGTCCGTTCGGTGGGGGAAGTACCGATGGCCACGCTTGCCCAGGCCCCGGGTTCCGGGAGTGCCAAACCGGTCAAGTACAAGAACCCGCTGGCCGCCGAGGACGCGATCGCCGGTTGGCTGTTTATCTTGCCGGCTATCCTGATCATCGGCACCTTTATCATTTTCCCGATCGTTCTCGCCTTTTGGGTCAGCCTTCACCAACGCGATGTCGTCGGGTCGGTCGACAATTGGGTCGGCCTCGCCAACTACCAGGACATTTTGAGCGACAACGCCGACTTCTGGATCGCGTTCCGCAACACCGCCTGGTTCTCCCTCGGCGTGGTGCCGACCCAAACCGCGGTCGGACTTTTCCTCGCCGTGCTGGCGAACCGCAAGATCCGCGGCAAAACATTCTTCCGCACCGCGTTTTACTTTCCCTCCATCTCGTCCTCTGTCGTGATCTCGATGATTTTTCTTTGGCTGTACCAGAACAACGGCCTGATCAACTTCATCATCCGCAAGGTCGGCCTTCCCACCCCGAAACCGCCCTGGCTGTCCAACCCGAAGGGCGTACTGGAGATGCTCTGGACCGGGATCGGCTGGGATAGCGCACCCGCTTGGATCGCCGGGCCAAGCGTCGCCTTGCTGTCGATCATGATGCTCAACATCTGGACCACCGCCGGGACGATGATGGTGGTCTTCCTGGCCGGCTTGCAAGACATCTCCGGCGATGTCTACGAGGCGGCCTCGCTCGACGGCGCCACCCGCCGCCGCCAGTTCTTCGACATCACCGTGCCGCTCCTGCGCCCGGTGATCCTCTTCGTCGTCACCCTCGGCTTCATCGGCACCTTCCAGGTCTTCGACCAGATCTACGTCATGTCGGCCGGCGGGCCGGCCAAGACCACCACCACACTGGTCTTTTTGATTTACACCGAAGGGTTCAAGTTCGGCGAGGGACTCGGCTATGCCTCGGCCCTGGCCGTGGTCCTGTTCGCGATCATCTTCGTCCTCTTCTTGATCCAACGCCGATTGGTCGAAAAGAAAGACTAGCCGCCGCCGTCACCCGCGCCGCCGCCCACCCGGCGGCGCGCCCGAGGAGGACCCCTCCATGGCCGTCGCCACCGAACGCCTTCAACGCCAAGCCGCCTCCGCCGACACCGGACGCCGCGCCGACGCCTTCGATCTCACCCTCCAGATCGTCGCCTACGTCGTCCTGGTCTTCGTCGCGATCCTGATGTTCGTCCCGTTCGCGTTTTCGGTGGCGACCAGCTTCAAGACCAACCCGGAAACGTTGCGCCTGACCCTGGGCAACATGTTCTGGCCCGAAACCTGGACCACCGCCGCCTACACCACGGTCCGCGAGGCGAACATCGGTCGCTGGTTTCTCAACAGCGTGATCGTCGCCGCGATCTGGGTCACCGCCCGCTGCGCCTTCGGCGCCCTGGCCGGCTACGCCTTCGCCCGGATGCGGTTTCCGGGGCGCGATATCGTGTTCCTGATCTTCCTGAGCACGATGATGGTGCCCGGTATCGTCACCATCGTGCCCAAGTTCATCATCCTCAAAGACCTCGGCCTGCTCGACACCTACGGCGCCCTGACGATCCCGTTTCTGACCGACGCCTTCGGGATCTTCCTGATGAAGCAGTTCTTCGAGTCGATCCCCAACGAACTGGAGGAGGCCGCCAGGATCGACGGCGCCAGCCGGTTCCGGATGTTCTTCCAGATCGTGCTCCCGAACGCGATGCCCGCCCTCTCCGCCCTCGCCATCTTCAGCTTCCAGGGCTCCTGGAACGCGTTCATGGAGCCGCTCTTCTACATCAGCTCCGAGGACTACTTCACCCTGCCCCTCGGCCTCGCCATGTTCCGTCAGGCCAACTACACCGAATGGCCGGCCGTGATGGCCGCCGCCGTGATCACAACGGTGCCGATCGCCATCTTCTACATCATCTTCCAGCGCCGCTTCGTCGCCAGCCAAACAAGCGCGGGGATTAAGGGGTAAGCACGGACGTCCCTCCGGGCAAAACCCTCATCCCGGCCTTCGGCCACCCCTCTCCCTTGACGAGGGAGAGGGGATCAGACCGTTAGATTGGGGGGCGATGCGCGCGTTCTCCGGTGACTGAGAGTCCCCGTTGGGCGGGTCTCGCTCCCTCGCCCGCCCACCGGAACGAGGGTTTGCCCCTACGGCCCGAACCGCGACTTCCGCTTCGCCGACGACGCCCGCTCGACCTCCCGCTCCGGCGTCGGCTCCAGCGGGTCGAAGACCTTGATCCCCAGGCCGAACAGCACCGCCCGGTTGACGATCGCCGCCAGCATCGCCGGGACGAAGAAAATCAGCGGCACCACCAGCACCGTGCCCAAGGCGATCATCAGGTACCCGATCAGGGTCAACACCAGCCACCGGAACGGCGACAGCATCACCACGCCCAGACCCTGCTTCAAGGTCTCCCCGATCGGCTGTTCCGACAGACCGGCCACCGCGAACGTCGCCAGCAGGACGGAGGCCGTCAAGCCCAAAAAGACGAACCAGACCGGGACCAAGACCCCAAACCGGCTGTCTCGCCCGAGGTAGAACCAGAGGTTCCAGGCCAACACCAGCAGCAGCGGCAGCGGCACCGCCGCCAGCAGCCACCCCTTGCCGAGGTTGCGCCGGGCGATCGCGAACGCGACCCGCCAATCCGGCTGGTTCGTCTGGTGGCGCGGGTCGGTCATCGCGAACAAGGCCACCGTCGCCCCCGGCGCCAGGGGGACCAAGAACACCCCGATCCACCACAAGACCGAAAACACCGCAAACGGAAGCAGATGCTCGAACGTGTCCGACAGCCCCTTGCCCAGCAACCGCAACGTCCGCAACGCGCCACCCGTCCTCGTCGATTCCCGCTCCGATGCGTCCCACACTATACTCCCCTATCCCGGACTCGGAATCCCGCCGGGTATCCAATCCGGCGCCGAACGTCCCGCGTCGGGGAGCCCCGTGCCCCTCACCACCGCCCAACGGGCACGCGGTACCCGCGAGGCGGCCCCAACGGTCAAGGGCCGACGAGCATCGTCCTAAACACTGGCTCTCCGACCAGCACCCCAACTGACCTGCCGTTCCGAGTGAACCGGGGAACCCGTTTCGGACGGGACGACGGGATTCCTCGCCGCGCTCGGAATGCCGCGGGGATTGGGGGTGCGGGGCGGAGAGACGCGCCGCCTCGGCGGCGCGTCTCTCCGCCATCGCCCGGAGGGGACCCGGCGGGTCCGGGAACGGGGTTGGATCGCTCCCCGACGACGACCGAATCCGAATCGCCCCGTTAGGAGCCACCACCCGTGCTCGATCTCAACCTCGTCCTCAAGAGCGACGAGCTGTACCTCGCCGGCGAGATCTCCACCGACGGCAGCGGCGAACGCGCAACCGGGTTGTATCTGCGCGACACGCGCCACCTCAACCGCTTCGAGACCACCCTCAACGGGCAACCGCTGGCCACCCTCAGCGCCCGCCGACTCGGCCCCGCCGCCGCCGTCGTCACCTCCGGCAACGCGATGCTCGACGGCGCGGACGGCCCGGTGTTTCCCAACACCGTCGCCGTCGAGCAGGTGATCACCCTCGGCGCCGATCTGGAGGTCCGCTACCTGGTCCGCAATTTTTCCGGCCACGCGGTGGCGCTGGATCTGGCGATCGAGGCCAGCGCCGATCTGCGGGACCTGTTCGACATCCGCGGATTCAACCGCGCCAAACGCGGCACCCTCGTCGCGCCGACCCCGATCGCTGGCGGTATCCGCCTCGGCTACCGTGCCGTCGACGGCGTTCTCAGCGGCACCGAGATCACCTTCGACCAACCGGCCAGGCTGTCGGTCTCCGAACCACGGGACGAGGGCGACGGTGCGGGCTCCACCGAGCTCTTGCCCGGCCAGGACCCCGTCACCGTCCGGCCACCGGCGCCAGTGCCGCCGCTCGCGGTCGCCACCTTTCGGATCGAGTTGCCCGCCAAGGGCGCCTGGGAGATGACCGCCACGGTCCGCCCGCTACCCGCCGACGGCGTTCCGGTTTCTGCCGCGCCGACCCTGACCGGCGGGCGGTCCAACGACGCCGCCACCATCGTCACCGACCACCACGCCCTCAACCGCCTCCTCGACCAATGCCACGCCGATCTGAGCGCCCTTCAAACCTCGTTCCCGGAAGGGTCGCTGCCGGCGGCCGGCATCCCCTGGTACGTCGCTCCGTTCGGCCGCGACAGCCTGATCGTCGGCCTCCAGACCCTCCACCTCGCGCCCCACCGCGCCGCCGGGACCCTGCGCGTGCTGGCCGCTCTCCAAGGCGACGCCGAGGACGCCCACCGGGAGGAGGAACCGGGCAAGATCCCGCACGAGGTTCGCTACGGCGAGATGGCCCGCCTGCGGGAGATCCCCCACACCCCCTACTACGGCACCGTCGACGCGACCCCGCTCTGGCTCATGCTCTTCGCCGACACGGTCGCCTGGACCGGCGACGCCGCGCTCTACCGTGACCTCTGCCCCAACGCCGAGCGGGCGCTGGACTGGATCGAGCGCTACGGCGACGGCGACGGCGACGGCTTCGTCGAGTACCGCAGCGGGCGGATGGGAGCAGGGATCAGCCACCAGGGCTGGAAGGATAGCCACGATTCCCTGCACCACGCCGACGGAACGCCGGTGTCCGGCGCCATCGCCCTGGTCGAGGTCCAGGGCTACGTCTACGCCGCCTACGCCCGTCTCGCCGCCGTCGCCGCCGCGTTCGGCGACGCGGCCTGGGCCGCCGACCTAGCCGCCAAGGCCGAAACCATGCGCGCCCGCGTCGAGGACCGGTTCTGGCTGGAACCGGAAGGTTTCTATGCCCAGGCCCTGGACGACTCCAAGGCCCCCGTCGCCGCGATCAGCTCCAACCCTGGTCACCTGCTCTACTGCGGGCTGCCGTCCCAAGAGCGGGCGGCGCGCATGGCCGAGCGGTTTCGCCGCCAGGATCTCGATTGCGGCTGGGGCATCCGCACCCTCGCCGAAGGGATGCCGACCTACAACCCGATGAGCTACCACAACGGCTCGGTCTGGCCGCACGACAACAGCCTGATCGCCCACGGCCTCCTCCGCTACGGGTTGTCGTCCCAGGCCCACGCGATCCTCGACGCCCTGCTCGCCGCCAGCCGCGCCGACCCCCTGGCCCGCCTGCCCGAGTTGTATTGCGGGTTTGCCCGCAACTGGGTCAAAGGCGACACCCCGGTCGCCTACCCCGTCAGTTGCAGCCCCCAGGCGTGGGCCGCCGCCGCGGTGCCGCTGATCGTCTCGGGTCTCCTCGGGCTGCGGATGGACCCCGCCCGCGGCGTCCTGGTGGTGGATCCGGACCTGCCCCCGGGCATGGCCGAGATCGCGATCCAGGGGATGGAGATCCGCGGCCAGCGCGGTTCGCTGATCGTCCGTCGCCAATACGACGGCTACGCCGTCTCGACGGACGGTCCAATCGAGGCGACCACCCAAGGTCGCGGCGCCCACTGATTCCGTACCAATGTCTGGCCGCTCCCGGGACACCAGTCCCGGGCCGATCCGGACCAAACCGCTACCTTTCACCCTTCCAGAACCCGACCGACGAGGCTACGATCGGATCCGCTGCTGGATCCGATCGCGGCTCGCCCGTCCTCCGCCGAACCAAAGGGTGCCCGCCATGTCCAACCGCGTCCTCGCCCACGCCGCGCTCTTCGCGCTGGACGCCGCGCTGGTCGCGGCCATGCTGTTGGTGTTTGGCCCGGTACCGGTGCTGATCTTGTTGGCGGTACTGAGCCTGCCCCTGGTTTCGTCGTTGGGCGCGGGCGTGCCCGCCAAGAGCCGCCGGGCACGGTAGGGTTGGTTGCACCGGGTCGGGCACGTTTCCGGCTTTGCCGGGCCGGGCTACGCCGACCAAGCCTCTCCGGACACCGCCGGATCGACCGTCGCCACCGGCTCGGCAATCGTCACCGGCTCGGTCGTCGGCACGCTCGGCGGAGTCGGCGTCGCCGTCGGGACCGGCGTCCCGGCGGCAGTCGGGGTCGGCGTGGCGGTCGCCGTGAAGGTGGCCGTGGCCGTCGCGGTGAACGTCGCCGTCGGGACCGGCGTCGGGGTCGGCGCGGGCACCCCCGGCGGCAACGGGAACGGTCCCCACGCCGTCTCCTGCGCCGGAGTCATTGGCGGCGGCGCCCAGGTCCCCGGCAACCACGCCGGGTTGTTCCCGCCCGGGTTGCCCTGCGCCCGCTCGTAGAACGCCGACCACGCCGTGACCGCGTAGACATACGCGCCGACGCACCGCCCGGCAGCGTCGCAGCCCGGTCCGAACAGCGCCGCCAGGGCCGCGTCCCAACCGCCCGCGCTCGGGTTCAGCGTCGCCAACAACCGGCCCGCCGCCGTCAGATTCGTCGCCGGATCGTGCCAGAGCGCGGACGAAACGCCGAGCGCGTTCAACGCCTCCGGTCGCAGCCCGGCCAACCCGCGGGCACCATCGAAGGCGATCAAGTTCGGGTCGCCGCCGGACGCCACCCGCGTCACGGCCGCCAGCAGCGCGACCGGCACGCCGTTCGGCATCGCGGCCACTTCCAACTCGGGCAGCCAGCACAGCACCGGCTCGTCGTATCGGAGTACCACGGGCATCGGGATGGGTGTCGCCGTCGCCGCCGGTGTGGTCGTCGCGGTCGCCGGAACCCGCGTCGCGGTCGGCGGAACCGGTGTCGCGGTCGCTTGCGGCGGCACGGCGGTGGCGATCGGCGGAGCGGCGGTCGGCGGAGCGGGAACGGGCGTTTCCGCCATGGGGCCCTCGGACACCCCGGCGCCGATTGCTCCCACCCCCGCGCCGACCGGATCGGTGCCGCCCGGAGAGTCACCGACCGGCGGTCCGACCACGCCGCCATCGCTCTCGTTCGCGGCCGGCGGCACCTCACCCGGCATCTCGCCGATCGCTTCGGGAACGTCGCCGATCACGTCGTCCAGCGACGCGAACCCGGCCTCGCGGACCACCCCGTTCAGCACCGCCGCCAACCCGGTTTCGCCCGTCTCCGGCGCCGGCTCGAGCCGGTTGCCCGTCACCAATCCCAGCAGCAGACCCAACAAGGTCAGCAGCAGCCGCAACCAGCCAGGGATCCGATCGTCCACCATGCGCCGTGTTTCCCGTCTCCGTCCAGTCTCGGCCTCGAAGTGGCGGCGCCAGCATCACCCGGCCCCGAGGCGCCGGGCCCATACGGTCTCTGGTCAAGCCTACCGCGCGCCAACAACCGCCAACCAGCCGCCATGCCGCCGGTGAGGTCCCCGATTATCCCGGACCTTCGGCCCCCTCCCCGCTCCGCTCCGGCACCACCTCCCGGATCAGCCGCAGCACCAACCGCCGGTCGAACCCCCGGGCGCACCGGCCGCAGGACCACGTCCCGCGCACCCGCCTCGGTACCTCGACGCCGCACCGCGGGCACGCGTAGACGTAGCGCAGCGGTCGCCGCCGGACCGGCAATAGGCAGGACCGAACCTCCTCCAACGTCGTCCCGGTCAGCGCCGCCACCCGCCGCGCGATCCGGTCGTGGCCGTGCTTGGCGTGTCGCCGCCGATCCCCGTCAAGGTGGTCCCGCATGTGGAGCAACTCCTCCGCGACCACGATCTCCAGCGCCTTCGGTCGCGCCCGGGCGATCCGCTCCAGGTTGATCAACACCGCGTGTTCCCGCCGCCCCGGCAAGAACACGTAGGCGCCCCCCAGCGCCGCGTCGACCCGGTGACGCCCCAACCACCCGGCGAACGTGGCGCGCGAGGTCGTGACGCGCAATGGCTCGCCGCCCAACCCCAACCGGGCGACGTACCGCTCCACCAACGCCACCGTCTCCGCATCGTCCGTGTCGAGCACCACCCGCAACCGTCCTCCGGGTCGTCGTTCGCCGTCCCCCGACCAGATACAATCACCCTCCGGAACGATCCTGGGTGCAACGCCGCCCCCAACCGCGAGGAGTCTCGTCCGTGAGGTTTGGGCACGATTCACGCCATCCCGCTCCATGACCGCCCCGATCGACACTCCCAGCCAACGATTCGGCTTCGCCATGGGGGAAGAGCGCCGGCTGGTCCGCTACCCGGCCATGCTGGCCTATTTCCGCGACCTCGCCGCCGCCTCCGATCGCCTCCACTACGAGGATCTCGGCCCCGCCACCCTCGGCCAGCCGCTCGTTCTGCTGACCATCTCCCACCCGCGCAACCTTACCCGCCTCGACGACCTGCGCCGGATCCAGACCGAGCTGGCCGATCCCCGTTGCCGCGACCACTCCCGCGAGGAGTTGATCGCCGACGGCCGCTGCGTCGTCCTCGTCACCTGCGCCATCCACGCGACCGAAGTTGGCGCCGCCCAAATGACCCCAGAGTTGGTGCATCGCCTGGTCACCGCGACCGACTCCCAGACCCTGCGCGTCCTGGACGAGGTCGTGCTGCTCCTGGTCCCGTCGCTCAACCCAGACGGGATGGAGTTGGTCGCCGACTGGTACGAACGCACCCTCGGCACCCCCCACGAGGGGTCGCCCCCCCCCGAGCTGTACCATCCGTATACCGGGCACGACAACAACCGCGACTGGTTCATGCTGACCCAGGTCGAGACCCGCCGCATGGTGGAGCGGGTCCACAACCGCTGGCGACCGCAGATCGTCTTCGACCTCCATCAGATGCAACCCAACGGGCCGCGCTACGTGGTGCCGCCGTTCGTCGACCCCTACGACCCGAACGTGGACCCGATCGTGTCGTCCCAGGTTAACGTCCTCGGCACCGCCCTCGCCGCCGAACTGATCGCCCAGGGCAAAACCGGCATCGCGACGTCGATCATCTTCGACGCCTATTCCCCCTCCCGCGCCTACCAGCACTACCACGGCGGCGTCCGCATCCTCTCCGAGGCGGCCAGCGTCCGCGTTGCCACCCCGATCCAGCTCGCCGCCGACCAACTGGCCGAAATCCGCGGCTTCGATCCCCGACGCACCACCCAGAACCACCCCGCCCCCTGGCCGGGTGGGCGCTGGACGCTGCGCGACATCGTCGAGCACAACCTGATCGCCACCGATGCGGTGCTGGACCACGCCGCCCGGTTTCGCGATCGCTGGGTCCGCAACTTCGCCCTCATCCAGGAGCGCAGCCTGGCCCGGTCCGCCCCGTACGCCTTCGTGGTCCCGCCGCCGGAGACCCAGCGCGACCCGGTCGCCGCCATCGAATTGCTGCGGGTCCTGCGCGCGGGCGACGTCGAGGTCGAGCGCGCCAAGGCCCCGTTCGCCGCCCACGGCGTCGAGTTTCCCGCCGGGTCGTACGTGATCCGGATGGCCCAACCCTTCGGCGGCTACGCCAAAACGCTGATGGAGATCCAGCACTACCCGGACCTCCAACTCTACCCCGGCGGTCCGCCCCGGCCCCCGTACGACATCACTGCCCACACCCTGCCGCTGCTGCTCGGAGTGCTCGCAGTGCGGGTCGAGGCCCCGTTCGCGGCCGATCTCGCCCCGGTGGCCGAGATCCCGCTGCCGCGGGGCGGGGTCCTCGTACCGGCGCGCTCCTCGTCGAGATCCACGTGCTTCCTGATCGGCGCCGAGAGCAACGCCGCCGCCGCCCTCGTCAATCGTCTCGTCGCCCGTGGCGCCGAGGTCCACCGCTCCACCCGGGCCTTCCCCTACGGGGACCGGCTGATCGAACCCGGTGCGTTCCTCGTCACCAACGTGCCGACGGCCGAGGTGGACCGCCTGGCACGCGACCTCGGCGTCGGGGTGGACGCGCTGCCGGCGCTGCCCGCGGGCGATCCGCGGCGGCTTCAGCAACCGCGGATCGGTCTCTACCGCTCCTGGCGCCCGAACGCGATCGACGAAGGCTGGACCCGTTTCGTGCTGGAGCAGTACGCCTTCCCATTCCAAACCGTCCGCGACCAGGAGATCCGCCAGGGCCACCTCCGCGCCCAGTTCGACGCGATCGTGCTCGCCCAGGAAGGCGCCCGCGAAATCCTCGACGGCAACCTCCTCAGCGAGTACCCCGCCGAGTACGCGGGCGGCATCGGCGACCTCGGCGCGGCCAACCTGCGCCGCTTCGTCGAAGAGGGCGGCTGCCTGATCACCCTCGACTCCTCCTGCGACGTCGCCATCCGTCACCTCCCGCTGCCGGTCACCAACGTGCTCGAAGGGGTCCGCGCCGACGAGTTCTATTCGCCCGGCTCCCTTCTCCGGCTCCTGGTCGACCCCTCCCATCCGATCGGCTGGGGATTCGAGCGCGAGGTCGCGGCGATGTTCGTGTCCTCGCCCGCCTTCGAGGTCCGCCCCGGCACCGGCACCGAGGCCCACGTCGTTGCTCAGTACCCCCTCGCCAACCAGCTCCTATCAGGCTGGATCCTGAACCCGGACCGGATCGCCGGCCGCGCCGCCGTGCTCGACATCCCGGTCGGCCGCGGCCGGGCGATCCTGATCGGCATCCGGCCCCAGTTCCGCGCCCAGGCCCGCGCCACCTACCGCCTCCTGTTCAACGCCATCTATTGCGCGGGGCTAGAACGGTGATCCGGCAATGACCGAGCACCGCCCCGGCTTTCGTCCACCCTCCGCCGCGGAGCGCCCCCATTTGCTCGTCGTCACCGCCGACGAGGGGCTGAAGCAGTTCTTTGTCGAGGGGCTCGTCTACGGCGGGTTCTGGATCAGCGTGATCGCCAGCGGCGTCCAAACCCTGGAGGTGTTCCGCCTGCGGTCGTTCGATCTGGTGCTGCTCGACGCCGCCCTTGGCGGCCTCGGCGCCCTCGAAACCGTCCGTCGCCTGCGCGACCGCACCGACGTCCCGATCCTGCTGATCGCCGCCGACCCGGCCGAAGTCGCGGCGGAGGACGCGACCACCGCCGGCGCCGACGCCGTGCTGGCCGCACCGTTGGACTTGGAGGAGATGGTTCCCCACCTCCACGCGATCGTCCAACGCTGGCGCGCTGCCCACCCCGGTCGGCCAACGGCGGACCAGATGGCACAGCGACGGTCGGAGGATGGGTGAGTCGTTCGACGGGACCGGGTCGTCTGCTGCCGATCCGCCCCTGCGACGCCGCTTCCACCGCCACCGTTGTCCCCTGCAAGACAAAAAAACCCCTCTCCCGCGCTCCAGGAGAGGGGGCTGGGGGTGAGGGAATCACCACCCCAGGCTCAATACGCCGCCACGTCCATCTCTTCCAGCGTCCCCGTCACCGCGAAGACGACCCGTTCGCAGATGTTGCTGACCCGGTCGGCGATCCGCTCCAGGTTGTGAGCCGCCCAGAGCAGGTGGGTCGCCCGGTTGATCGTCCCCGGGTCGGCCATCATGTAGGTCAGGAGTTCGCGGTAGATCTGGTTGTAGAGTTCGTCGACTTCGTCGTCGCGGACGACGATCGCCCGCGCCGCCGGTTCGTCGCCATCGATGAAGGCGGTGATGCTGTCGGCAAGCATCGCCCGCGCCAGCTCGCTCATCCGGGGGATGTCGACCAGGGGTTTAAGCAGCGGCTCGTCGGCCGTCTCGACCACGATCTTGGCGATGCCGGCGGCGTGGTCGGCCATCCGCTCCAGGTCGGTCACGATCTGAACCACCGCCGCGATGGTCCGCAGGTCGCCCGCCATCGGCGCCTGGGTCGCGATGACGAGGAGCGCCTTTTCTTCCACCTGCCAGCGCAGGGCGTTGATCTCGCGGTCCTTCGCCATCACGTCGCGCCCGAGCGGGATGTCCTGGCGCTTCAGCGCGTCGACGGCGCGGACGATCGCCTTGTCGACCATGCTCGCCATCGCGACCACATCGTCCCGCAGTTCCTGGATCTGGTGGACGTAGGCCACTCGCGCCATCGTGCTCATCCTTGTCCCCTATCGTTCGCGTTCGCCCTCGCCAAGATTCCTAGCCGAAGCGACCGGTGATGTAGTCCTCGGTCCGCTGGTCACGCGGGTTGGTGAACAGTTCCCGCGTCGGGCTGGCCTCGACCAGCACCCCCTGCCGTTGCTCGTTGAGCGAGAAAAAGACCGTCTGGTCGGAGACGCGGGCCGCCTGCTGCATGTTGTGGGTGACGATGACGATGGTGTACTGCCGTTGTAGTTCTCGCATCAGGTCCTCGATTTTCAGGGTCGAGATCGGGTCCAGCGCGCTGGCCGGCTCGTCCATCAGGATCACGTCCGGGTTGATCGCGAGGGTGCGGGCGATGCAGAGGCGCTGCTGTTGGCCCCCGGAGAGGGCGAGGCCGCTCTCCTTGAGCTTGTCCTTGACCTCGTCCCAGAGCGCCGCCTGGCGCAGGCAGCGCTCGACCAGGGCGTTCATGTCGCCCTTGATGCCGTTGATCTTGGCGCCCCAGGCGACGTTGTCGTAGATGCTCTTCGGAAACGGGTTCGGCTTCTGGAAGACCATCCCGATCCGCCGCCGGACCTCGACCGGGTCCACCTTGGCGGAGCAGATGTCCACCCCGTGGTAGTTGATCCGCCCTTCGACCCGCGCTCCCGGCACCAGGTCGTTCATCCGGTTGATGCAGCGGATCACGGTGCTCTTGCCGCAGCCGGACGGGCCAATCAAGGCCGTGATCCGGTTTTTCGGCACGTCGAACGTGACGTCCTTGACGGCGTGAAACGCGCCGTAGAACACGTTGACGGCCTCGAGTTCGACGATGCGCTCACTTGACCGCTCGCTCTTGGGCGCGGAGTTGCGAGCGGTAGTGGCGAGCGCCCCGCTCGTCGCGTTGGTCCCCAACGTCCTTACGTCGGTTGCCATGTGGCCTACCACCTCGTCTTCTTGCTGAATCGGTGCCGGAGGTAGATCGCCCCGGCGTTCATGCCGATCAGCACGACGAGCAGGATGATGATCCCAGCCGCGGCCAGGTCCTTGAATTCCTGCTGCGGGCGATCGGTCCAGTTGTAGATCTGGATCGGCAGGGCGGTGAATCCGTCAGTCAAGCTGTCGGGATTGTAGGTCAGATAGGCGGCGGCGCCGGCGACCAGCAGCGGCGCTGTCTCGCCAATCGCCCGCGACAGCGCGAGGATGGTCCCGGTCAGGATCCCGGGCATCGCCACCGGCAGCACGTGGTGGCGAGACACCTGCCACGGAGTGGCCCCCAGGGCATACGCCCCCTGCCGGAGCGACAGCGGCACCGCCCGGATCGCCTCTTGGCTGGCGATGATGATCACCGGCAGGATCAGCAGCGCCATCGTCAGCGCCCCAGTGATGATGCTGCGCCCGAATCCGAAGAAATTGGCGAAGATGCCCAGGCCGAGGAGCCCATAGACCACGGACGGCACACCCGCCAAATTGGCGATGTTGGTCTGCAACGCGCGCGTCCACCAGTTCCGCGGCGCGTACTCTTCGAGGTAAATGGCGGCCCCGATACCGACCGGCAGGGCGATGATCGCGGTCAGGGAGATCACCCAGAGCGTGCCAAAGAGGGCGGTCTGGAGCCCGGCGCTCTCGGCATTCCGCGACGCCTTGCTGCTCAGCAAGCTCCAGGACAGCGACGGCACACCCCGGTAGGCGACCGCGACCAGCAGGACCAACAGGACGACCACCGCGAACACCACCGCGGCCAAGAACACCCACGACACGGCGGTGGCGCGACGCTGGCGAGCGCGGAGTTGGTCGCGTCCACCGCCCGCATCCGCCGCCAACAGATCTTCCCCTACGGCGGCGCTCACTGGTACACCTCCCGGAAGCGGGCGACGAGCCATTGGCTGACGATGTTGAGCAGCAGCGTCATCGCGAACAGCGTCAGGCCGACCGCGAACAGCGTCCGGTACTCTGTGGTCCCGCGCGGCGCGTCCCCGGACAGGGTCAGCACGATGTAGCTGGTCATCGCCTGGAGCTGCCCGAGCGGATTGGGGATGACGTCGGCGGGGCGCGAACCGGCAGCGACGACGATGATCATGGTCTCGCCGACGGCCCGGCTGATCGCCAGAATGAACGACGCGAAGATGCCCGAGAGCGCCGCCGGGACGACAATCCGGGTCGACGTTTCGAGCTTGGTCGCCCCCAGCGCGAACGACGCCTCGCGCAGCGCCCGCGGCACCGCCCGCAACGCGTCCTCGGACAGCGAGGCGACCATCGGCAGGATCATGATCCCGACCGCGATGCCGGCCGACAACGCATTGAACACTTCGGTCTCGGGAAGGATCGGCTGGAGCACGTTGGGTGTGATGAACGTCAGCGCGAAGTAGCCGTAGACGATGGTCGGGATCCCGGCGAGCAACTCCAAGACCGGCTTGAGGACCGCCCTCGCCGGCGGGGCGGCATATTCCGCGAGGTAGATGGCGCTCATCAAGCCCAGCGGCAACGTGATGATCATGGCGATGATCGCGATAGTGAGGGTGCCGGTGATCAGCGGGATCACCCCATAGAGCGGATTCTGGTTGATTTGCGGCGACCATTCGGTGCCGAAGAAGAAATCCAGCGGCGAGATCTCCAGAAAGAACTCGACGGCCTCGAAGACCAACACCCCGATGATGCCGACCGTGGTCAGCAGCGACACCGCGCCGCACAAGAACAGCACCACGCCGATCAACCGCTCCGAGAGATTCCGGCTCCGGGCGCCGCTTAGGTCTAGCCGCGGCGCGATGGATCCACCGCCCATCACCATTGGAGACACACCGGGGGCCGCGGCTTGTCCGATTAGGCGTTCCTCATTCATCACAACCTCTCCATGGAACCTTCTCCCTTCGCCCCCGCCCTCACGCTGGCAGTTTGGGTGATCGCCCCAAGGGATTCTAACGAATCCCGGGGGACGATCACCGATCCGCGTCCTCCCCACGATACGGGGAGCCAGCGCGGGGATGTACGTCGGCGTACGAGTCTACGCCCCGGCGGTGGCGCTGTCCGGTTCCGCCTCGCCCGAGATGGCGGCCTCCACCTTCGCCTGGGCGGCCGCGTAGTCCTCCGCGGGAGCGTCCACGAAGCCGACGTCCAGCGACAACGCGCCCGCGTTGGCGATGTAGAACCGCATGAACTCCTGGACCTCGGGCCGCTCCATGCTCTCGGCCGTGACGTAGACGTAGAGCGGGCGCGACAGCGGCGCGTAGGTGCCGTCGCGGACCGTCTCGAGGCTCGGCGCCACACAGTCGCTGAGGTCGGCCGACTGGGCGACTTCGACGGCGTTCAACGAGTCCTCGTTCTCGGTGTAGTAGGCGAAGCCGAAGTAGCCGAGCCCGTTCTCGTCGCCGCCGACCCCTTCGACCAGGACGTTGTCGTCCTCGCTGGCGGTGTAATCGGTGCGCGAGTCGATCGTCTCACCGGCTTCGTCCTCGCCAAGAATCGTCTCGACGAAGTAATCGTAGGTCCCGGAGTCGGTGCCCGGCCCGTAGAGCGCGATCTCCTCGGCCGGGAACTCGGGGTTGACCTGGTCGAAGGTCGTGATGTCCGAATCGGGCGCCCAGATGGCGGCCAGCGATTCGGTCGAGATGCAGGTCAGAAAGTCGTTCTCTTCGTTGACCACGATGGTCAGGCCGTCGAAGGCGACCTCGAGCTCGAACCACTCGACGCCGGCCTCGGCGCACGCGGCGATCTCGTCCTCCGCAATCGGCCGCGAGGCGTTTTGCAAGTCGGTCTCGCCGGCGCAAAAACGCTCGAACCCGCCGCCGGTGCCGGAGATGTCGACCGAGACCTCAACGTTCTCCGCCAGGCCGCTGAACTCTTCGGCCACGGCCTCGGTGATCGGGCCGACCGTCGACGATCCGTCGGACGTGATCGACCCTTCGAGGTCGCCGATGTTCTCGGGCGCTTCGTAGGGGGCAACGTTCGCGGCCGGCGTGCCGTCCTGCGCCCGGGCCACCATGGCCGGACCCATCGCCGCCGCCAGCAGGGCGAGGACCAACGCCAGCGGCGTCATCACCCGCGTCACGCGTTTCACCATAGCCATCCGTTTCGCTCTCCTCCGTCTCGCGTCCTCCGGCGCCACTCCCTCGCGGCGCCGATCGCCGGGCGACTCTCGCCCGGCGGTTCCAACGGACCCACGGGCGCCCAACGCGCGCCGCGTCCGCCCCGAACCCAAAGTGTTAACCGGCGCCCGGCTCCTCGACCGGCGGTTCTGCCGGCACCACGAAGCGGTAGCCCGCACCGTAGACGGTGCGGATGGGGTCCTGCCCCACCCCGGCCTCGTTGAGTTTTGCCCGCAGCCAGGAAATGTGGACGTCCACCGTCCGCTCGTCGACGATGATCTCTTCGCCCCAAACGGCGTCGAGCAGATCCTGCCGCCCGAAGACGCGCCCCGGCTCCATCGCCAGGGCAACCAACAGACCGAACTCTTTCGGCCTCAGCTGCAACTCGCGCTCGCCGACCACGGCCCGGTGCCGCTCCGGCTCGATCCGCAACGAACCGCGGAACAGCACCGCCGGCGGACGCGCCGCCGGCACCGCCCGCCGCCGGACCCCGGCCCGGACCCGGGCCAGGAGTTCGCGCAGCGCGAACGGCTTGCAGACGTAGTCGTCGGCCCCCAGCTCCAGGCCGTCGACTTTGTCCTGCTCCTCTCCCCGCGCCGAGAGCAGCAGCACCGGCACGTCGGAGTCCACCCGCAGTTGGCGCAGAACCTGGAACCCGTTGATGCCGGGCAGCATGATGTCGAGCACGACCAGGTCGAGCCGGCCCGCCTCGCGGCGCGCCAGCTCCAGGCCCGTCTCGCCGTCGCCGGCGGTCAGAACCCGATACCCTTCGCGGGTCAGGTTGTAGGACAGCGTGGAGAGCAGCGTCGGGTCGTCCTCGACCACCAGCACCGACGCACCTTCGCGGTCGGCCGGCTCCGTAAGGGGGCGACCGATGGCGCCGCCGAAGGAAATCGGCGGGCCGCTCTGGCTCTGGTGGGCGGTGGTCGGCATCCCGTCGCTCATGTCGCCAAGGATAAGCCCGCCACCGTTAACGGCAGGTAAGCGGGTCGTAAAATTCCTGTAAGCGTCCGCCTCCAACGTCTGCCCTTAACCTCGTCGGGCGGCATTGTGTGTACCGTGAATCGTGCCAGGTCGGCGCCGCGACACGCCGCGAACCACGCAAGGGGCCGCACCCGATGACCACGCACTCGACCCGATCCGCAATGCCCAAACCCCGGTCGCACCTGGTCGCCGCGGCCTTGCGACGCGCCTCCGGCGCGCTCTCCCGCCTCGAGCGCTGCCCCGGTTGCGGCGGTCGCTCCCTCGCCGTCTGCGCCGTGGTCCGCGACGACGCGCTGCCCGGTCCCCGGCGGACCGAGCGGCGACGACGACGCTGTATGGTTTGCTCGGCGATGGTGGAGGACGTGCGGCTCTGCGGGTGAACGCGCCGTGTTCACCCTGGCCCAACGGCCACCCCACCTCCGTGCGGGGTGGCCGTTGGGCCGACGTAAGGGCTTGTTGGCGCCCAGGCCGCGCCTTTCCTCGCCCGGTTACCCCGCCGCCACCTCCGCCACCGCCCGATCCAATTGCGCGTCGGTCGGCGCGGCGCCGTCGACCGGATCCGGGTTCGTTACCGCCACGTCCGGGGCGATCCCTTCCGCCTCGATCGCGATCTTGTCCGGCGTTAACCAGAGGGCGAAGGTGACGCGGGCCGAAGACCCGTCGGGGAAATCGTGGACCCGCTGCACCGAGCCCTTGCCGAAGGTTTGCTCGCCGACGACCCGTGCCCGGTCGTGGTCGCGCAGCGCCCCGGCGACGATCTCGGCGGCGCTGGCGGTGCCGCCGTTGACGAGTACCGCCAGCGGCAGATCGAACACCTCCGGCCCGCCGCCGACGATCGGTTGGTCGGTCAGCGCCTCGTCGTTCGGGTCGGTGTCCTCGTAGAGCGCGACCCCCGTCTCCTCCGGCACGAAGCGGCCGATCATCTCCTGGGCGCTCTGGACCCAACCGCCGCCATTGTTGCGCAGATCGAGCACGATCCCGACCGCGCCGTCCGCGGTCGCCGATGCCAGCGCCCGGTCCAATTGCGGCGTCGTCTGGTCGTTGAAGACGGACGCCCGGATCAGCGCCACCTTGGAATCCGGCAGGAGCTGGTAGGTGACCGACGGCACCGCGATCGCCCGCCGCTCTACCTCAACGTCCAGCGGCGCCGCGGCGTCCGGTCGCCGGATCGTCAGGCGGACGCTGGTCCCGGCCGGACCGCGAACCAACGCCAGCGCGTCGCCCTCGGTCAAGCCGGTCAGCGGCGTCCCGTCCGCGGCCTCGATCACGTCCCCGGCCTTCAGGCCCGCCGCTTCCGCCGGCGACCCCGGCATCGCCGCCACGATGGTCACCGCGCCGTCCGGGTACTCGACCCAGACCCCGATCCCCTCGTATTCGCCCGACATCTGCGCCGCCACCGGCGCCGCCTCGACCGGGACCAGGAACGTTGTGTGTTCGTCCTCCAGTCCGGCGGTCATCCCCTGGATCGCGTCGTACTCCAGATCCTTGCGGAATGCTTCCTCGGCCTCGTCGTCGGCCGGTCGGTAGTAGTACTCGTCCTCGATCAGTTGCCGGACGTCGTCGACGCGGGTAAACCCGTCTCCCCCGTCCGAGCGCAGGCTGCCGATGGCGTCGCCAACGCCGGACCAGCCATCGTTCTGCACGACCCCTCGCTCGAACAGCATTCCGCCGCCGAAGCTGGTCACCGCCACCAAGAGCGCGAAATTGACCGCGAACGCGAGTTGCCACGCCCGCGCCCGCCGCGCTTGCCGGGTCTTGATTGTGTCCGCGTCCATCTCGTCCATCCAGGAAACTCCGTATCATGCAAGCCGGCGAACGGTTCACCCGCCGCTCGGGCCATCATACAAGCGGAGTCGTGGGTCGGACGGACGATCGTCGTTCCCGCGACCGGTGCCCGGTCACTCCGCTACTCCCCACTCCGTCCGGAGGACAACCATGCTTCTCGTCGCCGACATCGGCAACACCAACGCCGTCTTCGGGCTGTTCGGCCCCGAAGCCGAGAGCCCGTTCGCCACCTGGCGCCTGAACACCCAGCGCGACCGGATGCCCGACGAGTGGTACGCCGCCCTTGCCCCCCTCTTCGCCGCCGCCGGCCACACCCCGACCGACGTCGCGGCCGTCGTCCTTGCCTCCGTCGTGCCCAGCATCACCCGCTGGCTCGGCGCGATGTGCCGGGACCGACTCGGCGTCGAACCGATCGTCCTCTCCGCCGAGCTGGACCTCGGGATGCGCGCCCTGATCGACAACCCGCGCGAGGTCGGCGCCGACCGACTCGCCAACTGCGTCGCCGCCTTCGCCCGCTACGGCGGCCCGGCGATCGTGGTCGACTTCGGGACCGCGATCAATTTCGATGTCGTCTCCGCGCACGGCGATTTCCTCGGCGGCGCCATCGCCCCCGGCCCTTCGATCGCCCTGGAAGCCCTCGCCGGCCGCGCCGCGCGCCTCTTCAGCGTCGAGATCGCCCTCCCGGCGAAGGCAATCGGCACCAACACGGTGACCAACATCCAATCCGGACTGGTCCTCGGCACCCTGGCGATGCTCGAAGGGCTCATCACCCGGATGCGCACCGAACTCGGGGTCGAAGCGCCGGTCATCGTCACCGGGGGCTACGCGGAGGTCTTCGCGAGCGCTACGCCGTTGATCACCCACCACGACCCGGATTTGACGATCGCGGGGTTGCGGTTGATCCATGGGCGGTTGGCGGCTCGGTCGGGACGATGAGCGGGAACCGGCTGTTGTTTGGACGGCCTCTGGTGTCCGCCCTGCCCTCGGCCGCCCGTTCCGATCCGCCCCCCTTTCCCCAACCTTCCGATCGTGCCACAATTCCCGCATGTCCAGAACTTCATCCCTCCCACCCGCTGCACCGGCCACCCGCGTCACCACAGCGGAGGTGGCGGCGTTCCTCCGCACCCGCTACGGTCCCGACGTCGCGGACCTTATCCCGATTGCCCACGGCGAGTGGTCCGCCGCCTTCGCCTTCCGTCACGACCAAGCCGACCTCGTCGTCCGGTTCGGCAATCACCCGGACGACTTCGCCCGCGACCGTTTCGCCGCCGGGTACGCTTCCCCCGTTCTCCCCATCCCCCGCATCCTCGAGATCGGCGAGGCGCTCGGTTGTCATTACGCCGTCTCCGAGCGGGCCTTCGGTGGCTTCCTCGATCACCTCGACGAAGCCGGGATGCGGCGCACCCTGCCCGCCCTCTTCGCCGCCCTTGACGCCGCCCGCGCCGTCCCGCTGCCCACGGGCCGCTACGGCGGCCTGGACGACCGCGGCCTGGCGCCATTTCCCACCTGGCGCGACCACCTGCTTGCCTTCACCGACGAACCCGGCCGCACCGGCGGCTGGCGGGTCAACCTCGCTGCCTCCCCGACCGGAATCGGCCCGTTCGACGAGGCCTACGCCGTCCTCCAATCCCTAATCCCCGACGCCGCCGTTGAACCCCACCTGATCCACTCCGACCTGCTCAACTTCAACGTTCTGGTCGAAAACCACCGACCTTCGGCGTTCCTCGATTGGGGCTGCGCCACCGCCGGGGACCACCTCTACGACCTGGCCTGGATCCTCTTCTACCAGCCCTGGTACCCCGCCTGGTCCGCCATCGACTTCCGGGCCGAAGCCCTCCGCCACCACGCATCCATCGGCCTCGTCGTGCCCGACTTCGATGTCCGCCTTCGCTGCTGCCAGATCCACATCGGCCTCGGCCACCAGGCATACAACGCCTTCGTCCGCCGCTGGCCCAGCGTCGAAGAAGGCGCCCGCCGGACCCTGGCGGTGGCCACCGGCATCCGCTAACCTCCGATCCATGACCATCGGGGGCTGGCCTAGCCCGTCAGGACCGCGTATCGTTGCCGGGTCCGATCGGACTGGATCCTTACCGCCAAACTCACCGCGGGGGCGCCAACGTGGCGTTCATGGGCGAGCTTTCCGACATCGGCGTCGCCGATCTCGTCTATCTGCTCGCCATCCACCGCCAGACCGGCAAGCTGACCATCTCGGCCAACGGCGACGAGGTCTACCTTTACCTCGACGACGGTCAGCTGATCCTGATCATCTCGTCCAACCAGTCGGTCCGCCTCGGCCGGTTGCTGATCCGCCTCGGCATCCTCGACGCCGACCGGCTGCGCGACGCGCTCTAGTGGTCCGTCAAGCCTCAAACGCCGGGTAGAGGCGCTTGAGCTTGATCCGGGCGTCGGCGGTCGTGAACTGCCAGTCGACCGCCGTCGCGGCGGCGTTGCGGCGGTCGGCCCAGGCGGTCGCCTCCCGCTCCATCGCGTCC
>CADCWE010000063.1:8064-8558 GCA_902806325.1 uncultured Thermomicrobiales bacterium | reverse complement strand
CAGGGCGCGCGCGGGACGATCGTCGGATTAACCCGCGGCAGTACGGCCGCCCATATCGCCCGCGCGGTGTTGGAGGCGATCTCCTACCAGACGCGCGACGTGCTGGACGCGATGACCGGCGACGCCGGGATCGCCCTGACCGAACTGCGGGTGGACGGCGGCGCCTCCCAAAACGATCTCCTGATGCAGACCCAGGCCGATACCCTCGGCGTGCCCGTCGTCCGGCCCCAGAATACCGAAACGACCGCCCTTGGCGCCGCCTTCCTGGCCGGTCTCGCGGTCGGTTTTTGGACGTCTCAGGACGACGTCAAGGCGGTCTGGCGGGAGGACCGGAGGTTTGACCCGGCAGTGACGGCGGTCGACCGGGACACCGGGTACGCCGGTTGGCAACGCGCGGTCGAGCGGGCGAAGGGGTGGGCGACGGCGGAGTAGGGGCAGACCGGGTGCCCTTTGGACGATGTCCGCCCCGGCCATCGACCACCCCCACCTACGTC
>CADCWE010000063.1:0-8054 GCA_902806325.1 uncultured Thermomicrobiales bacterium | reverse complement strand
CAGGGACTGGACGCCGACGTTGGTCTGGATCAGGGCGGCGAGCTGGGGGGGTAACGCTCCGACGACGGTCGGCTGGACGCCGTTGGCGTCGACCAGGCACGGCACCTCGACACAGCAGCCCTCCGGCAGGTTGGAGATCAAGCGGTCGTTGGCGACGTTGCCGTAGACGACGCGGGGTTGTCCGGTTTCCATGCTGTGGATGATCAGCGAGCCGTACTCCCCAGAATGTCCGTCCGCCTTCGCCTGCCGGTTCTTCGAGACGTGCGACCGCATCGCGTCGGCCGCGGCCGGGTCGTCCTTGGCGGCGGCGGCAAGCCGGCGCTCCCACATCCCGGAGAGCCTTCCGCCGCGGGCCGCCTCGTAGGCGTCGGCCACCGCCGGGTCGGGGTCGGTCAGGGCCGCGCGCATCGTTTCCCATTCCGCGATCTGGTCCCGGCACCGCGCCGGGTACTCGTCCAGCGGTATGTTGAAGCGCTCGATCAGGTCGTCCCGGCCGCGTTTGATGAACCAGGGCACGTACTCGGCGAAATGCTCGCTGGACTCGGTGACGAAGTAGCCGAGGTGGCGCAGCATCGCGAACCGGACGCGCTCGAACGCCGGTGCCCGGCCCGCCTCGGCGATCCGCAGCAGGTCTGGGTAGAGGTCCCGCCCCCGGTGCTCCAAGCGGAGGTAGAACGCCATGTGGTTGATCCCGGCGCACCGGTAGTCGATCTCGTCGGCGGGCAGGTCGAGGATACTCGCCAGTTCGGCGGCGGTGCCTTGGACGGAATGGCAGAGACCGACGGTTCGGATCGGCGTCGCCCTTGCCATCGCCCAGGTCAGCATCGCCATCGGGTTGGTGTAGTTCAGGAACAGCGCGTCCGGGCAGCACTCTTCCATATCCCGCGCGATGTCGCGCATCACGGGGAAGGTGCGCAGCGCCCGCATGATGCCGCCGATGCCGAGGGTGTCGGCGATGGTCTGGCGGAGGCCGTAGCGTTTCGGGATGTCAAAGTCCGTCGCCGTCGCCGGTTCGTATCCGCCGACCTGGATCATGTTGACGACGTACCGGGCGCCGTCCAGCGCCCGCCGCCGGTCGGTCGTCGCCTCGATCGTCGCGGTGGCTCCGGCTTGGTTGGCCACCCGCCGGGCGACCATCTCGGTCGCGTGGAGCCGCTCGGGATCGATGTCCATCAGCGCGATGCGCGCCCCGTGCAGTTCCGGAAAGGTGAACAGATCCCGCAACAGCGCCCTGGCAAACACGGTGCTACCGGCGCCGATAAAGGCGATGTTCGGACCGATGCCGCTCGTCATCTACCTTCGCTCCCGCCTACCCCTTGTCGTTCCGAGGGGGATGAAGAATCTCGTTCTCAGGCGATAACGCCGAGATCCCCTGCTCCGTTTGGAATGGCAGACCACCGGAATGCCCTAATCGGCGAGCACCGCCGCGGTCGGCTCGACCACCTGACCGGTCCGCGCCGCGCGGTAGATCGCGTCCGTCAGGTCGGCGACGGCGACCCCGATTTCGGCCGGGGCTGGGTTCTCGGCCGTGCCGCGGATCGCGGCAATCCAGGCCGCGTCCATCGACGGAAACGGCGCGGGCAGGCCGAGCGGTTGGATGACGGTGCCGTCGCGGTAGTGCTGCACCCGGCCCGTCCGCCACGGGTGCTGCGGGTCCGTCTCGTAGACCAGCACGCCGCCGGTGCCGCTGACCAGGACCCGCTCAATCCAGACCGTGGCCAGGTCGCCGATCACCGTGATTTGGCCTTGGGCACCGCCGGCGAACCGGACCAATGCCGTCGCGTTGATGTCGACCGGTGACCCCGCGTCGTCGACGGTGGCCGCCACCGCCGCCACCGGCTGACCGGTCAGGGCGAGCAACGCTTCGACCAGGTGGCTGCCGCTGTCCATCAGCATCCCACCGCCGGAGAGGGAGGGGTCCTGGCGCCACGAACCGGCGGTCAGCGATTTCCAGTTCTGGCCGACGGTGACGCTGGCGGTTTGGATCTCGCCCAACTCGCCACTCGCGACGACCCGGCGGAGGTAGGAGTAGGCCGGGTCCACGCGCCGTTGGTAGGAGACCGTCATTAATCGGTCCCCGAGTGCGGCGCGGTCGGCGATCGCCCGCGCGTCCTCCGGCGAGCAGGCCATTGGCTTCTCGCAAAGCACGTGCAGGCCGTGGTCAAGCGCTTCCAACACCTGACCGTGGTGCAGCGTATGGGGGGTGTTGATTTCGACCGCGTCGAGCGCGACCGCCGCGTACAGTTCCTCCGCCGAACCAAAGGCGGGGACCCCCGCCAGCGCCGGAACCGCCGCCTTGATGCGCCGGACGCTCTCGTCGTTCGGATCCGCCAACCCGGCGATCTCGACCCCCGCGATGCCCCCGAGGTTTCCGGCGTGCCACCCCGCCACGCCGCCGCACCCGACCAACCCGACCCGCACCGTTCCGCCGTCCACGTCTCGTCCTCCGCCGGTTGCCTCGCCGACCGACCGCGCGCGGTCTCGCCCTCGCACTGTCGGCCACCGCCCCGATCCGCGTCAAGGAAAAACGACCGGGCGCGCCAAACCCGGAGTCCCAGGCGCCGAACCGGGGGATAGAATGGCGCCGCCCGAAGACTGGGCGTCCCGTTCCGCCGTCCCCGCGGTCGTCAGAGGAGGATCCCGTGCCCGCCGAACTGACCGCGACGGCACTCCGATGCGAGTACCTGAGCGATCCGCTCGGGATCGACGTGCCGGCACCCCGGCTGAGCTGGGCATTGGACGGCGACGGCGGCGGCCGGAGTCAATCGGCCTACCGGATTCGCGTCGCCGCCGACCCGGCGCCGCTCTGGCGGATCGCGAACCGCGCGTTGACGCTGGACGTGACGCTGGCGCCGAACACCCATGCGGAGGTCCACGTCCCGACCAGCGACCTTTCCGCCGTCGTCGAAGGGAACCGCCCGACCCGGAACGCCGAAGGTGTCCGGTTGGTGCGAGAGGAAGACGGCGCGGCGGTTTTCGCGGTCGGATCGGGGACCTACGCCTATCGCGCTCCGTGGGCGGGATGCCCGTTTCGGGGCGATCAACTCCAGAGCCGGGCCAGGTATTGGAGTTTCTCGCCGACCTGAAAGGTGCCGCCGCCCTCGTGGTGGTTGTACGGCCAGACCCGGATCTCTTTCGGCCCAACGTAGTGGTTGAACGAGGCGAACACCGTCGACGGCGGGCAGATCTGGTCCATCAACCCGACCGAGAAGAGGGCCGGCGCCGTCGCGCGGGCGGCGAAGTGCATCCCGTCGACGTAGGCCAGGTTGGCGAAGACCTGTTCGATCCGATCGCGGTGGACCGTGCAGAAACGGGCCACCTCCTGGTACGGCGCGGCGTCGGTGATCTCGGTCGCGTGCCGAATGTGGGAGAGGAAGGGGACATCCGACAGCACCGCCGCCACATCCGGCACCAGCCCGGCGACCGCGAGCGCGATCCCGCCCCCCTGGCTGCCACCCCCGACCGCGATTCGGCCCGGATCGACCGCGGGATGAGCGCGCGCCGCCTCGACCGCGCGCACGGCGTCGGTGTAGACCCGCCGGTAGTAGAGCGTGTCTTTGTCCAAAACGCCGCGGGTTAGGAAGCCCGGGTGATGCGGATCGCCGGCCGGGGCCGGGTCTGGCGTGTCGCCCGGCAACGAGGCGCTGCCTTGGCCGCGGGTATCCATCACCAGGTGCGCATATCCGACGGCAGACCAAAGCAACCAGTCCCACGGCGCGCTTCGTCCGCCCCCGTAGCCGATGAACTCGACGACGCACGGCAACGGACCGGCCCGTTCCCGCGGCAGCAGCAGCCACGCCTTGATCCGGTGTCCGCCGAACCCGGCGAAGGAGACGTCGTAAACCTCTAGGCGCGCCAACCCCGTCTCCGCCCGCTCGAACCGGGCGTCCAGTTGATGGCTCCGCGTTTCTTCGAGCGTGCGCCGCCAGAACGCATCGAAGTCGGACGGTTCGTCGCGCTCTGGGCGGTAGTCGCGGAGCGCCGTCAAGGGAAGATCGAAGAACGCCATGTCTGGGGATCCGCTCCTGTCGTCCGTTCCGCCGCGCCGCATCTCGGCGCGCATGGTACGTCCGATCGGGCAGGCGCGCGAGTCCCCGCGCCGCGCCCAATTCTGGTACAACCCATGGTGCCAAATCCGACGGGATCGCCACGCCGGTCCCTCGCCAGGAAGGACACCGTGACCGAAACGGGAATGCTGCGCTGGGGAATCATCGGCACCGGCGCGATCGCCGGCGCGTTCGCCGCCGGGCTTGCCGAATCGCGCACCGGGCGCCTGCGTGCCGTCGCCAGCCGGAACCGCGCGTCGGCCGACGCCTTCGCCGACCGGTTCGACGCGCCGAACCGCCACGGCACCTACGCCGACCTGCTGGCCGATCCCGAGGTCGACGCCGTCTACATCGCCACCCCGCACCCGTTCCACGCGGAGTGGGCGATTCTCGCCGCCGAAGCCGGCAAGCACGTCCTGGGCGAAAAGCCGTTGGGGATCAACCACGCCGAGGCGATGGCCGTGGTCGAGGCCACGCGCCGCCACGATGTGTTTCTGCTCGAAGGGTACATGTACCGCTGCCATCCCCAGATCGCCCGCCTCGTCGCCTTGATCCGCGCCGGCACCATCGGCGACGTGCGGGTGATCCAGGCCGCGTTCGGGTTCCGGATGGACCCCAACCCCGACCACCGCCTGTTCCGCAACGACCTCGCTGGCGGTGGCATCCTCGACGTCGGCGGCTATCCCGCCTCGATCGCCCGCCTGATCGCCGGCGCGGCCACCGGAGCGCCGTTCGCCGAACCAGAGACCGTGTCCGGCGCGGGACGGATCGGACCACAGACGGGCGTTGACGAGTGGGCCGTGGCCTCGCTCGGGTTTCCGGGGGGCGTCGTCGCCGAGATCGGGACCGGGATCCGCGTCGGCCTGGAAAACGTCGTCCGCGTCTTCGGGGACGCCGGGCGGATCACCCTGCCCACGCCGTGGGCGCTGCGTGGCGACGACCGGACGGCGACGATCCTCGTCGAGCGGAACGGTGACGAACCGCAGCGCATCGCGGACACCGCGCCGGTCAGCGCCTACGCCCTCGAAGCCGATGTCATCGCCGACCACCTGTCCGCGCGCCAGGCGCCGCCGCCGGCGATGACCTGGGACGATTCGCTGGCGAACATGCGTCTGCTCGATCGCTGGCGCGAGGCGATCGGCATGACCTACCCGATGGAGCGCCCCGGCGCGAACCGGCCGCCCGTCCACGGTCGCCCGCTGGCGAAGGCCGACGACGCCCCGATGACCTACGGCCGGATCGCCGGGGTCTCCAAGCCGATTTCCCGCCTGGTGATGGGCGTCGACCACCAGCGCAGCATGCCCCACGCCGCCGTGTTGTTCGACGACTTCTTCGCCCGCGGCGGGACCGCCTTCGACACCGCCTGGAGCTACGGCGGCGGCACCGGGATCTGCGAGCGGCTGCTGGGCCAGTGGATCGCCGACCGCGGGGTGCGCGACGAGGTCGTGATCCTCGACAAGTGCGCCCACCCGCCGTTCACCCGCCCGGACGCGGTCGCACCCCAACTTGCCGAGAGCCTGGACCGCCTCCAGACAAACCACGTTGATCTCTACGTGCTGCACCGCGACGACCCGTCGGTGCCGGTCGGGGAGTGGGTGGACGCGCTGGACGAGCACCGGCGAGCGGGTACCATCGCCGTCTACGGCGCCTCGAACTGGTCGCCGGCGCGAGTCCGCGAAGCGAACGCCTGGGCCGCGGCGCACGAGCGGGCCGGGTTTGCCTTGGTCTCCAACAACCTCAGCCTGGCCCGGATGGAGCACCCGGTCTGGCCGGGTTGCGTCGCTGCCTCGGATCCCGAGAGTCGCGCCTGGTTGACCGAATCGCAGTTGCCGATCTTCCCCTGGTCCAGCCAGGCGCGCGGCTTCTTCACGCCTCGTGGCGATCCGCGGGACCTCTCCGATCCCGAGATGGTCCGCGCCTGGCACAGCCCCGACAACTTCCGGCGCCGGGAACGGGCGATCGAACTCGCCCGCCGCCGCGGCGTCGACCCGATCGTCGTCGCCCTCGCCTGGGTCCTCAACCAGCCGTTCCCGACATTCCCCCTCATCGGCCCCCGTACCCTGGCCGAAACCCGGACCTCGCTGCCCGCCCTCGGGTTGGCGCTGACGCGGGAGGAGGTGGCGTGGCTCAACCTGGAGCGGTGACGACGCTCCGCCGGTGCGGGCAGGTCGCACTGGGCGAAGCAGAGTCAGCCGCGTCCATTGATGGGTCGCGACTGGGCCGAGACCGCGCCCATCGTCGTGCGGTCGGGCAGGCGAATTGGCTCCTGGTTAAAGTTGAACCACGTCTCGGTTTCTCCGCGCCGGGCAACGCGAACGCCTTCCGGCAACCGGTAGATGGGAATCGCCAACTCGGCCAACGACTGTTCCAGCGTCGCCAGCATCAGCGATGCGCCCCAGGCACCGATGGTGGTGGCGTTTCCGCGACGGACCACCGCCGCTTGCCCAACAAGCGGTCCGTCGTCGTAGGCGAAGACGGTCGTCGCATCGGTCACTGGGTGGTAACTTTCGGCCCACGTATCCACGACGTGGCCCCCAGCGCGGACGGTCATTCCCGGTTTAAGACCGTCGAAGTTTCGTAGCGACCAGCCGACCAGCTCCCGCAACGGTCCCGGTTGCCCGTCCTCGTGGACCCTTCCCGATGGAGCCCGGTAGGCGGTGCGCGGCCCGAAAACGAGGTGGGCGTGCCGAGCGGCGGCGGTCAGGCGGTCGGTCCGCGCGCGGTCCATCAACTGCAACGCCGGAGCAACAATCAGGCGGTAACCGCTCAAATCCTGGTCCGGGTGGCGCACGTCCACGTCCAGACCGAGCCCGCGCAGCGCCCGGTAAAAGAGCATCAGTTGGCCCCAGTACGACGCGCCCGCGCTGTGGGGTTGAAGGTCATAGGCCCAGAGGCTCTCGTAGTCGTGCAAGAGGACCACCGGTGTCTGTACCGGGGCGTTCGGGCGTCCGGGGAGTTCGAGGGCGGCCACTTCTTCGCCGCCGCGGTCGAGGGTTTCGTCGTGGCGCAGGAGGCCGGAGTGCATCAACTCTTGGGCGACTGTGGCCGCTCGCCAGCGAAAGTAGGAGACGACGTCCGCGCCATGGGCGTGGGCTTGGGCGGTCCAAAGCGCCACGGCCCCGTCCGCCGGCAGCGGATTCGAGGTCGCCCAGTTGACCTGTCCCGCCCCCTGTTCCATCACCCAGAACCCGCGTCCGGGCAGCAGCCCGCGGTACAAGTCGTGGTTGAAGGCGATGAGGTCCGGGTCGCCGGTTCTGGCCCAGCGCAGCCTCTCGGCCTCGGTCGTCGCGTGCCGTTCGGCCATCCCGGTCGGGTAAGAGTCCCAGGCGGCGAAATCGAGTCCCGCGGCGACCTTGTAGTGATCGAAGTCCGCGAAGAACTGCATGAAGTTGTGGGTGATCCAGCGCCCCGGCGACAGCCGGCGCAGGATGGCCACCTGCTCCGCCTGGAACTCCGCGACCATGTCGCTGGCGAAGCGGAAGAAGTCGAGCGCGTGCGACGGGTTCGGGTCGGCCACCGTCAGGTTCGGCGGCCGGATCTCGTTCCAGGCGGTGTACTCCTGGCTCCAGAAGACGGCGCCCCAGGCCTCGTTCAGCCGCTCGATGGCGCCGTATCGCTGTTCCAGCCAAGCCCGGAAGGCGTCCCGGCTGGCGGGGCCGTAGGAGCGCGTCGTGTCGTGGCAGCCCCATTCGTTGTCGGTCTGCCAACCGACGACCGCCGGGTGCTGGCCGTACCGGCCGGCGATCTCGGTCGTGATCCGTCGGCTGTGCTCGCGGTAGACCGGGCTAGCGTGATCGTAGTGCTTGCGGGAGCCGAACTCCCGCACCCGCCCTTGGACGTCCCAGGGCAGAATGTCGGGTTGCCGGCGGGTCAGCCATGCCGGGGGCGTCGCCGTTGGGGTGCACAGCACCACCTTCAACCCTTCGGCGTGGAGGGACTGGATCGCCTCGTCCAGCCATTCCCAGGCCAGTTCGTCCGGCCTTGGCTCGATTCGGCTCCAGGCGAACT
>CADCWE010000062.1 GCA_902806325.1 uncultured Thermomicrobiales bacterium | reverse complement strand
AACGACTGGGCGAGGGCGAGCGCCACGGGGGTGCCGGCCTCCCGCGCCAGGGCCAGGGCCTCCGCGAGCAGCGGCTCGGCCCGGATCGCGTCGTCGCGCCACAGCGCGTACTGCCCGATCGCCCCCAGGAGCAGCGCCCGCGTCGCCGGCGCCGGCGGCGGGGTGGTCGCGAGCGCCCGTTCCAGCCGGCGGGATCCCTCGGCCGGCTCCCACCACCACCAGCCGTCGATGGCCAACCGCAGCAGGAGGCCGGTCGCCCCGCGCTCCGCCTCCCATTCCAGCGCCGCCCGCACGTTGTCCCGCTCGGCCTCGAACCGGCGGGCCGCCGGCGTCGCCGTCGCCCGGTACGACCCCGGCCGGGTCCGCTCGGCCAGCCCGGCGAAGTGGGCGGCGTGCCGCTCGCGCAGCGTCTCCAACTCCCCGCTCGACTCCAGGCGCTCCGCCGCGAACTCCCGCACCGTTTCCAGCATCCCGAAGCGGGCCGTTCCCTCCGGTCCCCCGATCCGCTGCACCAGGCTCTGGTCGACCAGCGCCGTCACCCCGTCCAGGACGTCCGCGTCCGGTCCGCCGCCGACCGCCTCCGCCGCGTCGAGCGTGAAGCCGCCGGCGAAGACCGCGAGGCGGCGGAAGAGAACCCGCTCCTCGGGGGAGAGCAGGTCGTGGCTCCAGGCGATGGCGTCGCGCAGGGTGCGCTGCCGCGCGGGGGCGTCGCGCGCCCCGCCGGTCAGCAGCCGCAACCGGTCGCCGAGGCGGGCCAGCAGCGCCGCCGGGGGCAGGACGTTCACCCGCGCCGCAGCCAGTTCGATCGCCAGCGGCAGGCTGTCGAGGCGGCGGCAGATCGCCGCCACGGCGGCGGCGTTGGCCCCGGTGAGGGCGAAGCCGGGATCGGCGGCCCGCGCCCGCTGGACGAACAGCGCGACCGCCTCGGTCTGCGCCGCCTCCTCCACGCTCGGGTCGTGGTCCACGGCCGGAAAGGCCAGCGGCGGCACCCGGAACTCGTGCTCCCCGGACACGCGGAGCGGCGCCCGGCTGGTGGCGAGGACGGCGAGGGCCGGGCAGGCGGCGAGCAGATCGGCCACCCCCGGCGCCGCGTCGAGGACCTGTTCGAGGTTGTCCAGCACCAGCAGCAGGCGGCGGTCTCGCAGCGCGGTGGCCAGCCGCGCCGGGAGCGGGCCGTCGCGGCCCTCGCGGACCCCGAGCGCCTCGGCGACGGCGGGCAGGGCCAGATCCGGGTCGCGGACCGGCGCCAAGGGGACGAACACCACGCCGTCCGCGAATTCGCGGGAGATCTCTCGCGCCACCCCTAGCGCGAGCCGCGTCTTGCCGACCCCGCCCGGGCCGGTCAGCGTCACCAGGCGCACGTCGGTGCGGCGAAGCAACGCCGCAAGCGCAGCCACCTCTGTCTCCCGCCCGACCAGGGGCGTCAGCGGCTGAGGCGGATGGGGCCACGGATCACGCGGCGGGGTAGGCATGGCGCGGCTCGGTCCGTGGGCGGCGCGGCGTCACGCCCCGGATCATGGGCGACCCGGCGGCTTCCGTCAACCGGATCGTCGCATCGCCTCGCCCGACGACCCGGATTTGCTCGACCCGCTCCACGGACTCGCCCCCGGGCCAACGGCTGGCACGGCGACCTGCCGACCCCGGACGAGTTCGATCGCCGCCGGCGACAAGCGGCACCTCGCGGACGTCGGCCACCTGAGGCCGATGGGGGGCCGGATGACCGTGGCGCCCGTGCCGTCGCGCGCCGGTGGTCCGGCGGCGCGATGCCTCCGGGACGCGGTCGGTTAAGCCCCCGCCGGGACGGGCGGCGCTTACGCCATTAACCCTTGGTCGACCAGCAGCGCATCCACGCCGTCGAGCAGCCGGTGCGCGGCGGCGACCACGGCCAACCGGTCGAACGGCGGGGCGGTCAGACGGAGGAGGTCGTCGACGAGCGGGCCGAACTCCGGCGGAACCACGGGCAGCGCGGTCGCCCGTTCCAGCAGCCGCTTTTCTCCGGGGTGTGTTTCTCGATTGAGCGCGAACAGGATGTCGAAGACGCTGGCCAGCAAGGCCGCCAGCCGGTGGTTGACCGCGACCGCGTCGCCGCGCGCCAAGGTCTTCTCGATCTGGCGCAAAAAGGCGCCGTTGGCGGTGCGCAGCAGCGGGTGGTTCTTGGCGACGATGGCGCGGCGGAGGGCGTCCGGGTAGGGACGGGCGGCCTCGGTCTGGAGCCGGGCGAACCAGCCTTCGCGATCGAACAACGGCGCCGAGCGGCGGACGTTGTGCCAGAGGGCGGTGGAGTAGCCGACCGACGCCTGATGGCGGTCGAGCACCCGCGCGATCTCGTCCTCGATCCAGGCCGGGTCGCGGTACATGATGTCGACCGCCAGCCCGGACTCCGCGTCCACCCATTCGTCGCCCGGCTCCCAGAACCGGTTGTCCAGTTCCACCGGGCGGCGGGGATCGGCGTAGGCGGCGGCGATGGCGCGGCGGGCGTCGAGCGGGACCGGCGCCTCGGCCACCGCGTAGACGTAGAGGTCGAGGTCGGAGTCCTCGCCGAATCGCCGGTCGGCGCGGGAGCCGCCGAGGGCCACGGCCTGGACCCGCGGCAGGCTTGCGAACGCGGCGGCGATCCGACGGGCGGAAACGAGGGCGGGGTCGGCGTCCGCCATCGCGGGAGGCTCCTTGAGTTGGCCGGGTCGGCCGGTCCGTCTTCCTCCCCGCCGTCATGCCGGGCGCAGCGAAGAATCATCCGCCGCAGCGGCGTCGAATGGACGACCAACGTCGCCCGCGGACGAGCGATGCTTTGCTGCGCCCAGATAGACGGGTTGGGGTCGGAGGACGCGCCGGTTACGTCGTCGCCAGCGTCGCGTCCAGGTTGATCGTTACGTTGTTGCGCAGGGCATTGGAGACGGGGCAATTCTGCTCGGCGGTGCGGGCGGTCTCCGCGAAGGCCGCTTGATCGAGTCCCGGCACCCGGCCGCGCACCGTCAGCGACGACGAGCCGACCCGGATCCCGTCGCCCTCCTGGGAGTCGACCGTGACCACGGCCTCGACCTCCAGCCGCTCGGCCGGGTGCCCACCCAGGGCCAGGGTGTCGGAGAAGGCCATCGCGTAGCACGAGGCGTGGGCGGCGGCGATCAATTCCTCCGGGCTGGTCTTGCCGTTCTGGGCTTCGGTCCGCGCTTTCCAGGTGATCCCCTGGTCCTTCAGCACGCCGCTGTTGGCCGAGACGGTTCCCTGACCTGTCGTCAGGGCGCCTTCCCAGACCGCGCTGGCGCGACGTTCGGTCTTCGCTGCCATGGATTCGCTGCTCCTATCGCCTACGGGGCATACCCCCGGGCGGGGGTACCGCAGGATGGATTCCGCGACGGAAGGGGTAATGGGCAGTGGGCAGAACGACGGAGAACCGGCTCAGTCCTCGGTCCTCGGTCCTCACCCGTTCCGCCCACTGCCCACCCCCACCGCCCGCTAGCCCGGCGGCGGATCGACGTAGACCGTCTTCGTCTGGGTGAAGAACTCGCGGGCCGCCTTGCCTTGCTCGCGGGAGTAGGAGGACGAGCCTTTCATGCCGCCGAAGGGGACGTGAGGTTCGGCGCCGGCGGTCTCGCTGTTGACGTGGACGATCCCGGCCTGGATGCCGCGAACGAACGCGAGGGCGGTGCCCAGGTCGCGGGTGAAGAGGGAAGCGGAGAGCCCGAACCGGACGCGGTTGGCGACCGCCAGCGCCTCGTCCAGGCCATCGACCGGGATCACCCCGAGGACCGGGCCGAACAGTTCCTCTTGGCCGAGGGTCGACTCCGGGTCCACGTCGCCGAACAAGGTCGGGGCGACGAAGTGGCCCCGGCCGTGGCCGTTCGCGCGCAGGCGGTCGCCGCCGACGAGGAGGGCGCCGTCGCCCTTGGCGGCGGCGACATCGGCGACGATCCGATCGGCGGCCTCGGCCGAGACGGCGGGGCCGATCTGGGTCTCGGTCGCCAGCGGGTCACCGACCTTCAGCGCGCCGATCCGGTCCGTCAGATCGCGGGTGAATTGGGCGGCGACGCGGCGATCGACGATGGCGCGGGAGGTGGCGGTGCATTTCTGGCCGGTGCTCATCATCGCCCCGGCGACGACGTGGGTCAGGGCGTGGTCGAGATCGGCGTCGGCGAGCACAATCGCCGGGTTCTTGCCGCCGAGTTCGAGCTGGAGCTTGGCCCCGGTCTCGGCGGCCAGCTTGCGCAGTTCGGCGCCGACCGCGTTCGAGCCGGTGAAGGAGATCCCGGCCACCCGGGGATCGCGCACCAGCGGGTCGCCGACCGCGGACGCGCCGCCGGTGACCAGGTTCAGCACGCCGGGGGGCAGCCCCGCGTCGGCCAGGGCCTGGGTCAGGCGGACGGCGCAAAGCGGGGTCAGGCTGGCCGGTTTAAAAACCACGGTGTTGCCGAAGGCGAGGGCGGGGGCCATCTTCCAGGCCGGGATCGCGATCGGGAAGTTCCAGGGGGTGATCAAAGCGACGACGCCGAGCGGCTCGCGCAGGGTGTAGAGCAGGGTCAGCGGGTTCATCGAGGGGTAGTGCTCGCCGGAGGGCTGCTGCGCTTCCCCGGCGAAGTAGCGGAGGATCTGGACCGCCCGCCCGGTCTCGCCGATCCCCTCCTTGAGGGTCTTGCCTTCCTCGCGGGTCAGCTCCCGCCCGATCTCGGCCTGGCGCCCGGCCAGGATCTCGGCCGCCTTGTGGAGGATGTTCGCCCGCGCGATCGGGGACGTTTGGCGCCACCCCTCGGCGGCCTCCGCGGCGGCGGCGACGGCGCGCTCGACGTCCTCCTTGGCGGAGGCGGCGAACCGGCCGACCAGGTCGCTCGTGTCGGCCGGGCTGCGGTTCTCGAACGTCTCGCCAGAAGCGGCGGGCGCCCATTCTCCGTTGATGTAGTTGCCGTGGATTTCGGTCTCGGTCTGCGCGGTCGCGGTCACGGATGGGTGCCCCTTTCGGTCGAAGATCGCGTCTCGTGGGGGCATGGTAGCATCGGGGATGGTGGTCTCGCGCCCGATTCGTCCGTGGGCGTCGTCCCAGAGTTCGCGTCCCGGTGGAGTGACAAACGATGGTCGCGACCAAACCGCTGACCGTAGAAGACCTGGAACGGATCGAGTCGGACGCGGACACGGACGCCCGGTTCGAGCTGATCCTGGGCGCGTTGCGCGAGGTGGCGGCGGTGGGGGGGCGACACGGCGAGATCGGCTCGGAGTTCTTTCGTCGCGTCGCGGTCCACGTCGCGGAACGCGGTCTCGGCCGAACGTACTGGTCGGACACCGGCTTCGTCCTCCGGCGCGATCCCGACGTGGTCGTCAAGCCGGACATCGCCTTCGTCCGCGCCGACCGGTTGCCGCCCGAACCCGAGCGGATCGGCTACATGCCGATCGCCCCCGACCTGGTGGTCGAGGTGGTCTCTACCCACGACCGGCGGCGCAAGGTGGAGCGCAAGCTGGCGCTCTACCGGCAGGCGGGCGTGCCGATGACCGTGGTGGTAGAGCCAGACCAGCGCACGATGACCGTCCACCGACCTGGTTCGGCGCCGGAGCACCTTGGCGAGCACGACACCTTCGACGGCGGGGACGTGCTGCCGGGGTTCCGCCTGGTGGTGGGAGACGTGTTCCGGTAACCACGCTTCCACGACAGAACTGCCACTTCTTGCGACGATTCGAGCGTATTTTCCGGGGTTTCCATCGCCTCGCTTCGGCGGGGTCGACGACCCTGGGGTTCCTTATTCCCATCCATCGAGCGCATCCCATCAATCGCAATCGCAACGGCCCGCCGTAGGGGCGCATGGCATGCGCCCCGTCGCAAACCCCGACGTTCGGATTGGACGCGCACGCCCGCGCCCCGGAACAAGGGCGCATGCCATGCGCCCCGACCCGCCGTTGTCCTCCGTTGATCAGGGGAACCGTTTGCCCTCCTCCGGCGTCTTGCTGATAACGACCGATCGCCCCGCCGTCACCTTTAGGAGACCCGACGATGACCGCAATCCCCACCGAGGTTCCGATCGCGTTCACCAGCACCCGGCGCCGGGTGCTGGTCGCGTTCTTGGGGTTGGGCGCCGCCGCCGCGGCGCCGCGCCTGGCCCGGGGTCAAGGGACGCCAACGAGCGACGACGGGGCGATCCCCTACCCGACCGGCGCCGATGACCTCGTGCTGCGGGTCGAGGACGCCGGCGGGTTCGTGCCCGTCGAGGTGAACCTGACCAACGTGCCGCGGTTCTCGCTCTACGGCGACGGGCGGTTGATCCTGCTGGTGCCGGACCCGGAGGCGTTCGACCCGCTCGCCAGCGTGCGGGCGTTGATGGAGACGCGACTGTCCCCGGCGGCGGTGCGGGAGGTGCTGGCGGCGGCCCAAACCGCCGGTCTGCTCGGCGGCGACCAGGAGTACGCCAACGCCGGCGTCACCGACCTGCCGACCACGACCATCACCACCAACGCCGGCGGCGCGGTCTCGCGCGTGTCGGCCTACGGGCTGGGGCTGCCGGCGACGGAGATGACCCCGGCCCGGGACCGCGACGCGCTGACCCGCCTGGCCGCGTTCGTCGCCGGCCTGGGCGACCTGGACCGCGTGCTGACCGCGGCCGACCGCCCGCCGGCGCCCGAGCCGTACGCGATCGAGCGCCTCCAGCTCATCGTCGCGCCGCCGAACCCGAACGCGGAGCCGGTCCCCGACCCCGCCGAGTGGCCGCTGGACACCCCGCTCGCCGACCTCGGCGACCCGGCCGATGTCGGCGGCATCTCCTACCCGGAAGCGTCCGCCCGCTGCGCCGTCCTCGCCGGCGAGGACGCCGCCGCCCTGGTCGACCTCCTGCGCGCCGAGAACCCGCCCGCCGCCTGGACCAGCGACGGCGAGACGTTCCAGGTTCTGTTCCGCCCGCTCCTGCCGGACGAGACGGGGTGCCCGGTGGCGGCGGCGACGCCGGCGGCGGGATGATCAGGCGTCGTGGGGGTGCATGGCATGCGCCCTTCTCGCGGGACGGGGTGGCGCATCTCCGGAAGGCCGCCCCAGGAATCGCCATGCCGCCCACCGGAAAGGGCGCGTGCCACGCGCCCCTACGGCGGACCGTCTATTCGTCCAGATTCAGCCCCACCAGCTCCATCAGCGTCAGCGCGTTGGTCGAGGTCGCGACGCCGGGGCGGAGGGTGTAGTCGAATGTCATGCTCGGGCCGTCGGGGCCGCGGGTGAACACTTCGGCGAAGTGGACCAGGCGCAGCGAGTCGCGCAGGCGGTCGGCGTCGGCCAGGGCCAGGTCGTGGGTCGAGACCGCGCCCAGCGCGCCGCCGGCGACCAGGTGAGCGACGATCCGGACGGCGGCCACCTGGCGCTCGGCCGTGTTGGTGCCGGTCAGGATCTCGTCCAACAGGTACAGCAGGCGGCGGTTGGGTTGGTGCCGGGCGGCGTTCGCGGCGTCGACGATCTGCTTCAGGCGCCGCAGCTCGGCCATGAAATAGGAAACCCCGTGCTCCAGCGAGTCCTGGACCCGGACGCTGGTCCAGAGGACGACCGGGGGCAACCGCAGCGATCCGGCGCAGACGGGTCCGCCCGCGTTGGCCAGCACGGCGTTGACGCCGATCGCGCGGAGCAGGGTGCTCTTGCCGGACATGTTCGACCCGGTGACCAGCAGCGCGGTCCCGGCCGGGCCGATCGCGACGTCGTTGGCGACGCGGACCGGCGCCGCCAGCAGCGGGTGGCCGAGCGCGGCGGCGGCGTACGATCCGGCCTCCGGGGACACCGTCGGGAACGACCAGGCCGGTTCGTCGTGGAGCGGTCCGGCCAGCGCCGCCAGGGCCTCGGCCTCGCCCAGTCCCGCCAACCAACCGCGCGCCGCCGGGCCGACCTCGGCCTGCCACCGCTCCAGCCAGGCCAAGACGTGGATGTCCCACAACCCGAACGCCTGCACCAGCTCGTGGGACCAGGCGTCGGCCGGGATCACCATGGTCGTGATCCGGCCCAGCCGGCGCATCTGGTCCGCCGCCGGTCGACCGGCGGCGGCCAACCGCGCCTGGACAGCGCGCAGGACGGGGGCCTCGAACGGCGCCGCGGCCAGCAGGCCGAGGGCGTCCCCGTAGTGGACGAAGGCGCTCCCCTGCGCCGCCACGTCCGCCAGGACGGTGTAGGCGCGCGCCAGCAGCCGCCCAGCCAGGACGTTGGCGGCAAGGACGATCACCCACCACGGCCGGTCCGTCAGACCGAAGACCTGGGCCGCGATCAGGCCCCAGAGCAGGGCGGTGGTGGCGACGGCGCCCCACCGCACCCACGGCCGCTCCGCCAGCCAGCGCGGCCCTTCCGCCCAGCGCAAAAACGGCTCGGGGTCGGGTTTCGGATCGTCCATCAGGCGGACGCGGAGCGCCAACTCGTCGCGCAGATCCAGATCGGGGGCCAGCTCGGCGACGGCGGCCTGGCGGTCCCGGATCGTCGCCGGGTCGGCGGGATCGAGGAGCCAAGCGGCCAGGGTGGCGCGCCCCATCGGGGTCTGGTCGCCTTCGAGCAGGTGCATCAAGGAGGCGCGGCCGAAGACGTCGAGGTCGGCGGCGTAGGCGTGGTCGGGCGCGGCACGCAGCGCGTGGCGCAGGGGGAGGAGATCCCAATCGCGGAGCCAACGGTGGATC
>CADCWE010000061.1 GCA_902806325.1 uncultured Thermomicrobiales bacterium | reverse complement strand
CTCCGAGGTCCCAAACACCTGTCCGGCCTCGTTGACGTCGCTGGCCCGGCTCCAGGCGCCGCCCAGCGTGCCGAGGTCGGTCATCGTGCCGTTCTCCCACAGGAAGGCGTGGGTGCCGGGGCCGAGCAGCTCCTGGCCCGGCGCGGTGGTCGAGAAGCCGACGACCTGGCCGGCGTCGTTGAGCTCGATCGCCCAGGCGTGCGCGCCTCCCAGCGTGCCGAGGTCGGTCGCGGCGCCGTCCTCCCAGAGGAACGAGCGGGTCGCGCCGTCCTCCATCTCCGCGTCGACGGCGACCTGCCCGGCGTCGTTGATGCCGGTCGTGTCGCTGCTGCGGCCGCCGAAGGTGCCGAGGTCGACCATCGCCCCGTCCCGCCACAGAAAGGCGTGGTCCGTCCGCGGGGCGTCGCCCGCGCCGGTCGGGGTGGCCGCGTCGGCGAGGACCGCCGAATAGCCGACCACGTCGCCGTGGGCGTTGATCTCGTGGGCGGAGCTGGAGGGACCGCCGAGGGTACCGAGGTCGGTCACGGTGTAGCGGGGGGCGGCGGGGGTGGCGTCCTGGGCAAGTGAGGATGCGGGGGCGACGAAAAGGGCGAGCAACGCGAGGACCAGCGCGAGCGGGCGGACCGGTGGGCGTGCCATCGGCGTCTCCTTCTCCTCGAGCGATACGGCGGGACGAACCTGGGGTTGCGCTTGGGTAATCACCGAACGGCGGCACGTGTTACACGCGGTCCGTTGCCGCGGAGACTCTACCCGCGGCCACTATGGGAAGCGTCCACCATCAAGGTGCGGGCGTGGCAAACACCGGCACGATCGGCCCGGCACCGGGCAACGAGGTCCCACCCTCGGGATCGCCGAAGGCGACGAGCGCCCCGGTGCCGTCCTCCGCGAGGCCGGCGGCGATGACGAGGCCGTCAACCACCGCCGGTGACGAATCGACCGTCGTCGAGGAGGTGCTACCGGTGCCGAGCGGGAGGCGCCACCCGTCGCCGGTCGAGGCGTCCATGGCCACCAGCGCGCCCGCCGCGACCACATAGACCGCCCCGTCGGCCACCGCCGGGGCGGACCTGGCGATGGCGCCCGCGTCCGCCGTCCAGCGTGCCGCCCCGGTTGCCGCGTCCAGGGCGAAAAATCGCCCGTCGCCGCCTCCGACGTAGACCAGCCCGCCGACGACCGCCGGCGGCGAGGTCACCGGCTTCCCGGTCTGGAAGGTCCACCGCGCCGTTCCGGTCGCCGTGTCGATCGCGGAGATCGTCCCGTCGTTGGCCCCGACGTAGACGACTCCGTCCGCGACGGCCGCGGAGGCGTGGACGTATCCGCGGGTCGGGAAGAACCACTGCTCGGCTCCCGTCCCTGCGTCGAACGCGTAGAGGCCGTGCCGCGTGGTCGAACGGCTCCAGACCGGCGTCCCGGCCGCTGCGTCGACCGCATAGAGCGTGATCGGGTCGCGGCTGGCCGAGCCGTCGCCGCCGGCGTAGACCACGCCGTCGACGATTGTCGGCGCGGAGGCGCCGGTCTGCCGCGAACCGGCAACGTAGACCACGCCATCAACCACCGCCGGGGACGACGCAAAGAGGCCCCCGCCAAGCCTGGCGGTCCAGCGAGGAACACCCGTTGCTGCGTCGAGCGCGTGCAGCGTGCCCGTCTGGTCGCCGATATAGACGACCCCGTCCGCCACCGCCGGCGCGGCGCCGATCGGTCCGCCGGTGACGTACGTCCAACGTTCTTGGCCGGTCGCGAGATCCGCGGCGTGGAGCGTGCCGTCGAGATCCCCGGCGTAGACGATGCCGTCCGCGACCGAGGCGGCCGCCGGCGGGTAGGCGCCGGTCGCCAAGCGCCAGCGCACGACCGGGGAGCCGTCGGGTCCGGGACCGGGCTGCTCGCCGGTGCGGGCGGGGCCGCCGCGGAAGAAGGGGACACTGGCCGGGGCCGGATCGCGCCGGAGGTCGACCAACCAGGGGAGGATGTGGGACCCGTACAGGTAGCCACCGAGCAACGACACCACCAGCAGGATCATCGCGGCGAACTCGAGGTAGGGCCACCAGCGCCGCGCGTTGACCGGCGAGCGCCGTTCTGGGTCGGGTTCTCCCGCCGCCAGGGGGGGCGACACCGGGGCGTGGTTTGCTCCGACGACGCGGCCGTTGAGCGGAACCGTCGCCATCGGCCCCAGGTGCGCTTCCAGACCACGCCAGACCCGGTCGCGGGCGGTCGCGGGTGCCGGCGCGGTGCCGAGCGCCTGGAGCCGGCGAACCGTCTCCGCCAATGCGGGATCGAGGTCCGGTGCCGGGTCGCCCGGCGGCACGTCGTCCCCGACCAAGTCGTTCCAGTAGCGTCCGAGGGCATCCATCGGCGCCTCGCGGTCCTCGCTAGGCATCGGAGCCCCCCCTTCCCGCGTCGGTTTGGCCGGGGAGGTCGACCTCCATCAGCGTCCGCAGCCGCGTGACCGCCCGGTGTTGGGCGACCCGCACCGCGCCGTGGCTGCGCCCGACGATCGGAGCGATCTCGGCGTCGTTCAGCCCCGCCAGGCGTAGTTCGATCAGGCGTCGCTGGTCCTCCGGCAGTTGACGCAGCAAGGCGTGGACCGTCCGGTGGGCCTCGCCGGCGAGGGCGAGGTCCTCCGGGGTCGACGCGGAATCGGCGACCCCGGCGGCCTCGGTCAATGCTTGTTCGAAGCGCCGGTCGCGGTGGACGTTGGCGACGACGTTGTGCGCGATGGTGAAGAGCCAGGAGCGAAAGGAACCGTCGTGGCGGTAGCGCGGCAGGGCGCCCAAGGCGCGCGTGAAGACGAGGCTGGCGGCGTCTTCGGCCTCCTCCCACCCGCCCAGCCGGTGGTAGCAGTAGCGGTAGACCGGATCGAAGTAGCGCGCGTAGAGCGGCTCGAACGCGCGCGGGTCGCATCGCGCCCGGGCTATCAACGCGGGCTCGTCAGGCTCACTGGCGTCGTCCGTTGCCTCCGTCCGGGGCAAACGGCGCCTTCCGACCGGACCAAAGCGGCGCATCGTCTCCGGCACGGCGATCCTCCGATGGATCCGAAGGCGCGGCCTCGCGGGTGCAGTGACGGGGTGAACACGCTTCCCGGGAAAGTGTTACAGCCTGCCACGGTTCGCGGTGGCCCCATGCCCCGTCCTCGCGCCAGGTCCTCCCCGCGGGACCCGACAAGGGTTCGTATCCGAAGGGGACTGGGGCGCCGTGATGAATCCCTCCATCCCGCTAGCCCCCTTTCCCTCACGAACGGAGGGAAAGGGGAGTCGCCCCACCACATCCCGCGGCCACTTCTCATCCGATGCCGCTCCCTGCCAGCCCCTGGGACAGGAACCCGCGGCGGTCCACGCCGGTTGCCCGGCCGGACCCACTGCTTGATACTGACCGTCTTGGCCCGATCGTCCGCGCAACCGAGGAGAACACCGGTGTCCGTGTCTGCCGCCCCCGCGCTCGATGTCGCCGCCGTGCGGGCACAGTTCCCGGCCCTCACGGGAAGCGCGGCCGACCCCGCGCCGGTCTTTTTCGACAACCCCGGCGGCACCCAAGTCCCCCACCCGGTGGTCGCCGCGATGACCGATTATCTCGTGAACGCCAACGCCAACACCGGCGGCGCCTTCGCCACCAGCGAGCGCTCCGACGCCGCGCTGGCGGCGGCCCGCCAAGCCCTGGCCGATTTTCTCAACGCCCCGGCGCCGCACCAGGTCGTCTTCGGCGCCAACATGACCGGTCTCACCTTCGCCGTCTCCCGTGCCTTCGGTCGCCTCCTCCAACCCGGCGACGAGATCGTCACCACCGTCCTCGACCACGACGCCAACGTTGCCCCCTGGCTGGAACTCGCCACGGAGCGCGGCGCCGTGATCCGCACGGTCGACATCCGCACCCCCGATTGCACCCTAGACATGGACCAACTCGCGGCGCTGCTCTCGCCGAAGACCAAGCTGCTCGCGATCGGCCTCGCCTCGAACGCGACCGGAACCGTCAACGACGTCGCCGCCGCGACCCGTCTCGCCCAGGCCGCCGGCGCCCGCGTCTACGTCGACGCCGTCCAGTTCGCCCCCCATCGCGCGATTGATGTCCAAGCGCTCGGCTGCGACTTCCTGGTCTGCTCCGCCTACAAGTTCTTCGGCCCTCACGTCGGCGTCCTCTACGGCACCGAGGAGGCACTTGACGCCCTGCCGGCGATCAAGGTCCGCCCCGCCAGCGACCACCTCCCTTGGCGCCTCGAAACCGGGACCGTCAACCACGAGGGCATCGTCGGCGCGGGCGCCGCCGTCGACTACCTGGCCGACCTCGGCCGCCGCACCGCCGCCCTCGCCCCGGCAACCCCGCGCCGCGCCGCGATCGTCGCCGCGATGGATGCCATCGCCGCCCACGAAGCGGCCCTTTTCGACCACCTCCTGAACGGGATCGAAGCGCTCCCCGGCGCCCGCGTCTGGGGCATCACCGACCGCGTTCGCTTCGCCGACCGCGGCCCGACCGCCTGCTTCACCTGGGACCGGCTGTCCGCCCGCGAAACCGCCGCCCACCTCGGCCGCCACGGCGTCAATGCCTGGGACGGCGACTACTACGCGATGGCCTTGATGCAGCGCCTAGGGTTGGCTCCCGGCGGCGCGGTGCGCTTGGGGTTGGCACATTACAACACGACCGATGAGGTGGACCGGGTGGTGGCGCTGTTGGGAGAGGCGTCGTAGGGGCGCATGGCGTGCGCCCCGTCCGAAAGGCGGCGTCACGATTCCAAGGATGGCCGTTGGGGACGCCGTCCGGCGTTGATCACGATGAGGGCGCATGCCATGCGCCCCGACGAGCGGTTGTCGGCGCCTTTAGTGTCGCCGGTTACGGCTCTTCCAGGCTGTCCCGCAGGATATCCATGTGTTCCAACGCCAGCCCGGTCCCGATCGCCACGCACGATAGCGGGTCGTCGGCGACGTAGCAGGGGACGCCGGTGACCTCCATCAGCAGATCCGGCAAGTGGCGCAGCATCGCGCCGCCGCCGGTCAGGATCATGCCCTTGTCGATGATGTCGGAGGAAAGTTCGGGCGGGGTCTCTTCGAGCACCGCGCGGACGGCGCCGATGATCGCTTCCAGCGGTTCGGTGATCGCGTCGGTGACCTCGTTGGCGTGGATCTGGATCGTGCGCGGCAGGCCGGCGACCTCGTCCCGGCCGCGAACCTCCATCATCACGTCCTCTTCGAGCGGCATCGCGCTGCCGATCGCGATCTTGACCTCCTCGGCGGTGCGCTCGCCGATCCGGAGGTTGTACTTGCGCTTGATGTAGTTGCCGATCGCCTCGTCGAAGCGGTTGCCGCCGACGCGCAGGGACCGGGCGACCACGGTCCCGTTCAGCGAGATCACCGCCACCTCGGTGGTGCCGCCGCCGATATCGATGATCATGTTTCCGGACGGGTCAGCCACCGGCACCCGCGCCCCGATCGCCGCCGCCAGCGGCTCGCTGATCAGAAAGGCCCGGCGCGCCCCGGCGTTGAGCGCGGCGTCGCGCACCGCCCTCCGCTCGACCCCGGTCACCCCGGCCGGGACGCAGATCATCACTTCTGGCCGAATCAGGGAGAACCGGCCGCAGCTCTTGTTGATGAAGTATTCGAGCATCTTCTGGGTGACGACGTAGTCCGCGATCACCCCGTCGCGCATCGGCCGCACGACCTCGATCGTCGCCCCCGGCTCGCGGCCGAGCATGTTCCGCGCTTCCAAGCCGACCGCTTTGACCCGGCCGTCCTTGGCCGAGATCGCGACCACCGACGGCTCGTTGATCACGATCCCTTTGCCGCGCAGGAACACCAGGACATTGGCGGTCCCGAGGTCGATCCCGATTTGCTTAGGCACCCGGTGTTACCCCGCTCCAGGTTCGGTCGGCGACAAATAGGCGCGGTCTGGCCCTGGAGCGCCCTCGGAATCGCCCCAAACGCTCCTCCAATCCGCGACAACGAACGACCAAGGATTGTACCATAGGGGTTCCGCGGCCCCGATTTGGGCCCGATCATCGTCGCCACGATCTCACCGCCAGGTACGCCCCCGATGGACGACCCTTCCCGTCCCCCCCAATCCCAGCCGCCGCCAGACCGCCGCGACGGCTCCCGACCCGGCGACGACGGACGTCCCGGCAATCGCCGCCCTGGGGCGCGCCCCGACCACGCTCCCGACGGGGAAGGACGGCGCCGTCGCGACCGCCGCGGCGCGTTCGGCTTCGCCGACGGGATCGAGCGCGCCTTTTGTAGTGCCCGCCAGGTGGCCATCGCCCCCGCTTATCCCGTCCAACACCGTCACGGCGTCGCCACCCGAAAGGTGGACATCGCCGCCCGCCGGGAGGGCGCGTTGTTGCTGTGCGACTTGTCCCACGAAGGGCCGTGCGTTTGGCCCGACGGGGAGGCGGTCGGTGAAGGGTAGGGAACTGGCGAGAACGCGCCGCGGCGCAACCTCTCGCCCCGACCCGAAAGGCCGGGGGGGGCTGCCCCACGATCCCGATCGAATGAATGGAAGAAACTTGGCGGCCCGGGGAGGGAAGGGGGGGTTCCGGGCCGCCAAGCGGGGTGACCACCGGCCGCCGAAGCGATCGGGGGTCGTGTTGATTCTATGTCAAGCAGTCACGGCCCGCAAGTGGGCGATCGGCGAAATCTGGGACGCCATTTGTAGCGCCATGGGTTCGGCAGCGGCGGCACCGCCAACCCTTGCTCGATCACCCAGGCGTCGGCCCACCGACGACACGGTCAGGAAGACCAGCCGCCCCGCCAGCGGAGACACCGGGGACCACTCGCGGCACGCTCGCGGCGCGGGTCGCGATCCGCGGCCCCAAATACCCGACCCCGACCGAGGCGAACCGGGTTCTCCCCGCTGATAGAGACCCTCAACGCCAGCGTCCCCGCGCCGAACTCGATCGGCCACGAGTTGACCAACCCGTGGTGGAGTGCCGGAGCGATTCCCCACGTGTTCGCACCACCCGCTCGGTCGCCGCCGCCGGAAGCGCCGACGACCGCTTGCGGTCCTGCTCGGCGTCCACCTGCCCCCTGTCGCCCGATCCCGCCACCGCTCGGACGGTCTTTCGCCCGCCGCCCCCACCCCAAACGGCGCTCGGATAGGCCATGATGCAGGGGGTAAGATCCCGGAGAAGGCCGCCTCGGTGGTGGGAATCGGGGCCCGATTCGCCCGTATCCCGCCGACTTGGAGGCGCACCGCATGTCCTTCCCCGCCGGGTGGCGGCCGATACCGTCCGATTCCCGACCGATGGCCCACCGGGAGCCGGCACGGTCGTCGTCGGCATCGCCGCGCTCGCCCTCGCCGCCGCCGTGCCGCTGACCGGCGCGGGGGGAGGTTGGGCACCGGAGCCGGGCTCCTGGCGCTGATCGTCGCCGCCTTGGTGCTGGTCCGGCTGGCGGCGAGTCTCCGCTGACCGGCCTTGGGAACGCGCGAACTCCGCCGCGTCAACGCGGACCTCATGCACCGTGCCACCATCGACCCGATCACCGGCCTGCTCAACCACCGGGCAACGATGGATCGCCTTGGGGAAGAGTTCGCCCGCGCGCGCTGCTTCGACCAATCGGTCGGTCTTTGTTTCCTCGATGTCGACGCCTTCAAGCAAGTGAACGACGCCTTCGGCCACCAGACCGGCGACCGCGTGCTGGCCCACATCGGCGGCGCAAGTGGCGATGGTCCTCCATCATCACGAGCGCTGGGACGTCCTGGGCTGCCCCGACGGGTGGGCCGACGAGGCGATCCCGATCGGGGCGCGGATCATCGCCATCGCCGACGCCTACCAGGCGATGACCAAACGGCGCTCCTTCCGTCCCGGTCTCGGCCAATCCGCCGCCATCGCCGAGAGCCGCCGCCGCGCCGGGACCCCCTTCGACCCCGCGCTGGTAAACCCCTTCATCGCCCTGCTGACCGGCGAGGACGGGGAACTGGCAATGGCCCGATTGGCACCGCACCGCCATGGGCGGCGCGCGGCGTTGCCTCCGATCGGATCCTCACCGGGCGAGGAATCCGGGATGCCCATCATCGGCCCCTGGACACGCGACGGCGGGAGGACGGCCGGGTCATCCCCGGTCGCCGATTGATCGCTCCGGGACCTTAGAAGGCGTCTTCTGTCGCCGCCATGGCCGCCACCACCGCCCGGCAGGCCAGCGCGTCGCCCAGCGCCCGGTGCCCGCCGGCCGTCGCCCCGACCAACACCGCCGCCCGCTCAAGCTTGTGCCACTTCCCGCCGCCGCGCCCCACCCCCGGCTCCGCGTAGAACACGGCAAAGGCCCGCATCGCGCAGTGCCAGGTCGCCTCCGGCTCCGCCACCGCCCACCGGACGCAGCACTGGGCAACCATCTGGCGATCAAACGGTGCGTTGTAGACCACCACCGCGCGCCCCCGGAGCAACCTCTCCAGCTCGGTGTGGACCTCCGCCCAGCCCGGCGCGTTCCGCACGTCGTCGGCAAAGATCCCATGGACTGCGCTCGCGACCGCCGGGATCGGCCCGTGGGGGCGGACCATGGTGTCGAGCAGCACCGTCCCGTCCGCCCCGACCACCCCGACCTCGATCACCTCCGCCTCGCCCCCCAACCCGGTGGTCTCCGTGTCCAGGAACACCGTCTCGAGCGAGGTCATCAACCCGTGCGCCCAGGCGATCGCCCCCGCTCGGTCTCGCG
>CADCWE010000060.1 GCA_902806325.1 uncultured Thermomicrobiales bacterium | reverse complement strand
AGGAGAGCGCCATCGCGCCGCGGCGGCTGACCCGGCCGTAGGTCGGGCGGAGCCCGGTCAGGCCGTTGAACGCCGACGGCGTGGTGATCGAACCCCATGTCTCCGACCCGATGGCGAAGGGGACGCAGCCGGACGCGACCGCCGAGCCGGAGCCGCTGGAGGAACCGCCGGCCCAGGTCTCCGGATCCCAGGCGTTGCGGCCGGGGCCGGTGGCCGACGCGTCCGGCTGGTCGTAGCCGAAGCCGCCGGCCAGCTCGACCATCGCCAGCTTGGCGACCAGCACCGCGCCGGCCCCGCGCAGCGCCTCGACCACGGCCGCGTCGTGGTCGAAGACCTGGGCCAAGAACGGCGCCGCCCCCCACCCGGTCGGGATCCCGGCGGTGGCGAGGAGGTCCTTGGCGCCGTAGGGGATGCCGTGGAGGGGGCCGCGGTCGTGGCCGGCGGCCAGTTCGGCCTCGGCCTGGCGGGCCTGCGCCAGCGCCAGCTCCGGGGTCGTCGTGGCGACGGCGTTCAAACCGCGGCCGACCGTCTCCAGGCGGGCCAGGCACCGCTCGGCGAGCCGGGTCGGGGTGGTGGCACCGCTCCGGATCGCGCGGCCGAGATCGGCGACGGTGGCGAAGGCGGGGTCGGCGGAGTGGCCGGTCACGACGGATCGCCCCCGCGGAACGGGGCAAAGACCGGATCGGGTTCGTCGGCGTTGGCAAGGGGAACGCGCCGCAGTTGCTCGGCGTGGGCGAGATCCCGGGCCAGGTTGCGACGGACGGCGGCGGCGTCCTCGCCGCGGAGGCGATCCCCGAGCCGGGCGTTGAGCGCGTCCAGCCGGGCGGCGACCACGCGCTGGACGGCGGGATCGGTCACCCCCGGCGCAGCGGCGGCATCGGGGTCAACATCGGGCGGGGCGGCGGCCGGGTTGGCCAAGTCGTATCCTCCTCCGAACGGAACGGTCCAACCTCCGGCCCCTCGCCGAACCGGCGGGATCGCGGGATGGTAGCCGAGGTGAAGGATCGGCGCACCGGTTCGGTGGCACGAGCCAAGCACGAGCAGGCGGTTTGCCACGACCGGCGCGCGAAGCCGAACGCAATCGCGGTTGAGGTGGTTCGCCCCCTGGGATGGCGCGGTCCGTAGACGCCCGTTGCGATGAGGCGTGGTTCGATTCCTCGATGATCGGGGCGTTCGATCCCTCGCCCATGGTCGGGGTCTTGCGCTGCCCGGCGGCGGTCGGTTGCGGAGGGGCGACCGACCCGAGCCCGGTCGAACCGTCACATCCTATTTATGCGGAGGGAACCCCGATGAAGCGAACGATTCCTATCGTTGCGGCGCTGGTTGTCGCGGTGGTCGGGCTGCTCGGCGGGGGCGCGCTGGTCGGCTCGCGCGCCCAGGACGCGACCCCGGCGGCCAGCCCGGCGCCCGTGCCGCCGCTGATCCAGGTGGCATTGCAGGATCTGAACGGCCAGGAGGTCGGCGTCGCCTCGTTCATCGAGGAGACGGACGGCACGGTCGCCGTCGCGGTCACGGTCGAAGGGTTGGTCGCCGGCGAGCATGGGATCCACGTCCACGCCGTCGGCGACTGCAACGCCGCCACGGCCGAGGCCTTTACCACCGCCGGCGGGCACTACAACCCGGCCGGGGTCGCCCACGGGGCGCCGCCGTTCCCGGCCGAGGACGACGGCACGCCGCCGGCGGCCACCCCCGTGGTCGGGGACGGGCACGCCGGCGATCTGGGCAACATCGTCGCCTCGGAGACCGGCTCGGGGCGGCTGCGGATCGTCACCGACCGCTTCACCCTCTCGGCGGGTGAAGCGTCGCTCGACGACGAGGACGGGAGCGCGATCGTGATCCACGCCCAGGCCGACGACTACCAAACCGACCCCGGCGGCAACAGCGGTGGCCGGGTTGTCTGCGGCGTGATCTACCCGTCGGCGATCCCGGTGGCGACGCCCGAGGTGGCGACCGCGCCCGCGGCGGCAACCCCCCCCGCTTAGGGCGTTCGTCGCCCGTCCGGATTGGGTACCCTCGCCCGATCCGGACGGGCGACGAAACCGGCGGCGGAACCCGGGACGTACACCGACCAGGGCGGCAGCGTTTGCCGCCCTGCTTGGTCGCCAATGTGGCGCCTCGGCGCCTGATGTGTTCTCCACCAACGTCGTCCCATGGGTCAGCTGAACCCTAAAGAGGGCATCTCATGACCACCCTGCAGCAAGCCCGCGACGCCCTCGATCTGACGGTCTACGATCTCGCCGAGCGATCCGGCCTGTCGTTGGCCACCATCTACCGCCTGGAGCGCGGCGACCACCGGCCGCGCCCCTACGTGGCGCGGCGCGTGGCCGCCGCGCTCGGGTTGCCGCCGGAGGACATCACCGAGCTGCGCCCGGTTGCCCCGGCGCTGCGCCTGCCCCAACCGTCCATCCGCGCCGCGTAGCGGGCTTCGGGGTCGGCATCCGATCCGACACGGACGCGACGAAGGGCACCGGCGATGACGCCGGTGCCCTTCGTCGCGTTCTTGGGCTGGGCCCATCGGCGCGGCCGACGCCGCGCCGATGGGCCGGGCTATGACGCTGGCGTCGGCGTCGGCGTCGTTGCGACCACCGTCGTGGTGGCGTTGGCGGGCACCACGGCGGTGACCACCGTCGTCGCAACCGTGGTCGGCGACGGCGACGGCGACGGCGACGGGGTCGGCGGCGCCGTCGGCACCAACGTCGGGGTCGGTTCGGCCGCCGGCGTGGCGGCCGCCTGGCCGGAAAGCGCGCCGACATCGCTCATGAGGACGATGTTCGAGGATATCGTGTCGTCGGCGCGGACCAGGGTCGCGATGCCGGCGTAGCCGGAGTTGCTGAGCGGTCGCAGGCCGATGACCAGTTGCCCATCCCGCTCGAAGCCGCCGATGTCGCCGCAGGCGATCAGGGTCTGGAAGTTCTGCTCGTCCTGGTGGACGACCACGACGTAGGGCCGCTCCGGGGTGAGCAGGTCATCGAGGTTGGCCTCGACGGCGGTCTCGGTGGTGGTCAGCAGCGGCGGGGTGGTCAGGGTACCGACCTGATCGCCCTGGCCGAGGGGCTGGCCGTCGTTGTTGAGGTACGGTTTGACATCGCCGAGGTCGTAGGCCGGTTCGGCCACCGGCTGGGCGCAGGTGCCCTCGTGGACGGAGGCCGGCATCGTCATCACGGCCACCGGGGCCGCCGCTGGGGTCGGGGTCTGAGTCTGATCCTGGGCCAGAGCGGGCAGGCTCCCGTTCGAGGCAAACGCGACGCCGGCCGTGATCACGGCCAAGGCAAACAACAGGCTCCACAGGTAACGCATGGAACTTTCCCCTCTACGGTGACGCGGTACGACGATCACGGAGACCGTCGCGGAGTGATGCACCGGGAACGGCCCGGGCATTGCTCGTGTAATCCGTGGACGGTCCGAATCCCTGTCTGGGGCCGCGGCCGGGGCCTCCCTCCCCGATGGCCTTCGCGGTGCAATCTCCGACGGGTCCGCGGTTGACCCGATCACCCTCGACGCGCTCCTCGAACGCCCCGATCTCCGCCTGGCGCTCCGAGAGGCAAAAGACGTGCCACACGACCACCGTTGGTTCTCGATCGTGCCGGTGCGGCACCGCGATGGACCGGTGCCGCACCGTGCGGCGTGGCCGGACCGCCGGTGCTAGATCGGCGTCGCTCGTGACGACCCCGTGACACGTCAGTCGCAGTTTTGCCCCACCCGTCGCGTAGTCTGGCGCAAGCGACCAAGGACGGTCGCGCCACGCAACGAAGCAACCGCCCCCGGCGACCAACGACCAAGGAGACCCCAATGGCCGACCGCCTCTCGATCCCGACCACCATCCACCCCGCCGACCCCGCCCCGATCGCGGGGCTGGCGCCGCCGCCGATGGCCCTCCTCCTGGGCTGGCAGCGCGCCGTTCGAGCCGGCCAATCCACCCAGGCCGGCGAGTACCGCCTCCTCCTGGACTCCCTGACCGACGACGAGCCGACCTGGGAAGACGCCGCCTGGCAATAGCCGGACCCGCCGCTGTCGGGTGCGTGGCGCCGCCGGTTGCCGGTGGCGTCCTGGGCACCGGTCCCGGGCAGGCTTCCGCTCGCCGCCCGCCCGGGCGATACTGCGCACGGCGGCGCGCGTTCCCGAGCCGGCGCGCCCGCGCGTGGCGTCGTCGCCGGGGTAAGGACCGATCAACGGTCCCCGCTTCCGGGCCAAGTGGCGCGCCGTCGCCTTGATTGAGCGCTCCGCCAGCCAGTCCCTCTACAACGACCTCTGCGCTTTGTTCGGCGTTGCCCCGCCGGTCGGGGCCGACCCGATGGAGGAACGTCCACGGTTTCTTGGCACCCCACGGGTCCCCACCATCGCATCGTCGCCTGGATTCCCGGCGGGGCGCTCCCGGGCACGCGAATCCGCGCCGCTGCCCGCGACGGGTACGCCTCCGGCCTGCTGCGTTCGCGAGCGCGTGACGGTTGCTCGCCGCGGCAGTCATCGCGCCACGGTGCCGGCGATGACTTCGCCTAGGGCGTCGCCGTCGCCACCTGCTGATGCGTGTCCGCCGCCCTTTGCGCCGGTAACCCAACCGGTCGGGGACCCGCGGGTGGCGACGATCGCGGCGGTCATCGGCTAAGATGCCCAGACGGGCCGCTGCCGAGGCGGTCGAACGGTGAGGAGGGTTTCCGCCATGCGTCGCGCAGCGGTCCTGTGGTCGGGTGTCGCGGTCGTGCTGCTCGGCCTGGTCGTCGCCGGCGGGGGCAACCCGTTGGCCCGCGCCCAGGAGGGATCGCCGCCGGCGGGGGGATTCGAGATCGCCCCGGGCGTCACCGCCGAGGCGCTGGCCTTCGCGGCGGGGCGGGACGAGCCGGTCAACTACCGGCTGACGTTCGCGCCCGGCGTGGTCTACACGGTCGTCCCCTCCCCCGCGATCTCCCTCGTTTATCAGGAGACCGGCGCCCTGACGCTCACCCTCGATGCCCCGATCACGATCACCCGCTCCGGCATGGCCGATTCCGCCGGCGAGGCGGTGGCCGCCGGCACCGAGGTCACGTTGGAAGCCGGCGACTACGCCGTCTTCCCGGCGCTCGTCGGCGGCGAGGCCCGCAACGACGGCCAGGAGGCCGCCTCCGCCCAGGTCGCCGACATCGTTCCGCCCGGGGTGGCGACCCCGACCGTCGCCACCCCGGGGCCGTAACCGGCGCCGCGGGCACGACATCGGGGTGACGGACAACCGCCTCACTGGACCGTCCCCCACGTCCTCAGCCTGAAGGGCTCCGAGCCGCGTCGGGCGCGGCCGAATCGCCCGGAGGGCGACCGCGCGCCGAACCATCGAGGTTGGCGACCGACCGACCGGCGGACGGTCCCCTGGGCGGCGGGAAGGACTTGGCGGACGGACGGGGTCGAGAAACCGGCGATAGGCGAGCAACGGGAGCCAAACCCGCCCTGACGCGGATCGCGAGCGCCGCCCCGGACATTAAAGCGGCGGCTGGCGCGGAACGACGCGAGGGCCGACGGCGGGTTCGGGTAGAGTAAGCCCGCGCGCGGTGCGCGGCCGTTTTCCCAACTCCAGGACCGAGATGCGGGTCACCTTCGAAATCGTGGTTGTGCTCCTCCTGATCGTCGCCAACGGCCTGTTCTCCTTGGCGGAGACGTCAGTCGTCTCCTCGCGCAAGTCGCGGCTGCAGCAGCGGGCCGGCGGCGGCGATGCGGCGGCCGGCCGGGCGCTCGCCCTGGCCGAGGATCCCAACGTGTTCCTGGCGACGGTGCAGGTCGGGATCACCCTGATCGGCATCCTTTCCGGCGCCCTCGGCGGCGCCACCGTCGCCCGGTCCCTGGCCGATCTCCTCGACGGCGTCCCGGGGGTCGGGCGCTACGCCGACACGGTCGCGCTGGTCCTAGTCGTCCTTGTCATCACCTACCTCTCGCTGGTGGTCGGGGAACTGGTACCGAAGCGGATCGCGCTCAACAACCCGGAGGGCGTCGCCGCCCGCGTCTCGGGGCCGATGCGGGGGCTCTCCGCCGTGACCTCCCCGGTCGTCGGCCTCCTCGGCGCCTCGACCGACGCGGTGCTGCGGCTGCTCGGGGTCCGCCCCAGCGGCGAGCCGCCGGTGACCGAGGCGGAGGTCGGGGTCCTCCTCGAGCAGGGCGCCCAGGCGGGCGTCTTCGACCCCGCCGAGCGGGCGATGGTCGGGCGCGTCTTCGCGCTGGCCGACGACCGGGTCGCGGCCCTGATGACGCCGCGCCCGGCGGTCGTCTGGCTCGACCTCGACGATCCCCCGGAAGCGCAGCGACGGACGATGGCCGAGAGCGTCTTCTCCCGCTTCCCGGTCGGCCGGGGCGATCTGGACCACGTCGTCGGGGTGGTCCGGGCGAAGGACCTGCTGGCCGATTCCTTGACCGGGCGGCCGGTCGCGCCGGAGGAGCGGCTCCGGCCGCCGCTGGTGGTGCCGGAGGGCCTGTCGGCCTTGCGCCTGCTGGAAGGGTTCCGCCAGGCGGGCGAGCACCTGGCCCTGGTGGTCGACGAGTACGGCGGCACCGCCGGCCTGGTCACGATCGAGGACGTGCTGGAAGCGATCGTCGGCGACCTGCCGTCGACGGGGGAGCCGGGCGACGCCGGGGCGGTCCGGCGCGACGACGGCTCGTGGCTGCTCGACGGCGCGCTGCCGATCGCCCGGTTCGCCGACGTGCTCGAAAGCGCGCCGCCGCCCGAGGAAGACGGCGACTACGAGACGTTGGGGGGCTTCGTGCTGGCCCGGCTCGGGCGCATCCCCGCCGCCGGCACCCGCTTCGATTGGGAAGGCTGGCGGTTCGAGGTCGTGGACATGGACGGCAACCGGGTGGACAAGGTGTTGGCGACCGCGACCAGCGGCGCCGGAGTCACCGGCTCCACGGCCGAGGACGCCACCGACGGCCCGTCGTGACCCGCTGGCGGTCTTCATCGCCAACGTCATCGTGCCACGCGGCCAGCCACCTGATCGGCGGCATGGCCGAACGCGGTCGCGGTGACGCGGCCCGTCGTCGGTTCCGACGGCGAGGGGATTCGCGACGGCCCCGCGCGTCCGGGTCCGAATGGCGCGGGCGATGCGGGCCACGGGACCACGGGGAGTGGATCGGCCGGACGCGCCGCTAAGGCATCTGCCGAGAACAAGCCGCGCAGAGTCCGAACAGCACCAGGTGGTCCGTCGCCACGCGGAAGCCGTGCTGGCGGGATACGTGGTCGGTCATCGCCCGCAGCGCGTCGGCGCCGATCTCTTGTTCCCGCCCGCAGCCGCGGCAGACAAGGTGGTGGTGCGGGTGTGGCTTTGTGATCTCGTAGCGGAGCTCGCCCCCGCCCGTGTCCGCGGTCAGCACCAGCCCCAGCTCGACGAAGAGGCGCAGGGCGCGGTAAACCGTGGAGCGGTCGATCGTGCGGTCGACGCGACGAACGCGGGCGAAGACCTCGCCGAGGGAGGTGTGGCCCTCCCCCGCGCAGACGGCGTCCAGGATCAGCGCGCGCTGCCGGGTCACCCGGTGGCCGGCCGCCCAGAGCGTTGCTTCCCAGCGCAGCAGGTGGTGCGTCACGTCGGCTTCGCTTCCCGTCGGTTCTTGCCGATTGTTGCAACAAGCGGTCGCAATCCGATGCGGCCGCTACACTCGATGACGGGAGAATAATAGGGGAACGATCCCGGGGAGGGGAAGATGCCGCACCAGGGGCGACAACGCCGGACGCATGGGCACGCGCACGGAGGCGGCCCGCTAGGTTGGTTGGGGGCGATCTTCCACCTCCACGGGCACGACCACGAGCAACCGGACTTCGGCACCGACCCGGCGTTCGCCACCCGGGACGGGATCCGCACCGTCTGGATCGCCCTGGCCGCGCTCGGGGTCACCACCCTGCTCCAGGTCGCCATCGTCGCCCTCAGCGGCAGCGTGGCGCTCCTCGCCGACGCCGTCCACAACCTGGGCGACACCCTCAACTCGATCCCACTGCTGGCCGCCTTTTACCTCTCTCGCCGCGCCGCCACCCGCCGCTACACCTACGGCTACGGGCGGGCGGAGGACCTCGCCGGCGTCGTCATCGTCCTCTCGATCGTCTTCAGCGCCGGCTACATCCTCTGGGAATCGTTCGGGAAGTTGCTCGATCCGCGACCGATCGAACGGCTGCCCTGGGTCGCCGCCGCCGCCGTGGTCGGGTTCCTCGGCAACGAGGCGGTGGCGCTGTTCCAGATCCGCACGGGGCGGCGCATCGGCTCCGAGGCGCTGGTCGCCGACGGCCTGCACGCCCGGATCGACGGCCTGACCTCGCTGGTGGTTCTGGTCGCGGTGGCCGGGTCGGCGCTCGGGTTCCCGGTCGTCGACCCGATCGTCGGTCTGCTGATCGGCGTCGCGATCGTCTTCATCGCCCGCGACGCCGCCCGCCGTGTCTGGTACCGGCTGATGGACGCCGTCGACCCCGCGATCGTCGATCGGATCGAGCAATACGCCGGCGAGATCGCGGGGGTGGAGCGGGTGGCCAGCATCCGCGCGCGCTGGGTTGGCCACCGGCTGCACGGCGAGGTTGGCCTCGTCGTCCGCGACACGCAAAACCTGCCCGAGACCCACGCCATTGTGGCCGGCGTGCGCCAAACGCTGCGCGACCGCGTCCGGCACCTCGCCTCGGTCGCCGTCGAGGTGCTGCCCGCCGGCACGGGCGCGCAGGAGATCGGGGCCCCGCCGCGCGCGGGCCGGTCGGCGCTCGACATCCTGCCGCCGAGGTACCGGGATCCCAACGCCCAGGTCAGCGCGGCCCCGATGGGGGCGGCGGCCCTCCAATACGACGCGGACGGCCGGGTCGCCTGGGACGAGATGTGGGGCGGCTTCTGCGAGCTGGCGCTGGCCGGCGGCGCCCCGCACCGCGGCACCCTGCTCGAGCCGGTCCACGCGGCGGCGATCGCCGCCGCCC
>CADCWE010000059.1 GCA_902806325.1 uncultured Thermomicrobiales bacterium | reverse complement strand
GATCTCGCATGGCTCCCTCCGCGGCGATTCCGTCCGTGCGCGAACCCCGTCTGTTGCCGCGGCCGTCATCTTACCCGGTCGGACCAAACGCCGCCCGTGCCGCCGCCTGGTCCGCTGGCCCGGTCGGTTCCCGGTCGATCGACGCGACCGGCAGTGCGTCCCGGTCGAGGACGTTCCACCCGGCCGCTGGATCCGCTTTGGGTGTTCACGAACCGTCACGATGAGGAACGGGGGTGCTGCGCGTCGGGGGTGGGCCGGCAACGCGGGCGGCCATGGGGACCACCCCCCCGCCAACTGGGCGTGAGGATCGAGACCACGCGGTCACGACGAGAACCGACCGCGTTTGTGGGGACGCCCCCCCTTGCCGCCCGCGTCCGAGATCATCCAACGCCGATCAGTACCGCCGGTTCCCAACCGCCACCCGAACACCCGGTGCGTCGACCGGTTACCGATCCTGGGCACCGACGTTCGCCGCCAGCGCCCGGAGCACGGTCTTGAGCTGGAACACGGTCAGGCCGGGGTGCTTGGCCAGGATCCGGGCGGCGATGCCGGTGATGTGGGGGGTGGCGAACGAATTGCCGGTGGTGGTGATAAAGGCGCCGTTCTGCCAGGCCACCTGGACGTCGATCCCGTGGGCGCCGAACTCCACCGGCGGCGCCGGGTTGTAGTAGTAGCGCTCCGGGTCCGGCTCGTCGTGGGCGGCGACCGAGACCACCGCGGCGTAGGTGGAGGGAAACGAGGGCGCGGGCAGGTTGTTGGCGGCGACCACCAGCGGGATGTGGCGGAAGTACGCCAGGTCCGCCAGCTCGTGGAGGACGCCGAAAAACTCCTGCTTGGTCGAGCCAAGGCTCAGGTTGCAGACATCCATCCGGTTGTCGATCGCCCACCGCAGCCCGGCCGCGAAGTGGATGCCGCGCCCGGTCAGCCCCGCGCCGAGGACCTTGACGCTGTAGATCGCGCAGTCCGGGGCCAACCCGCGCACGATCCCGGCGCAGGCGGTGCCGTGGCCGTAGGAGTCGCGGTGGGGCGCGGCGACGTAATTGAGCGCCTCCGGCGGACCGTCGATGGCCACGTAACCTTGGACGCCGCCGACCGCGGGGTGGTCGGCGTCGATCCCGCTGTCGATGATCGCCACCTTGACCCCGGCGCCGGTGCTGCCGCCCCAGGCCCAGTCGCGGGTCACGTCGTCCAGTCCGGAAACCGGGATCACGGGTTGCACCGCGCCGGCGGCGAAGGCGGCCGACCAGGCCGGGCGAAGCTGGCTCATCGAGACAACCCCAGGTCCCAGCCATGGGCGGTCGGGCGGGCGCGCAAGTAGTCGGCGAACCCTTGGAGCAGCGTCCGGCAGGCGGCGCTCTCCAGTTCGCCGCGGGAAGCGATCTCCTGCACCAGGTGGCCGAGCGCCAGCGCGTCCCGGTAGGCCGGTTCGTCCTCGACCGCGGCCGCGAAGACGGCGGCCCGCCCGCCCAGACCGTCCGCCTCGTCGCCGGCGAACCCGACGAGGACCGCGCCGAGCAAGTCCGCCAACCGGCGGTGGACGGCGGATTGGGCGATCGCCACCCCCGCCTGCTGGGCGAACAAACCGAGGGTGGCGATGTCCGACGGCGAGAACGAGTCCGCACCCTCCTTGTCCAACAATTCCAGCACCCCGATGATCAGGTCGTCGGCGACCAAGGGCACCGCGAGGATGGTGCCGGGGGCGTAGCCGACCCGGCGCGCGATGTCGGCCGCGTGGCGGGGATCGTTGGCGGCGTCGGAAACGGCGATCGGTTGTCCGGAAACGGCGACCAGGCCGGCGATGCTGCTGCCGAGCGGGACCCGGAACTTCTTCACCTCGGCGGCCTTGGGGCCGATCGCGACCTCAAAGGTCAGTTCCTGGGCCGCCTCGTCGATCAGGAACAACGACCCCGCCCGGGCGCCGATGACGGCCGCGGCGGTCTCCACGATCAGCTCCAGCAGCTGGGCGTGCGAGATCGGCGCCGCGATCGCCCCCGCCGCCCCGGCCAGGGTCAAGGCCTGGCGCAGGTCCTCGGCCAACCGGTTGTCTTCGAGGCGGCGTTGCAACGCGGCGATCTCCGCCGCCTGCCGCGCGATCGTCGCCTCGGCCGATTCCGGATCCATGCCCAGCCCTTCCCGCATCTTCCATCCCGCGTCGGTGCATGGTAGCGTAGCCGAAACCGGCGTGGACCGCGCGGCGAGGGAACGGGATGACGGTGACGACCGATCCGGCGCAACTGCGCCCGCTTCCCTTGTTCGCGGGGCTTTCCGACGCCGAACTGGACCGGGTCAATCGGGTGCTCCACGCGTCGCACTTCGCCGCCGGGGCGATGGTGCTGACCGCGACCCACCTCGGTGCCGCCATCTACGTCGTCCGCACCGGCACCCTCAAGGCCCACGTCGTCCACCCGGACGGCCGCGAGGTGACGCTGGCCTTGCTCGGCGCGGGCGAATTGATCGGCGAACTGGCGGTGCTCGACCACGGCGGGCGCTCGGCCGACGTGGTGGTGCTGGAAGCGGCCGATCTGCTCTGGTTCAGCCGGGCCAACTTCCACGCCCTGCGCCGGGATCTGCCGCGGATGGAGGACAACCTGCTCGAGATCCTGGTCCGCCGTCTGCGCTTCGCCAACGCCCACATCGAGGCGCTGTCCACGCTCGACGTCATCGGCCGCGTCGCCTGGCAGGTGCTGGCCCTGGCCGACACCTACGGCCAGCCGGCGCCCGGCGGCGGCGTGCTGATCCCGCTGCGCCTGACCCAAGCCGAACTGGCCGGGTTGGTCGGGGCGACGCGGAACCGGGTCAACCAGTCGCTGGTCGAGTTCAAGCGCCAGGGGATCCTGACCGAGGACGTGGGGCACCGGATCAGGCTGCTGGACCCCGTGGCCCTGGACGCCTACTGCCGGTGAATCGGATTTCCTCCGCGGGCTGTGCCCAATTTGACAGTCGAATGGGTCTTGAAAGAACTGTACTTTTGGCCAGGACCCGCTACGATGCGTGCATGCCCGATCGACGAGCAATCGGGAAGGGCGGCGGCACCGGCCGCCGCCCGGACGAACCGGCACCGCGCCGGAACGGGGAGGAACCACCGCCGTGAGCGACAAAGGGCAGGATCGCTGGATCGAAGGAAACGAACAGTCCGAGGTCGAGGGACACGGTTACGCCGACAAGATGCACGAGGTCCCGACCGGCGGCGGCGACACCGACGAGGAAACGCCGGAGGTCGAGGGCCTCGGCTTCCGCGGTGCCCGCGAAGCCGCCGAGGGCGAGTCCGACCGCTACATCATGGACAAGGACAAGTAGCCGAAACCGGCCGCTCCTGATCCGCGCCGCGGGGGCCGTCGGGCACCCCGCGGCGCCTTTTTTGCCCCACGAAACGGGAGGCGGTGGTGGAACTGGAACGACCCGATGCCCGCGGTGCCTCCGGCTGGATCGGCCGGATCCGCTCCGCCCTGCGCCAAACCGGCCGGCAGTATCGGGACCTCAACCACGTTCCGGCCGCGCGACGCCTCCTCGTCGCCGCGACCTTTTCGTACATTGGCGACGCTTGCAACGTGCTCGCCTTGGTCGCGCTGTCGTACAAGTTGGGCGATGGCGCCGTCGGCGTCGGGTTCATGCTGGCCTTGGGGTTGCTGCCGCGCGCGCTCTTCCAAGGGCTGTCCGGCAGCCTGGTCGACCGCCACCCCGGCCCCCGGCTCCTGATCGCCAGCCAACTGGCGCTGGCGGTGATGGGCGTCTCGTTCGCCGTCTTGGCGGTGGTGCCGAACCTGTGGCTGCTCTACGGGCTGACCCTGGTGACGGGCACCCTGCGCACGCTGGCGCTGCCCGCCTTCGAACTCGAGCTGATGGCGGTCACGCCGCCGGAGCACTACGGCACCGCCAACGGGCTGCACGCGATGGCGCGCACGGCCGGCGACCTGTTCGGCCCGCTGCTGGCCGCGCTGCTGCTGACGCTGGTCGGTCCGGTCCCGCTGTTCGTCCTCAACGGGCTGTCCTACCTCGGGATCGCCATCGCGGTCGCCCGTGCTTCCGGGCCGCGAACGGCGCCCGCGCCAGAGTCCGACGGCAACACGGCGCCCGCCCTTGGGTACCGGACGCTGCTCGGCCGCACCGACGTGCGGTACTACGCGGCGCTGACGATCGCGGAGTACGGCCTGTACATGGGCACGATGGCCGTCTTCGTCGTCCAGTCGCGCGCCCTCGGCCTGGGCGACGGGGGCGTCGGGTTGTTCTATACCGCGATCGGCGTCGGGTCGCTGGTCGGCGGGCTCGCCGGGGGCGCCGGAGCGTACCAGGGGCGGCGGGTGTTCGTCCTGACCGCCGCCACGACGGCGATCTTCGCCCTCAGCATGACCGGGTTCGCGCTCGCCGGCGCGTTCGCGCTGGCCTTCCTCGCCCTCGCCCTCGCCGGGGGGTTGGGCGACCTGGGCGAGATCTCGGCCTTAACCGGGTTCCAGCACCGGCTCCCGGCGGCGGTCTACGGCCGATTCTTTTCGTTGTTCCTGATGGCCACGGGGATCGGCGCCGTACTCGGCGCGATCGCGGCGCCGCTGCTGACCGAAGCCTTTGGGATCGGCCCCGCCCTGGCGATGCTGGCGGCGCCGGTGATCGCGGTCGCGGTCCCGTTTGGGCTCCGGGAAGGCCTCGCCGGTCGGGCGTTCTCGATGCCGACGCTGGTGCCGGAGCCGGAACCGGAGGTCGCCGGCTTCGGGATGTTCGACCCGAGTCCGGAACCAGAGCCGGAGCCGACGCCGAGCCCGTGGACACGGTCGCCGTCGCTGACGCCGCGCCTCAGCCGCTTGGGGTGACGCCGCCCGCGCCGCGCTCGGTCCCCAACCAGGTGGCGTCGCGGCAACGGCGATCCTCGTCAACCCACCGGCGGGCCCGGGTCGCTCGCCCGGGTCGGGACGGGACCGGCTGGCCAACCGACGACGAACGACCGACCGCGAACCACGCCCCTACCACCGGACCCGCGATCGCGAACCCGGCGGGTGGCCCGCACCCTGCACCCCGCCCCCGGCCCGCGGACGGCGCCGGCGGTCGCGATCGCGGGGCCGTTCGGGGACCGCGCGGCGCCAGACGATCGCTGGTGGTGCCCGGCATGATCCCGGCGATGGAGGCGGCGGCGGTCGGCCACGCGACGGCGGAGGGCGACATGCTTACACGAGCCGGTGCCGCGGCGCGGCGGACGGGCCAGCGCTACCGCCGCTTGGGGGCGGTCCCAGACGCCCGGCGGTTGCTGCTGGCGGGTGCCGTCGCCAACGTCGGCGACCGGTTCACCACCATCGCCATGATCGCGTTGGCCTACGAGCTGGGCGGTGGGGCGCGCGCCGTCGGCGTGGTGTTGGCCTTGAAACTGCTGCCGCGGTTCCTCTGCCAGGCCTGGGCCGGGTCGCTGGTCGATCGAAGGCCCGGCTCCGCGCTCCCCGTCGTCAGCCACCTCCTCCTTGCCGTCTTCACCGCTGCCTTCGCCCTCCTCGCCGTGTTGCCGAGCGTCTGGCTGCTCTATGGCCTGACCGTGGCGCGGGGCACGGTTCGCACCGTGGCGATGCCCTCCTTCGAGATCGGGTTGATCGGCGTCACCCCGCCGGCGGAGTACGGCACCGCGCGGGCGCTGCATTCCCTGGTTCGTACCGCCGGCGAGTTGATCGGGCCGCTGTTGGCCGGCTTGCTGCTGCCGCTGGTCGGGACATTCCCGCTCTTCCTGTTCAACGCGCTGTCGTTCCTCGGCGTCGCGGCGGCCCTCGCCGGCGGGCGGAGGAGCGCGGTCGGGCCGGCCGCCGCCGCCGCGGTCGCGATCACCGCGTTCGGCTACCGGACCCTGCTGCGGCGGCCCGACGTGGCGGCCTACCTCCTGCTGGTGGTCGCCCAATACGTGCTGGTCGCGGGCGGGATCGCCGTCTTCGTCGTCCGCGCCCGCGGGTTCGGGTTAGGCGAGGGGGGTGTCGGAATGTTCTACAGCGCCCTTGGCGCCGGGGCGTTGGTCGGGGGGGCGGTGGCCGGGGCGGGCGGCTACGGCGGATCGCGGGTCCTGGTCCTGACCGCCGCCGCCGCGATCGGGGTCGGCGCCGGCACCGCCGGGTTCGGCGCCGCCGGCGGGTTGCCCCTTAGCCTGGCGGCGCTGGCGCTGGCCGGGGCCGCCGGCGAGGTCGAGGAAGTGTCCGCCTTGACCGGCTTTCAGCGCCGGTTGGGCGACGCTACCTACGGCCGCGTGTACGCGCTGTTCCTGATTGCGACCGGGTTGGGCGGCGTCGCCGGGTCGCTGATCGCTCCGGTCTTGGCCGAGTCGCTCGGGGTGGCGTCCACCCTGGCGCTGCTGGCCGCGCCCGTGGTCGGGCTGGCCGGGGCGCTGATCGTCCGGGAAGCGGCGTCGGAGCGAGGAGCGACGGGGTACCAGGTGTGGCACCCCTCGGAACCCGAGGTCGTCGGCTACGGCGCCGACGGCGCCCCGCCGCCGACCGCGTCGCCGCTGGCCCTCGGCGCCGCCGAGGAGACGCGGCTGCCCCGGTTCGGCCGGGTGACCTGACCCACCGCCGTGTTCCCGATTTGGCCGCGAGATCTCGGTCGATTTGGCAGCGGAATCGGCCGATCCGGCGTAGGATACGGGTGAGTCGCGAGCCGACGGCGACCCGACCCCACCCCGAGCCCGAAAGGAGCAACCACCATGGGCGCGTCCAAGCACGAGCAACCGGGCGGCGAGAACGAATCCCGCCGCTCCCCGAGCGGCGACCTGATCCACGCCGGGGAGCCGAAATCGCGCCGCGATCCCGGATCGCCGGAAGTCACCGGCCACGCCGCGCCCGACGACGCCGCGACCGAGGACGGGACCGAGGTCGAAGGGCACTTCATGGGCGTCCACGGGCTCGCCTACGCCGACGCCAAGCGCGACGAGTTGATGCGCGAGGCGGACAAGGCGCGGCGCGGCGACGAGGCCAAGAAGGGCAAGACGGTCGATCGGATCCGGGAGCGGTTCGCGGAGCGGGACAAGGGATAGGGTTGGTTCGTGACGCGACCCGTCGGCCCGGGAACGGGCGGCCACGGGGAGCCGCCCCGACCGGTGTTGAGGGTGCGTTGCGCCACCGCACGCCTCCGAGCAGCACCGTACCCGTCCGTTGGGGCGATGCCAAGGGTCCGCGTTGTTCGCGATCGCCGTGTCTCGATCCGCCCCCGGTTGTCGATACGCCGATACCCGCTCCGGATCGCCGATCCGTGCCCCCGGGCATCACCGCCCATCTCTCGTCGTCTCGGCTCGCTATACTGGTGCCTCCGTTCCCCGGAGCCGCGGCGCGCAACCCGCCGTTGACCTTCTCCTTCGGAGGGTCGCCTATCCTGGGGACGACCGGGCCCGTTGCCGCGATCTGCCCCGACTGAGGCCCCGATGGAGCGCCCCGACGACGCCCGCGGCCACCACCTCGACGCCACGCCGCCCCCCGGGCCGAACCCGCCCGGGCCGCCCCACTACGGCGCGACGATCCCCAGCGCCGCGCCGCCCCACGGGCACGCCCCCGTCGCCGGTAAGCGCGAGGTGGATCTCTACGTCCGCACCTACACCACCCTGCTCCAAAGCTCCGGGGAGGTCGGCGTCTCCAGTCTGGAGCCGGCCCACCTGACCGCCGCCGCCTCGCTCCACGCCGGGGCGCGGGAAGCGGCGCCGGACATGAACGCCTTCGTCTACTCCACCCAGCGCCTGCCGGCCTCGATCGTCGCGGTGCGCCAGATCGTGCTCGGCCAATCGGCGCGGGCCTTCGCCGCCGCCGGCTACGCCCGGCTGGACGAATGGGAGGTCGTCTCCGCCCCCGGACGCCGTCGCCACTGGCGCTACGACGGGGCCGAGACCCTGGCCGCGACCATCGCCTCGGCCTCCGACCTCGACGATTTGATCCCGACCATCGTTGCCTACCAGATCGAGTGGAACAAATTTCACCGCCTGCTGCGCGGCGCCCCGGATCTCGTCGCCGCCGTCGAACGGGCCGCCGCCGGCGACCCGCCCTCCCCCGCCGACGTGCCGGGGATCGGCGAGCGCCTGCTGTTGACCCCGGCCGACTGGCTGCGCCTGCAAAACGTCTGGGGCGAGGCCCTGTGGGCGAACCTGCACCGGTTGGCCACCGAGCGCAAGCGCTACACCCTGCGCATGCTCGGCGGCTCCCACGTCGGCTACGCCCGCTCGACCCGCACCTGGTGGGCGCCGGTCGCGGCGGCGCTGGCCGAGCGCGGCCTGGCCGACCGCCCGCTCTACTTCGTCTCCTCGAACGCCCACAGCGTCGTCAACGTGCTCTCCGGCACCGCCCGCCGCCGCCGCTCCGAGTTGACCGGCTACGTCCGCCGCTCCGGCCAGGAGGAGCTGACCGACGCCCTCGACCTGCTCGAAGGCGGGGACTCCCGCGCCTCGTTGGACAACCTGCTCTACTTCGCCGCCCGGCCGTACTTCGGCGGCGCCGGGATGGACGCCGAGCGCGCCCGCCGCAACGCCGAAGAAGCCGAGGTCGGGATCCAGACCGTCGAAGCCCGCGGCGCGATCGACGTCGCCACCCAGATCGTCGAGTTGGCCCGGCTCGACCCGGCCGCGTTCGACCCCCGGCTCTCTGGCGCCGGATTCGACTTCACCCCGATCGGATTCGACCCCCGCGACTCCGACGCCGTGATCGTCAACGTCAACTACCCGCTCGGGCTGGCCGCCTACCACATCATGTCCCAGGTCGCGATGAGCACCGAGGAACTGCGCGGCGTCTACATCCTGGGCAAAGCCGCCACCCTCAACGGCCGGATCGGCGACGTGATGATCGCCAACGTCGTCTACGACGAGCACTCCGGCAACACCTACTGGTTCGACAACTGCTTCGCCTACGCCGACCTCGCCCCGTTCCTCGTCTACGGAGCGGCCCTCGACAACCAGAAGGCGGTTACCGTCAAGGGAACCTATCT
>CADCWE010000058.1:7454-9013 GCA_902806325.1 uncultured Thermomicrobiales bacterium | reverse complement strand
CGATCCCCAACCGCCCCCTAATCTAGCGAACGGACGGGACGCCGTCCAGGGGGTGCCGGATCGTCAACGGGGGTGACGTTCGGGTGGGTGCGGGGTTGATGCGGTTCGCGGCGGCACGAACCAGAACAGGGCGACCACAAAGGATCGCCCCGGCGAGTGGTGAGGATACCGGCCGATGGGACGCGATCCGGGAACGCCCCTCAACGGGGGTAGGGACGATCCTTCACGGTCGTTCCGCGCCGAGGACAACACTACCGGCCCCGATCGGCACCACGCCCGTCCGGCCCCGCCTACAAAAACAGCGCGTTGATCGCCCAGCCGATGCCGCCGACGACGACGACCAAGCCGATCGGCAGCCCGATGCCCATCACCGATTCGCGCTCGAACCCCAGGCCGTAGATGCCGGTCAATTCCTTGACCCGGTTGATGATGCCGCCCATCGCTCGCTCGCCGCCTCCGTCCGATAGTTCGCCGTCCGATCCGGGCGCGTTCCCCGCGCTCGATCATAGCCGATCGGTGGCCAGGGTGACAGCCGGCGACGGGCGCCACCGCCGGATCGCCGCCGGACCGGTGGTCTAGGGCGAGGAGGCGGTCGGGGCCGCGTCCCCGTCAACGCCGGCACCGGCCGTCGCGTCCTCTCCGGCCGGCAGGGCGCGCATGGCGGGAAAGAGGATCACGTCGCGGATGCCCGGTTGGTCGGCCAACAGCATCACCAGGCGATCGATCCCGATCCCGACGCCGCCGGTCGGGGGCAGGCCGTAGCTGAGGGCGTTGACGTAGTCCACGTCGATCGGCATCGCTTCCTCGTCGCCGGCGACGCGGTCGCGCTGCTGCTCCTGGAACCGGGCCAATTGGTCCAACGGGTCGTTGAGCTCGGTAAAGGCGTTGCCCAGTTCCCCGCCGCCGATGTAGGGTTGGAACCGCTCGACGTGGCTCGGGTCGTCCGCCTTGCGCTTGGCGAGCGGGGAGAGCGCCACCGGGTAGTCGGTCAGAAAGGTCGGTTGGATCAAGGTCGGGCGAACGAACTGCTTGAGCAACTCGTCGACGATCCGCGGCCAAACGGTGCCGGTCTCGACGTCCGCCCCGGCGGCGCGGGCCTCCCGCAGCAGATCCGCCGCCTCCGGGTGGGCGACGTAGTCGATCCCGGAGCGATCCCGGATCGCCTCGCGCAGGGTGATCCGCGGCCAGGGCGGGGTCAGGTCAATGGCGTGCCCCTGAAAGGTCAGGCGCGGCCCGCCGTGGACCGCCGTTGCGGCGGCGACGATCAGGGCCTCGACGGTGTCCATCATGCTCAGGTAGTCGGCGTAGGCCTCGTAGAACTCCAGCATCGTGAACTCGGGCGAGTGGTTGCGGTCGATGCCCTCGTTCCGAAAGTCCTTGCCGATCTCGTAGACGCGCTCGAAGCCGCCGACCAGCAGCCGCTTCAGGTACAACTCGTCGGCGATCCGGAGGTAAAACGTCTGGTCGAGGGCGTTGTGGTGGGTGGTGAAGGGGCGGGCGGCGGCGCCGCCGTAGAGCGGTTGCAGGGTCGGGGTTTCGACCTCGAGGTAGCCGCGCTC
>CADCWE010000058.1:0-7444 GCA_902806325.1 uncultured Thermomicrobiales bacterium | reverse complement strand
AAATCGACGTAGCGCTGGCGGTAGCGGGTCTCGACGTCGGTCAGGCCGTGCCACTTCTCCGGCGGCGCCGTGAGCGCCTTAGCGAGCATCCGGAACCCGCGCACCCGCAGCGTCACCTCGCCCATCTTGGTCCGGAAAAGGACCCCGCGCGCTTCGAGAAAATCGCCCAGATCGTAGAGTTTGAGGAACGCGGCGAACGCCTCGTCCCCGATCTCGTCCCGGCGCAGGTAAAGCTGGATCTCGCCGGCGCCGTCGCGCAGCACGGCGAAGATCGTCTTGCCCTGGTGCCGCCGCCCGACCAAACGCCCGGCGAGCCCGACTTCCTCGCCATCGTCCTCGCCGTCCAGACCCGGCTCGACCGCAGCGAACCGCGCCAGCGCCTCGGCCGTGGTGTGGCTCCGCGCCGCCCGCGGCGGGTACGGGTCGACCCCGGCGGCGCGCAACTCGTCCGCCTTCTCGCGTCGGATCCGTTGGAGGTCGGAAAGGTGCATGGGCTTCCTTTGCGGCGGACGGCGGGGCGTGGTCGGGGCGCGGGGCATGCGCCCAACCCGCTGGACGACGCGACACTCCCCGCGCGGCCGCGCGGGAATCCGGAAGGCGTTGGTCGCGAACAGGGCGCGGGGCCCGCGCCCTTTCCACGACCGCGTCCCGCCGATTACGCCACCGAGACCACCGTGTACACGATCGTCCCGCCGGGCGTCGTCACGGTCGGGGCGTCCCCGGCGTGGCAGCCGACGAGGGCGCGGCCGACGGGGGACTCGGTGGAGATGGTGCCGTCGAAGGTGTTGGCCTCTTCGGGGGAAACCAGGGTCCAGGTTTCTTCCTCGCCGACGTCGTCGCGGAGCGTGACGACGGAACCGAGACCGACCGAGTCGTCGCCGGCGGCGCGCTGGATCGTGCGGGCGTGGAGCAGGATCTGTTCCAGTTCGCCGATCCTGGCCTCGGTGAGGACGTACTCCTCTTTCATCCCCTCGTACTCGCTGTTGTCGGAGACGTCACCGTACTCGCTGGCCTCGTGGATCCGGGCGGCGAGACCGGGCAGTTTGACCGTGCGCAGCGCGTGCAGCTCCTCTTCGAGCCGCGCCTTGCCGGCGGTCGTCAGTTGGACGGCGTGTTCCCTGACCATCGGACGGTCCTTTCGCTGCCCGGACCACGCGCCTGCGCGGCGGCTGGGGCAGACAGCGGGGGGCGCGCAACGCCGAGCGCCCCCGAACAAGCCCGGCGGCGCCCCCCGAAGTCGGGGCCGCAACCGCGGGCGCCGGGAATGGACAAAGAGCCGGGGGCAACCGCCCCCGACTCCTCCAACGACCCACCCATTATAGGCGGCGGGCGGCGGCGGTGTAAATGGCGGGTCCAGTCGAGCGACGGGCGACGACCGGCTCAGGTCCCGGCCACCCCGGGCGGATCGCTTCGCGGCGGACCGGACACGGCGGACGCCTCCCGGCGGCGCGGTGGACGGCGACGCCGCCGCTCACCCCGCCCCGGCACGTCCTCCGTCGCGAATCCGGGCCAACGCGGCGGTGAGTGCCGCGGTGTCGCCCGCCCCCAGAAACCGCGCGAAGTGGCGGGCAATGCCGCGGGCGTAGGTCGGCCAAGCCCGGAGTTGGGCCGCCCTCCCGTCCGCGGTGAGGACGGCGAAGGCGCCGCGGCGGTCGGTCGGGCACGGTTCCCGCCGCAGGTAGCCGGCGGCTTCCAGTCGGTCGACCAGCCGGGTCAGGCCACTCCGGCTGAGCAGCAGCGCGGACGCCAGCTCGTTCAAGCGCAGGCGCCCATCCGGGGCCTCCCACAAGGCGACCAGCACGTCGTACCAGACCAGCGGCACAAGCCCTTCGGCGGCCAAGTCGCGCTCAATGGCGGCGATCGCGGTCGCGTGGGCGCCGAGGAAGGCGCGCCAGGCTTCCAGCTGGGCGTCGTCCGGCCCGGCGGTGGTCTCCATGCCGCGATGGTACCCCAAAGTGGTTGACTCAACAACGATTTCCGGATACAGTAGAAGTAGTTGCAGATGCAACTACTTCGCGCGAACCCGATTCGCCCCCGGCCAGGAGGATGCCATGGATCCCGATTCCATCCGCGTTGCCGTCGCCTACCACAGCGGCCACGGCCACACCGCCCGCCAGGCGGAGGCGGTCGCCCGCGGCGCCGCAGGGGTTGCCGCCACGCACGTCACCCTGCTGGACGTCGCCGCGTTGAACGACGCGTCGTGGGCCACGCTCGACCGCGCCGACGCGATCGTCTTCGGCGCCCCGACCTCCATGGGGTCCCCGTCGGCGGTCTTCAAGGCGTTCGCCGAGGCGACGACCGCGGTCTGGGCCGACGGGATGCGCTGGCGCGGCAAGGTCGCCGCCGGGTTCACCAACGCGCAGAACCTGAGCGGCGACAAGCTCAACACCCTGGTCGATCTGGCGATCCTCGCCGCCCAGCACGGCATGATCTGGGTCGGCCTCGACCTCTACGGCGGGTGGAACACCAGCCGCGGCTCCGCCGCCGACCTCAACCGCCTCGGCGCTTGGTTGGGCGCGATGGCCCAATCCGACGGCGACCGCTCGGCGGACGCCGCCCCGCCGGCGAGCGACCTCGCGACCGCCGAACACCTGGGCCGCCGCGTCGCCGAGGTCACCCGGCACCTCGTCCGGGGGCGCCGGGCCGCGATCGAGGCCCCCAACATCGCCACCGCCGCGTAGCGCCGCCGGGGCCGCCCGATACCAACCGCCGAACGACCGGCAGGAGACCACCCCCATGCGCGACTTCGCCCCCGTCAACGCCTACGCGATCCCGATGGACCACTTCGTTCGCGAGTGGAACCCCGATCCGGCCGAACTGGCGCGGGAAACCGAAGCCTCGATCGCCGGGTTCTTGGCCTTGCTCGCGGACGCCACCGACGCCGACGTGGTGGCCGTGCCCGACGATCCGGCGGCGTTCGACCCGGCCGCCGCCGATCCCGCCGACCGGGGCTTGGCCTGGACCATCGCCCACAACGTGGTCCACGCCACCGCCTCGGGCGAGGAATACGCGGCGGTGGCGGCCGACCTTGCCCGCGGTATCGAATTCCACGGTCGCCCCCGGTCCGAAACGCCGTGGTCGACGCTGACGACGGTCGCCGGCTGCCGCCAGCGGTTGATCGAGAGCCGCCGGATCCGCTTGGCCAGCCTCGGCATGTGGCCGGATGTCCCCGACCTCGGCAAAGGCTACGCCCCGTGGCGGGAGTCCGGGTGGGTCAACGCCCAGGGCATCTTTGCCTGGGGTCTCGCCCACGACCAAAGCCACCGCCACCAGATCGGGGCCATCCTGACCCAGCATCGGGGCGCGGTCATTCCCTCTTCGCGCCCCCCCGAACCGCCGCGCCCGGCGCCGGATCGGACGTGAGCGCTCCGCGCCCGCGGAGCGGCGGCGCGGCCCCGCGACCGCGCCCCGGGGCTGGCCCTGGGGCACGGGTGCCGGCGGTCGCCATCCGGTCGGTGCCGCGATTGACGCGGCCAAACCGCCGGGGTATCCTGCCGGTGGCGGCGCCGCGCCCGCAGTGTCCCCATGTCGTGCGGGCGATTCCCAAGCAGGACGGGCACCCCGGTGCCCCCCTCCCCGCACCCGGTTCCGCGAAGGGAGCAGCGTTGGACGCTGGCAGTCAACCTCCGAGTCCCCGGTGGTTCCCGTCTCAGAGCAACACCGTGGAACACCCGGTCTCGCCGGTCCAGCGTCGCGTGCCCTAGCCGGGGCCGCCCGCCCCGGCCGAGGCCGGGGTGATCGAGCCGAGCCGGTTCCCGGCGCGGCGGAAAGGGCGGTCCCCGATGCCGATCCAGCACCCCAAGTCCGTTCGCTACTACATCGTCAAGGCCGACGACCTCGCGGTCGTCAAGAGCGTGCCCGTTGCCCGCGCGGCCACCGGCGGCGCGGCCGTGGCTCCGCCGGTGGCCGCGCCCGAGGTCGGGTCGGATGCCGCCCCAGGCGCCGGTCGGCGCGCCGCCGCCGCGATGCGGCCGGTGCGGCGCCTGGTTCGTGCCGCGACCCGGAGATCCGGCGCCGAGCGATCCCGCTGAACTGCCCCCGGCCCTAACCCGTGTCCCTCGGGCATCCGCCGACCGTGTCCGCGGCGGAATCGGAGCCGGACGGCGTCACGACTCCCGCGCTTCCCTTGCTCCAGGGACTGCGCGGCGCCGTCGCGGCCGGCGACGGCGCCGCCGCCCGCGCCTGCGCCGCCCAGATGCTGGAGGAGGACGCCCTCGCCCTCCTCGAAGACCTCCAACCGGCCGAACTGAGCCGCCTCTTCGCGATCCTCGGCGACGAGGCGCTCGGCGATCTGCTGGCCCGGCTCGATACCCGCGACGCCGCGGGGATTCTGGGCCGGATGTCGGTCGCCCAGGCCGCCGACATCCTGGAAGAGATCGACCCCGACGACGCGACCGACATCGTCGAGGAGTTCTCGGCCGAGGTCGCCGCCGGGATCCTGGTCGCGATGGAGCCGGACGAGGCCGAGGAGCTGCGCGAACTCCTCGCCTACCCGCCGGATTCCGCCGGCGGGATCATGACCCCCGCCTTCGTCGCCGTCTCGCCGGATCTGCGCGCCGACCAGGCCGTGGCCGCGCTGCGCAAGGTGGCCGAGGAAGCCGAAACCCTCTACTACGTCTACGTGGTCGACACCGACGAGCGCCTGCTCGGCGTCCTCTCCCTGCACCGCCTGGTCCTGACCCGCTACGACACGACCGTGCGCGACCTGATGGTGCGCGACATCGTCTCCGTGCCGGCCGACGCCGACCAGGAAACCGCGGCGCGGATTCTGACCGAGCGCGACCTGCTGGCCCTGCCGGTGATCGACGCCGAGGGGCGGCTGCTGGGGATCATCACCCAGGACGACGTCGCCGACGTGCTGGAGGAGGAGGCGACCGAGGACATCGAGCGCCTCGGCGGCTCGCAGCCGTTGGACACGCCGTACCGCCTGGCCAGCGTCTCGCTCCTGGTCCGGCGCCGCCTCGGCTGGTTGATGTTCCTCTTCGTCGCCGGCTTTCTCACCTCCTCGGTCCTGGAAGCCTACGACGCGCGGCTGGCATCGGCGCAGGCCCTGATCCCGTTCATCCCGCTGATCATCGGCACCGGCGGCAACGTCGGCAGCCAAACCGTGACCACCCTGGTCCGGGCGATGGCGGTCGGCGAGGTCCAACTGCGCGACGTCGGCTGGGTGCTGGCGAAGGAGATGTCGGTCGGGCTGATCATGGGCCTGGCGATGGCGGGCGTCGCGTTTTTCCGGGCCGGGGTGCCGCAGGGGCGTGCGATCGGGCTGGTGGTGGCCTTAACCGTGGTCGGGATCACGCTCTGGGCCGCGATGGTGGCCGCGGTGCTGCCGCTGGTGCTGCGCCGATTCAGGATCGACCCGGCGGTGGTCTCCGCCCCGCTGATCACGACGCTGGTTGACGCGACCGGGCTGCTGATCTATCTCAGCATCGCCGGGGTGGTGCTGGACCAGCTCTGACGGCGCGGCGGGAGCGCCCCGTGACAATCCCGCCCGCCGTCGCCTATCGTGGTCGGCCCCGCCGGACGGGCGGGAATAGCCACAGAGGATGGAAGCCGACCCGCGATGCCCCCGTTCCTTTCCCGCGCCGCCCTGACCCGGTTCGCCTGGCTCTCGGTCTTCGCCGCGGTCGCCACGATCGGCCTGAAGACCGGGGCCTACGCGCTGACCGGTTCGGTCGGGTTGCTCTCCGACGCCCTGGAATCGCTGGTCAACCTGGTGGCGGCGATCGCGGCGCTGCTGGCGCTGGCCGTGGCGCAGAAAGAACCGGACGAGGAGCACGCCTACGGGCACGCCAAGGCCGAGTACTTCTCCAGCGGTCTCGAAGGCGCCCTCGTCCTGGTCGCCGCGGTCGGGATCGGCGTCGTCGCCGTGCCGCGCCTGGTCGACCCGGAACCGATCGGCGCCGTCGGCTGGGGGTTGGCGGTCTCGACCGTCTCCTCGGCCCTCAACGGGGCGGTCGCCTGGCGGCTCTTCCGGGCCGGCAAAGCGGCGCGCTCGATCACGCTGGAGGCCAACGCCCGGCACCTGCTGACCGACGTCTGGACCTCGGCCGGGGTGCTGGCCGGGGTGGCGCTGGTGGCGGTGACGGGCTGGGACCGGCTCGACCCGCTGATCGCCCTCGCGGTCGCCGCCAACATCGTCCGCACCGGCGTCGGCCTGGTCCGCCGGTCGCTGCTGGGCCTGCTCGACACCGCGCTGCCGGCCCCCGAGCGGCAGGCGATCGGGGCGGTGCTGGCCCGCTATCGGGCCGACCATGGGGTCGAAACGCACGCGCTGCGGACCCGCGAGGCGGGCTCCCGGCGGTTCGTCTCGGTCCACGTCCTGGTTCCCGGCGGCTGGACCGTGCGCCGCGGCCACCGCCTCCTGGAAGCGCTCGAACGCGACCTACGGACGGCGCTGCCGGCGACCACGGTCTTCACCCACCTCGAACCGCTCGACGACCCCACCTCCTGGGACGACACGGCGCTGGACCGGCCGGCCGGGGCACCGGGACCGGTTGAGGAAACGGGTGGATTGGAGCCGCGGACCACATCCACGGCATCCGCGGCGCGGGTACCGTGATGGTTGTTATCCGGTCGCATAGGCATCACGGTAAGGCGCGTTCGAACCCGGCGTTGAAATGGCCCAGAGGGCACCCCGCTACGCCGACGAAGCCTCTCCGAGACTGAGTACGGAGGACACCATCGCTTCCCGTGATGCCCAGGCGATGATGATTTCCGCTCGCTACCGCCCTGCTTTGCTAGCACGACCAGGAGGAGCTGCCGTGATCCACGGTCGTGGCATGGGATATTCTTACCGCAACGGGAAGGAATGGCCGATAGTGTATCGGTCACCGTTCGTTGATCCACAGGCGGTGGCGCTGGCCGTCCATCGGACGGTGTTCCAGCAAAGCTCGCTGCTATGGCACGACGGGTCGAAAGCCAACGCATCGGCCAAATCCTGAGGGTGCTCGACATCATCCGGCGGGAACGTTGCTCCACGCCGAACGAGGTTCGAGCGGCTCGCGAACGCGCGACCGAGGCCGTCGCTCGAACCTACGGTGTTATCGAGTGGACGATCCGCGACAAGTACACGCGACAACTCGAACTGACTGCCGACGAGTTCGAATCGCTCGTCCTGGCGTGGCGCGCGCGCGGAGACGGCTCGCTGCGCCAACACCTCGAACACCACATCAGCGACCGATTTCAAAGCCAGGATCGTGCGGCCATCGAACGGTTTTTCGCCGCGGACTGATGATCCAACCGCGTGCCGCTTCGTAACTTTCTCCCTCCATGTCTCCCAACGGTCGTGACCGCCTCGTCAACGGTCTGGTACGCCCCGTGCATACGGCCAGGCGTGATCGACGACGCCGGGGTATGATCCCGGAGCGCGGGCGGGGCCGGGCGGGCACACCCCGGACCGGGTTCCCGGACAAATGAGAGGCAGGCAACGGTTGATGGACAC
>CADCWE010000057.1:15288-37959 GCA_902806325.1 uncultured Thermomicrobiales bacterium | reverse complement strand
AGAAAGACCGCGGACCGCGGACCGTGGACCGTCGTTCAGCCCACTGCCCACTATCCGTGACCTTCGTCCCCTGGTTGACCCAACCTGGTACTCTTAAACTCGGTCCGTTCTTTGGCGACCCGGACCCGGCTGGGTTGCTGGCGCGCCGCGACCGCGTTGGCTGGCGGGGTCACCGGACGGGATCGTGGCATCGAACGCCGGCGGGCGAAACCGGACGCGCCTCAGGGGGGAACCATGACCGACCAACGCGATCGCCGCTCGAGACGACGCCAATCGCGGGCGATCCTCTCCGCCTGGTGGTTGGCCGCGCTGCTGGCCGTCGCCGTAGTCGTCCCGGCCACCGCGCAGGAGCCGCCGGCGACCGAACCGGCCGCCGAAGCGAGCGTCGTCCCGGCGGAGGGGGACGTCCCGCCGGTCGAGGTCGCCGCGGAACCGACCGCGGAGCCGCCCGGCAGCCTGACCGTGTTCACCGCCCAATGCCCGACCCCGGACGCCGCGGCGACGACCATCGCCGACCCGGTTACCCTTGGCGACCCGGAGGCCATCGCCGACGCGCTCTTGGCTCAGGAGTGCGCGCCCGTCCCCTTGGCCGCCACGTTGAGCGGCGGCTCCCTGGCCGCGCCGCAACCCTTGGCGATCGACGCCACCGGGCGACTAACGCTGGAACTTGCCCCCGGCGCCTACCAGCTTGCCGACGCCAGCGGCGCCGTGGTCGAGGCGTTCGCGGTCGCCACCGGCCAGGGCGTGGCGCTGGTCCTGACGGAGTTGGTCCCGGTCGGCACTGTTACCGTGATCGTCCACCGCTGTCCGGAGGCGATCCAGACGAAGGACGACCTTGCCGCCCTGGGCGCCTTTGCCGACCGCGTCCTCGCCTGCCCGGTGGTGACCCTGCCCGGCGACGAGGGCGCGCTCAACGCCGCCGAAACGGAACAGACCGACTTCGACCTCGCCGTTACCGGCGCCGACGGCACGGTGGTCCCGCTCGCCGAGGCGGAGTTCGCCCCGGCCGTGCTCTGCGAACCGGACCTGAACCTGGACACCGACGAGAGCGGGGTGCTCGATCCCGCCACCTGCGTCGAAGATTCCCGCTACGGCTTCGACGTCCGGCGCGGACCGGTCGCGGTCCAGGTCGCCGAGGCGCCTGCAGACTCCTTCTTCGGCGACGCGCTGGTTGATCCGGCCAACGACGCCGCCGCGGCCGTGGTCGAGGTGACCGACGACCTGATCCGCCTCGACACCACCGCCGACAACGCGGTCGCCCTGCACCTGTTCTATTTCGCCGTCGTCGAGGACCCGATCGAAACGCCGACCGTGACCCCGACCGCGACCGTCGAGCCCGCCCCGGTCGTGGTCGTGCCGCCGATCGAGGAGCCGCCGGCCGTCGAAGAAATACCGGCCGTGATCGATCCGCCGGTGGTGGTCGACCAGCCAGAGATCGTCGATCCGCCCTTGGTCGAGGATCCGCCGATCGTGGACGTGCCGATCGTGGACGTGCCGGTGGTGGACGTGCCGGTGAGCGATTTCCCGATCCTCGATCCGGTGGTCTTGGCCGACGGGACCGTCGTCGACGCCGCCGTTTACGACCCAGCCACCTACGCCTGGGACACCGTGGAGGCCCTGCCCGCCTCCGGCACCGGCGCGCCCGTCGCGACGGGCGGGCCCGGAGTCCCGGTGACCCTGGCTTGGCTGCTGTCGGTCATCGGGAGCGCTGCGTTGCTCCAGCGCCACCGCCGGGTTCACCCGCGTTGACCGCCGGTGGCCACCACGAACTTGCCCCGGTGCACGTCCGCGACCCGAAACACGCGTGCCACCGGTAACGGGTTCTGGTCGCCATCGTCCTGGGATTCGTTGGCCGATCCCGGCGCCGACGAATCCCCAGGCGTCGGTATGCACTCTCCGGTGAGATTAGGCGTCAGTCTTCATCCTGAGCCAGCGGTCGGCAGCGCCTTCGCGAGCCACCGGATCCAACAGGCCCAGGACGCGTGGCGCGAACTCGACCCTCACCGGCAGCAGCGGATTGGTTCCGGGGACCAGCACCTCGATCTTGACCTCGGTCCAGTCGGCAGTGCGGCTCAGCAGCGGCGACTTGACGATCGACAACTTCTCGCCGTACCCGAACCCGACGCCTGGCGAGACCATCGCCGCTTCCGACGCATCGGGGATGGTCAGGATGATCTCGGTCGCCCCATCGACTTCCTGGAGCTGCTCCAAGGGGACCATCACCAAGATGTCCGCCAGTTGGCCGTCGATGAGGACGACCGGGTCGGTTTTGCACCACTGGCGACCGGCGACCACCTCCAGCGGTGCCAGCAGGACGCCAGACAAGACCGCGACCAACGCCACGGCACCGAACCACCGAGGGGCCCCCTGAACACGCCAGCGGATACCGGTCGCACCACCCACCCGATCCATCATCTGCCGTTCCTTCCGGTCTTCGGTTGCTGCTTGCCGTCTGCGCTCATTATAGACACAATGTGGGCCACGACGGGCCGATCCACCGCGGCTATTGATTGCCACCCGCGGTTCCGTCGCCATCGGTGCCCTCGACGAGATACCGGTCCCATCGCATGATTCCGAACGCTGGTCCCGAAACGGCACGTCCCCCGCGAAGCGGCCGGTAAACCCGGCCGCGCGCAGGTTGGCGCGCCCAACGAGGAGATTCTAGCCGGAATGGAGGATCGGTCGCCTGTGTCGCCACCAACGGTCCGCGCCTATATGGCCGCGGTGGCGACGGCGACGGTGGCGTTGTTTGTCGCCGGGATCGTCCTCCCGTTGGCGCCGGGTGGCGACGACGCGGCCGTACGCGTGTCCCCGACCACCTTCCTCCTGGCCGGCGGCATCGTGTTCGCGATCGCGCTGTCCTTACGCTTTCCCTTGCAGTTGACGTACCGGACCAAGGTCTCGGTCGACACGGCGCCGCTGTTCGTCGCCGCGATCGTCTTTCCATCGCCGGTGGCGATGATCACCGCCGCGCTCGGCGTTGCGGTCCACCACCTGCTGGGCAGGGCCGACGACGAGGAGACAATCTTCAACACCGCCCAGACTGCCTTCTATGTTGGGGTCGGCGGAGCCACCTACCACGCCGCCAACGGATTGCCGCTGCCGGCTGTTCCTGGCGAGATGGTAGCGGTCGCCGGCGCCACGGTGGCGATGCACGTCGTCAACAGCCTGGTTGTCTCGACCATGGGCGCCCTCCAGGTCGGCACCGATCCGATGCGGGCCTGGTCGCGGGGGCTGCACTTGGATCTTCCTGAACACGCGGTGCTCTCGGCGGTCGGGGCGTTGGGGGTGTGGATCGGCCGCGAGCAGCCCTGGCTGTTGCCGATCCTGCTGGTGCCGATCGGGTTGGCCCACCTCTCGCTGCGGCGGGGGATCGCGGTCCGCGCCGCCACCCAGGCCGAGGTCGAGACCCTAGCCGCGCTCGGCGAGCTGCGCGATGCCACCTGGACTGGGCACGCGGCGGCGGTCGGCGCGGTGGCCGAGGGCATCGCCCGCCGGATGGGGGTGAACGAGGGCGATACCGCCGCGATCGTCGCCGCCGCTCGCGTCCACGGCGTCGGCCGGATGATCTCGCCCCACGACCGGCGCCGCAAGCGGCCCGCCCCCGCGACCGCCGATCGCCACCACGCCACCGCCGGAGCCGCCTTCATCGCCCGCTTTCCGGCCTACGCCCTGGCAGCAACCTTCCTCCGTTCGTTCCAGGAGCACTGGGACGGCAGCGGACACCCCGGTCGGCTGCGGGGCGAGGCGATTCCCCTCGGCGCCCGGATCCTGGCCGTCGCCGACGCCTACGACGCCGCTCAACGCGGCGGCGACCGCATCGCCCCGCTGTCCCCGGACGCCGCCTTGGATCGCCTCCGCGGCGAGGCGGGGACGCGCTGGGACTCCGCCGTCGTCGCCGCGTTGGCCGCCGTCGTGGATGGCGACCCCGACGCGACTCCCGCGCGGGCCGTCCCCGCGCCGTCCCCGCGCCCGGCCGACCGACCCCACGTCGAGGCGCGACTGGACGCGGCGAGCCGACCGTAGGGATCGAAGGCGAAGCGACGGGGTTGGCGACCGTTCGCAGAGGGACGCGATGCGTCGCCCCGCTCGGCATGCCCGCGTTCGCGGGAGCACGGAGCAACGGTCCGGCTCCGGGAGGCGTTGGGCGCTCCGCTACGGGACCGCCGATTCCCGCTCTGCGCCGGGGTCCCGATCGGCCTCCGGGTTCAATGCCCAGCGGGCACCGACGTCGGCAACCGCCGGTCCCGCCTCGGTCGCGGGTGGCTCGCCGTCCGGCGGTAAGCGCACGGTGAAGGTGCTCCCTTCGCCTTCCGTGCTCTCGACCGCCACCGACCCGCCGTGGCCTTCGACCGTGTGCCGGACCCCGGCCAGGCCGAGACCGGTGCCCTCGATGGATTGGGCCACGTTGCTCCCCCGGTGGAAGCGGTCGAAAATCCGCGGCAGGTCCGCCGCCGGGATCCCCAGCCCGCGGTCGGAGACCCGCAGCGTCGCCATCCCGTGCGGCTCCGGCACCGGTTCGTGCCCGACCACGACCACGATCTCGCCGCCCCGCGGGCTGTACTTGACCGCGTTGGAGAGCAGGTTATCCAGCACCCGCTCCAGCCGCGCCGCGTCCCACCGGCCCTCGATGGTCGGCGCGTCGGCCCGGAACCGGATCCGATGGCGGTGGCTGGCCCGATCGTGGTCCTTGGTGACCCGGCGCGCCAGCGCGACCAGGTCGACCGGCCGCCGGTCCAACTCCAAGGATTGCCCGACCTGCAACCGGGCCAGCTCCAGCAATTCGTCGATCAATTGCGCCATCTGGGCGGAGTTGGCGGTGATGCTGCCCAGCCCGCTCATCATCCGCGCCAGCTCCGGGTTGTCGGAGCGCGCGGCGCGGGCGTAGAGCAGGTCGGCGTGGCCCTTGATCAGGGTCAAGGGCGTCTTCAGGTCGTGGGAGATCGAAGCGAGAAACGTTTCCCGCTCCCGCACCGCCGCCTGGAGCGAGGTCAGGGCGCGGTCGCGGGCGGCGGCGGTCGCCTGGAGGTCCTGGTGGGCCGCGTTGAGCGCGGCGTACGACACCGCCAGGTCGTCGGCCGCCACCTGCAGCGCCTGGTGGGCGACCTCGAACGGCTGGCGGCTGCGCGACAGCAAGAGCGCGTCGAAGAGCCCGGCCAACCCGAGCAAGAACGTGCCCAGCGCCGCCCCGATCATCCATTCCCGGCGAAGGTCGTCCGCCCGCCAGGCCAACACGACCGAGATGATGCTGGCGACGGCGAGCACGACGGCCACCACCAACCAGGCGCCGCGGAAGCCGGTCAGCGGGCGCGCGGGGGACGGGCCGCCGGGCGGGAGCGATCGGGGGAGCGGATTGGGCAACGGCGGCGGCGGACGCCGCGCGTCGGCGTCCGGCGGGGTTGGATGGGCGGCCACGGCGGGCACCTCCTTGACCGCGCACCATCACCCGCCAACGGGCGGGGGGTTGCGGGCCAATGGTACCGCGAACGCTCCCCCGACGGTGGGCCATTCTGGCTGGGCCGAACGGTCCGTGTCGAGGCCAAAACCATTGGGCGGCGGACCTAGGTCCCCGCCACCGCACGCCGCCCGGGTGCCGGGGACCGGTCCCGGTGGGTGATGCGCGCCGCGCGGCCCGCCGCCTACGATGGCGACATCGGGTTCGTCCACGCGCTGTCCGGCGCCCGCCGGAAGGAACGCCTCCCATGCCCCGGATCCTCCGCTCGTTCGCCCTGGCCCTGGTCGTCATGGTCGTGCTCGGCCCATCGGCCGGCGCCGACCGCCAGTGGTGCCGCGTCGACCCGGTGGTCGCCATCAACGGCAAGGCGGTCAACATCGTCGTCCTCGGCCACCCGGACGTGCCGGCGCCGATCACCGGCCAGACCGAGGTCGTGATCGCGGTCCCGGTCGGCGCGACCACCGAACTCCTGGGCGCGGACAACGGGTTCGGCGACGCCGTCTCGTTCGTCGAATCGCCGGACCCCGCCATCAGGAACGCGCGCACCCGGTTCGAGGTTCGCGCCTTCGTTCCCGCCCCCGGCGCCGCCCTCCCGATCGAGGTCGAGGTCTTCGCCGCCGACACCGACGATCGCCTTGGCCACGGGCGCGGCACCTACGACGCCCGGAACAGCACCCGGGCCGCGGTCTAGCGATGCGCCACCCGCCTTGGGGTATCGTTCCGCAGCCGGGGGTCGGTTCCGACTCGGGCAGGGTGCCCCGCTCCTGGGACGCGGGGAAAGGACGTCGAGCCGTTGCCCATCGTCGTCGTCCGCAACCGGCCGATCGACAACGCGGCCCTCAACGCCCTGCGGAACGCCGCCTGGAGCGAGGTCGGGGACCAGGACTGGGGGCCGATCCTCGAGCGCGGCCTGGGCTGGGTCTGCGCGCTGGACGGCGAGCGCCTGGTCGGCTTCGTCAACGTCGCCTGGGACGGCGGGGTCCACGCCTTCCTGCTCGACACCACCGTCCACCCCGCTCACCAGCGGCGCGGCCTCGGCCGGGCGCTGGTCCGCGAAGCGGCGGCGATGGCGCGGGAGCGCGGCGCCGAGTGGCTGCACGTCGATTATGACGACGAACTGGACGGGTTTTACCGCGGCTGCGGGTTTCGCCCGACGGCCGCCGGATTGCTCGATCTGACGACCGGGGAATGACCCGCGCACGACCAGCGAGGCGACCCGTCGGGGACCTGGCGCTTCAGCCCCAGACCGCCTCTTGACGTCCCACAGAACGCATGATCTACTACCAACGAGTGGACCACGCCCCGTCACGATCCGAGCCTCCCGCTGTTCCAACCCGTTCCGCTTGGGCCACGGTGATCCGAGCCGCTCGCCCCGGAGCCAACCGCAGGAGCCACCCGCCGTGATCGACGCCCCGTCCGTGCTGGCCCCGACCGGCGTCATCCGCCAACCGGCCGAGGTGCGCTGCGCCGCCGAGTTGGCGGCGTTGATCGCCCACGACCGGTGGCCGAAGCCGCGCGGATGGCGATTGTCGCCGCGGATGGTGGAGACGTTCGTCCTCGGCAGCAAGGAGTCGCTGCCGGGGCCGGACGGGCCGGTGCCGATCCCGGCCAAGTTCGTCGGCGACCGGCGGTTGGTCCAGGTCGCGATCGCCACCCTGGCCTCGGATCGCGCGCTGATGCTGGCCGGCCAACCCGGCACGGCCAAGAGCTGGCTCTCGGAGCACCTCGCCGCCGCCATCTCCGGCTCGTCCGGATTGGTGGTCCAGGGAACCGCCGGCACCACCGAGGAGCAGGTCAAATACTCGTGGAATTACGCCCTCCTGATCGCCCAGGGACCGAGCGACGCCGCGTTGGTCCCCAGCCCGGTGCTGCGCGGGATGCGCGACGGCGCGGTGGTCCGGATCGAGGAGCTGACCCGCTGCGCCGCCGAGGTCCAGGACGCCCTGATCTCCGTCCTCTCCGAGCAGCAGATCGCGATCCCGGAGCTGGACACGGCGGTGTTTGCCCGCCGGGGCTTCGCCGTGATCGCCACCGCCAACACCCGCGACCGCGGCGTCAACGAGATGAGCGCCGCCCTGAAACGGCGCTTCAACTTCGTCACCCTGCCGGTGCTGACCGACCTGGTCCAGGAAACCGAGATCGTCGCCCGCCGCTCCCGCGAGTTGCTCCACGACCTCGGCGTCGAACCGGTGGTCCCGCGGGACCTGATCGCGCTCCTGGCGACGGTGTTCTCGGAACTGCGGCGCGGCGAAACCCTCGACGGCGCGGCCAGGGTGAAAACGCCGACCACCGTCCTCAGCACCGCCGAGCTGATCTCGACCGTCGCCAACGGCGCCCTCCTCGGCGGCTTCTTCGGCGACCGCCCGGCGACGGTCGGCGACTGCGTCGCCGGTCTCGTCGGCACCGTCGCCAAGGAAAACCCGGCCGACCTCGACATCTTTCGCGAATACCTCGCAACGGTCGCCAAACCGCGCAAGGACGGGCTGTGGCCGGCCTTCTACGCGGCGGCACGGGACGCGGTCGGATAAACCGGTTCTCGCCCGGGCGCGGCGGTGGCGCGGCGTTGGCGGGGGAGCGGTAGCGCCGCGGCACCGCCGCGCCCGACATCGTCCCACGGGCCACCGCCGCCGGTTATCGCCTGGGACACGGTCAGCGGAAGGATCGCCAATCCGTGTTCCTCTTCCCCGTTCGCCACCACTCCCCCGCCGCCGCCCGCCACGTCACCCGCGTGATCCGGGCGCGGCGACCCCGCGCCGTCCTGGTCGAGGGCCCGGCCGATGCCACCCCGCTGATCCCGGCCCTGCTCGATGTCCGGACCGAGCCGCCGGTCGCGCTCTACGCCTACCGCACCGAGGGCGCGCCCCGCGCCGTCTCCTGGCCCTTCTGCGCCTACTCGCCGGAGTACGTCGCCCTCGCCGCCGCGCGGGAGGTCGGCGCCCGGTCGGCGTTCTGCGACCTGCCGGCGTCGGCCGTCCTCGCCGCCGGGGACGAGACCGGCCTGGACCTGTCTCCGGCCGAGGACTACGCCCGCTTCTGCGGCGGATTGGCCGAGGCCGCCGGGTACGCCACCTTCGACGAGTTTTGGGACGTCGTCTTCGAGCAGGAAGCGGCCGACCTTCCTTCCGACGCCTTCGTCGCCGCTCTGGTCGAGTTCGGCGCTAAGGCCCGCCGCCTGGTGCCGCGGGGCGACGAGGACTCGGTGCGCGAAGCCCAGATGGCCGCCGCCGCGCTCCGTGTCGTCGACGAAGGGATCGCGCCGGAGGAGATCGTGCTCGTTTGCGGCGCCGCCCACGTCGAACCGATCGCCGCCCTGGTCGCGGGTTCCGCCGAGATCGAGCCGATGGAGCCGCCGACGGTGCCGGCCGCGCTCCACCTGATCCCGTTCAGCTTTCCGCGCCTGAGCGAACACTTCGGGTATGGCGCGGGGAACCGCGCGCCCCGCTACTACCAGCGGGTCTGGGAAGCGGGCGGCGACCACGCCGTCGCCACCCGCGCCGCCCTGCTCGCCCTCGCCGCCGACCTGCGCGGCGCCGGACGCGACGCATCGCTGGCCCAGGCGATCGACGCCGACACCTTGGGCGGGGTCCTCGCCCGCTTGCGGGGCAAACCCGCCGCCGGGGTGGACGAGATCGAGGACGCCGCCGCCGCCTGTTTCGGCCAGGGCCAGGAGCTCCCGGTCGCCGCCGCCCTGCGCCGGATCCAGATCGGCGAAACCGTCGGCCGCGTCACGCCGGAGATCGGCCGCACCCCGCTCCAAACCGAGTTCTACGAGACGACGTCCCGCCTCGGTCTGCCGGTCGTCGACGCGCCGCGACAAATCCTGCTCCACATGCCGATCGCCGCCGAGGCGGCGCGCTCGGTCTTTCTCCACCGCCTGGTCCTGGCCGAGATCCCGTACGCGGTCGAACTGGTCAGCGGTCTCGGCGGCGGTGGCCGGGCCGCGGTCAAGGACCCGCTCGACCAGATCGCCCGCTCGCGCGAAAAATGGGAACTGGCCTGGACCCCGGCCACCGACGGCCAACTGGTCGAGCGGACCGCCCTCGGCGCGTCGTTCGCCGAGGTCTGCGGCCGAACGCTCGCCGACGCCCTGGCCGCCGCGACCCGGATCGACCAGGGCACGGAAACCCTGCTCCGGATGGCGCTCTGCGACCTGACGGAGGGATTCGACGCCGGTCTGCTCCGCTGCGAGCGCCTCGCCGCCGCGGGGGGCGATTTCGTCGCCCTCGGCCGCGCCACGTTCCACCTCGACGGCCTGGCCGCCTACGGTGCCGCCCGCCGCCTGCCCGCCGCCGCTCTGGCGACCCTCGCCGCCCGTCTCTTCCGCCGCGCCGCCGTCCACCTCCCGGCCGCCGCCGTCTGCGGCGACGAGGACGCGGTCGCCGTCCGCGACACCCTCGTCTCCCTGGCCGACCTCGTCCGCCGCGCCAGCCCGGTTGCCGACGGCGAGACGTTTTGGCAGGCGTTGGAGCGCACCGCCGCCGGGGCGGCGACCCACGGCGAGATCCGGGGCGCGATCTTGACCTTGCTCCAACTCGGGGGGAGGCTCGGGGACTCCGACCTCGCCCATCACCTGCGCTACTGGCTCTCGGCCACCGCCGAGCCGGGGGCCAACGCCCGCCTCGTCGCCGGCGTCTTCTCGCTCCACCGCGGCACCTTGGTCCGCAACCGGCCCCTGGTCGCGGCGGTCAACGGGTTCCTGGCCGGTCTTTCTCTTGCCACGTTGACGCCGCTCTTGCCGACGCTGCGCCGCGCGCTCGGCAACCTCGGCGGCGCGGAGCGGGCGTACCTGAGCGAGACCCTGGCCGGGGTCCTTGGGGTCACCCCCTCGACGGCGACCCGGTCGGTCGCCGCCTCCGATGTCGAAACGGCCCTCCTGCGCGAAGCCGACGCCCTGGTGGCGACCACCCTCGACGATTGGCGGGAGCGCTATGGGATTGCCTGACGTGGACGAGCGACCGGGCGGGGACGTCGACGCGGAGCTGCTCCGCTGGCGGCTGATCCTCGGCGCGGAGCCGGGTGGCGGCACCGGCGCGGCGCGGGCCGCCGCGGACGCCGCCGTCGCCGGCGACCCGGCGCTGGCCGGGATGGACCGCGCCCTCGGTTTCCTCTACGGCGAGGACCAGCCGCGCTCCGCCTCGCTCGGCGCCGGATCGCCTCAGGTTCCGACCTGGCTCGGCGACATCCGGCGCTACTTTCCGCGCGACGTGGTCGCCTTCATGGAGAAAGAAGCGATCCAGCACCGCGGTCTGACCCAGCTCCTGCTCGAACCCGAGATCCTCCAAACGCTGGAGAAAGACGTCGGCCTGGTCGCCACCATCGTCGCCTTAAAACACCTGATGCCGGCCCGGACGCGGGAAACGGCGCGCCAGGTGGTCGCCGAGATCGTCGCCGAACTGCGTCGCCGCCTGGAGGACCAGACCCGCCAGGCCGTGCTCGGCGCCCTCCGCCGCGACCGCCACAGCCCCCTGCCCAGCGCCCGCAACCTCGACCTCCGGCGAACCGTCCGCGCCGGGCTGCGGAACTACCAACCGGATCTCGGCGCCATCGTGCCGGAGCGGATCTACTTCCACGCCAACCAGCGCCGCCACCACGAGCGGCGGATCGTGATTTTGGTCGACCAGAGCGGCTCGATGGCCGAATCGGTCGTCTACGCCGCGATCATCGCCGCCGTCTTCGCGTCGTTGCCCGCGCTCGACACCCGGCTCGTCCTCTTCGACACCGAGGTCGCCGACGTCAGCCAGGACCTGGGCGACCCGGTCGAACTCCTCTTCGGCGTCCATCTCGGCGGCGGCACCGACATCGCCCGCGCCGTCCGCTACGCCGAAGGCGTGATCGCGGAACCGGAGCGGACCCTGGTCCTCCTGATCACCGACCTCTACGAGGGCGGCGACCGGGTCGCCCTCCTGCGCGGGCTGGAGAGCATGGTCGCGCGGCGGGCGACGGTGCTCTGCGTGCTGGCCCTCAACGACGGTGGCCGGGCCTCGTACGACCGCGATCTGGCGCGGGAGGTCGCCGCCCTGGATATCCCCACCTTCGCCGCGACGCCGAACAAACTGGTCGACGCCGTCGAGCGCGCCCTGCGCGGGGAGCCGGCCGATGCCCGCCCGGTTTGACCCCGGCACCCACCCCGCCCTCCGCGAGACCGGCGAGCGCCTGCGGGAACTGGCCGGCGACGCCGCCTACGCCGCGGGCCGCGATTACGCGCGCACGGGCGCTGTCCGCGGCGCCATCGCCGCCGGTGCCACCGCCTATGCGACGGTGTCCGGCTCCACCGACTACCGCGTCACCGTGCCCCTGGACGACGCGGCGGCCAAACCCGGCTGCACCTGCCCCGCCCACCGCCGCAAACCGCACTGCAAGCACGTCGTCGCGGTCGTCGTCGCGCTGCTCGATCACCCGGCGGCGGTCGCGATCGGCGAAGCGATCCAAGCCCCCGCCCCGCCCCCAAAGGCGAGACGGACCCGCGCCGCCACCGCCACCGCCGCACCTAAGCGCGACCCCAACGCCGAGCGCACCGCCTTGCGCGGCGAAGGACTGGCGCTGGTCGACCGCGTGCTCGCCGAACTCGCCGGCGGCGGCGTCCTCGCCCTTGGCCCGGACAAGGCGGCGTTGCTGGCCCAGGCCGGGGAGCTGGTAGGGGCCTTAAAACTCCGGCGGCTCGGCAACCTGATCGTCGCCGTCCAGGCGGCGGGCCGTAACGGGCGCGACGGTGTGCCGGACGAGCGCCGCTTCGCCCGGCTGCTCCAGGATCTGTGGCTGACCCGACAGGCCACCGGCGCCCACCTGGAGGGGCGGGTGGCGCTCGATCCGCGCCTCGGCGAAGACCTCCTCGGCAAGACCTGGCGCGCCGCCGACTTGGAACCGGTCGCGGGGTTGGAGCTGGTCCAGATCGCCGCCGACCGCGCGATCGACGCCGAGTTCGCGATCGACACCGGCACGCTGGTCGACCCGGCATCCGGGGCCGTCTACCTCGAAAAGCGGATCGTGCCCTCGAAACTGCGCGGCACGGCCCCGCCGCTCCACCGGCTCCGCCTGCTGGTGGAGGAGGCCGGGCTGTACCCCGGCGCGGCGCCGCGCCGGATCAAGCTGGTCCGCGCCCGCCGCGCCCCGCTCCGTGCCGCCGACATCGCCCGCGTCGTGGCGGCGACGCCGGATCGGATCGCGGGACCGCGGCGCGCCCTGCTCGCCGCCCTGCGTGACCCGTTCGGGGGGTTCTCCGTCCCCGTCCTGCTCCGTCCATCGGCGCTGGTCCACCGCGGCGAGGCGCTGGGCGCCCTCGACGCCGATGGGGAGGTGGTTCCGCTCCAATGGCCCGACGGCTGGCGAACCCGGGTACCGGGCTTGCTCCCGGAACCGGGACGGTACGCCCTGCTCGGCGACCTTGTCTTGACCGACGACGGGATTTGCCTGCGCTGCCGAGCCGTGGTCGGCGACGGACTGCGCTGGAGCAAGGGACCGACGTTTCCGGAACTGACGTAGGCGGATCGGGTGTGGCGCGTCGCGGCAACACGACCGTGCGCATGCCCCTCGGGCCGGCGCCAAAGGACGAACGTTCATGGACGGCATCGCCCACCACCTCACCCGGATCGAAGCCCGGCTCGACCGCGTGGTCGGCGGCGGCTGGGACCACGCCGACCAGGACCGAGAATCTCTCGGCCGGGACGCGGACGGCCTCGCCGGCTTGGGATTGGACTCCGTTGCGGCGCGGCTGCGGGCCGTCGCCGACGCGGCGGACGCGAGCGCCGGGTTGGCCGCCGCGACCGTGGCCGCGGCGGCCTGCCGCCTCGTCCGGGCGTCGCTGCCCGGACCGGAGAACGGGCGCGATGGGTGGCTGCCGATGCCGCCGCCGGAACCCGGTCGCCAGCCGGCCAAGGAGCGGTTCCTGCTGCTGGCCCGCCTGACGGCGGACGGCGAGGAGGTTTGGGCCTGCCTCCGCCCGCGCGGCGGTTGGACGGCCGATCTCCTCCTCGTCACCCCGCCCGAGCTGGCGCTGCCGGCCAACGCCCCGTGGCTGCGGATGGCCCTGCACGGCCTCCCCCGCTGGTCCGCCCGCTACCCCCTCGGCGGGGGAGGGACGCTGGAGCGCTGCGACCTCGTCAACCCGGAATGGGTCGCCTGGACCGACCAGGAACGGCAGCGGCTGGCCCCGCTGCGCGCCGCGCTCGCGGCGGGGACCCCGGTCCCTGACGACGCCGTTCCCGGCTACGCCTTGGCCTCCCTGCCGCTGACCCAAACGGATCGCGACGACTACGCCTGGCCGACCCCGGACGTTGCCGCCGCCTTTGCCGAGGCGGGCGATCAACCGTGGGGCATGGCCTGGACCGACGGCGACCTCGTCGTTCCCCTCGCCTTGGTCGAACCGACGCGCGCGTCTCGTCCCGCGCGGTTGGCCCACCTGCTCCTGGGGCGCGCGACCGACCCGCTCCCGGACGGGGACGACGGGTCGGAGCCGTAGGCCGGGATCGGAGTCACCCCTCGGCCGGGCACCCCGTGGCGACGGCGGGCATCGCGTGGCGGTCGAGGGCGAGCCGTGGAGCGGCGTATGGAGGATCGAATCCCACTCTTCCCTCGGCAAGGCGTCCATCTGGATAGCGTTCGGGCTGGCTTGGTACACTAGATAGAGCGTTCCGCCAATCGAGCAAGGCTATCATGGACACCATCGGACTGTCCGTGGATCGCGCCACCGGCCCGTCCGGGGCGGGTGTTGTTCACCGTTCGACCGTCATCATCGGTCGGACGCGAGAGCAAGCGGTCCTGCGCGAGGGACTCGACGCCGCCATCACCGGGCGCGGCGGACTCGTGCTCGTCGGCGGCGAAGCGGGGATCGGCAAGACGACGCTCGCCCGCGATCTGGCGCGCAGGGCCGAGGCCAGCGGGGTCCGGGTGCTGACCGGGCATTGTTACGATTGGACGAACGCGCCCCCGTACGGCCCCTGGCTGGAACTGTTCGAGCGGGTCGGGGTGACGTCCCCGTCGCTGGCCCCCCCCGCGTCGCTCGCGGGCGGCCAACTGGCGCGCGTCACCGACCAAAGCGCCCTCTTCGCCGATGTTCGGCGATACGTCGCCGATCTAACGACGCTCGGACCGGTCCTCATCGTGCTCGAGGATCTGCATTGGTCCGATCCGGCGAGCCTGGATCTGCTGCGCTATCTCGGGGTCTACCTCGGCCACTGGCCCGCGCTCCTGGTCGCGACGTACCGCCGCGACGAACTGGTGCGGGGGCATCCTCTCGCGCGCCACCTTCCCGCACTGATCCGTGAGGCGGACGTGATCCGGCTCGATCTCAAAGGACTGGATACCGGGTCCTACCGGTTGTTGGTCGCCGCGCGCTACCGACTCGATGGCGCGGACGCGGAACGCCTCGTCGCGTACGTGGATCGCCACGCGGACGGCAATCCCTTCTTCGCGGTCGAATTGTTGCGCGCGCTCGAAGAAGAGGGGCTGCTGCGAACCGGCGACGATCGGTCGTCGCTCGGGGAACTCGCCCGGGTCGTCGTGCCGGCGTTGCTGCGGCAGGTGATCGACGGACGCATCTCCCGGCTCGGGGAAGACACCCGGCAACCGCTGGGGATCGCCGCGTTGATCGGTCAGGAGGTGCCGCTCGACCTCTGGGCGACGGTGGCGGGCATCGGCGAGGAAGCGGTGCTCGACATCGTCGAGCGGGCGATCGAGGCGCACCTGATGGACGCCGAACGCGACGGGACGCGGGTCCGGTTCGTCCATGCCATCACCCGCGAGGCGTTGTCCGAGGACATCTTCCCGCCCCGGCGGCGCCTCTGGCACGGCAGGATCGCCGAGGCGTTGGCCGCCGGCCCCAATCCCGACCCCGACGCGGTCGCCTCCCATCTCCAGGCGGCCGGCGATCCCCGCGCGGGCGAATGGCTGGAACGGGCGGGAGAGCGCGCCCAACGGGCGTACGCCTGGCTGACGGCGGCCGAGCGGTTCCGCGCCGCCGTCGCGTACGTGGAAGGGATTGCTGGCCAAGACCGAACCCACCGACGACTGCTCGCCCGCATCGCCTACCTCTTGCGGTTCTTCGACCCGGCAACCGCCCTCACCAACGTCGACGCCGCCGAGCGCCTCGCCCTTCGGGTCGGCGATGCGTTCATGGCGGCCGAAATCCGGGTGATGCGCGGCGTTCTGCTGTGCTACTCCGGTCGGTTTGGTGCCGGGCTGGCGGCGGACGCGGAGGGAATCGACGCCCTCACGGCGTTGATCGAGGACGAGACGACGGCGGCGACGCCGATTCGCACCTGGTTTCCTGGGGTTCACTGGGCCGGGATGTCGGCCGGCGAGTCCGATGAGGTGCAGTTGCCGATCGATGTGATCCGATTCGTGAATTGTTTCCATGCCTGGTATCTCGCCTCGGCCGGCCGCTTGGACGAAGCGGCCGAACTCGGCGAACGGTTCGCCGACCTACTGTCGACGATCGTCGACGCCGGGCGCGGTTCGCGCGCGTCCTTGGCGTTTGCCCACCACGGACTGGGCATCGCGTACGCAGCACTCGGTCGGCCCGACCAAGCGCGGGCCGTCTGGTCGCTGTCCCGCGAGTCGTTCCGCGGTAACGATCACCACGTGCTGGTCGCGTTCACGGCGCTGAACGAAGGACGCGACGTCGCCGTCACGTACGGCGCGGCCGATCCCGATGCCCGTCGCCGGCTGGCGGCCGAGGCCGAGGCGGCCCTCGGCCGAGCGGGCGGCGCGCTCCGGCCGGGTGTTTCTCCCCGCTTGGCCTGGCTGGACTGCCTGGTCCTCGACGGCCGCTGGGACGAGGCCGACCGGATCCTGCGCGACCATCCGCCGCCGGGCAATGCCTTTTTCCGCCGGGAGATCACGGCGGCGATCGCGACCCTCGCCCGCCATCGCGGCGAACCGGCCCTTGCCTGGGATCACATCCACGCGCTCCTCCCGGATGGACCGGCAACCGAACCCGGCGACGCGATCCACCAGGAAGGGCTGTTCCTCCTGCGTCTGGCGGCCGATCTCTGCCTCGACGCGGGCGATTGCTCCACCGCCCGCGCCTGGTGTGAAACCCACGACCGCTGGATCGGCTGGAACGGGTGTCGTTTGGGCCAGGCGGACGGGGCGCTGACCTGGGCGCGCTGGCACGAAGCCGCCGGGGAACACGGCGCGGCGCGTTCCCGCGCGGCCGAGGCGGTTGCCCTGGCGACCGAGACCGATCAGCCGTTGGTCCGCCTGGCCGGGCATCGCCTGCTGGGCGAATTGGACACGGCCGCCGGGGCACGGGCGCTCGCGGAGTGGCACCTGGCGACCGCCCTCGATCTTGCCGACCGGTGTCAGGTGCCGTTCGAGCGGGCGCTGACCGCGCTCGTGCTGGCCGAAACGCGGCTGGCGTTCAAGCAGCGCGGCGCGGCGCGGCCGCTGGTCGACGAGGCGCGCGCGACCTTCCTCCACCTCGGCGCGAACCCGGCGCTGGCCCGCGCGAACGCGCTCGCGGCGCGGCTAATCGCACCGGACGTGGTCGAACCCTATCCCGCCGGCCTGAGCCGGCGGGAAGTGGAGGTCCTGCGCCTGCTGGCGCGACAACAGACCGACAAGGAGATCGCGGATGCCCTCTTCATCAGTCCGCACACAGCCTCGACCCACGTCAAGCATGTCTTGGCGAAACTCCGGGTCACCAACCGTCGCGAGGCTGCCGCCGCGGCCGCCGATCACGGCCTCGCCTGAGCGTCGTACCTAATCGCCCGACGGGGGAATACCTAGCCACGGGGGATGTGCCACCCCCGCCAGCGGAGGATGATGACGATGCGCTCGGGACGGTCCCGACGCACCGCCAGAGCCGAGCCGCGATGGTCCGGCCGCTCCCGTCCGCTCGCCCGAGGATGGCACAAGGAGACGCCGATGAGCGCTAGCCGCTACTGGAACTCGGTGGACCCCGCGCCGGGTCTCGCCGCCGACGAACGGCGCCGGGCCGCGATGGCCACGGGTGCACGTCGCGGCTCCGTCCGAGCCGCGCGTTCCGTTCGCGGCGATGCGGCGCTCCGCCGGTGCCCTGGTGATTCGCCTCGGAATCCCGCTGCACGGCGGTTTGATCGGCGCGGCGGAACCGCGTCCGCACGCGCACCCACTGCCTGGCCGGTAGGTTTCCCGCAAGGGTGGACTGATCCCGCACCCAACGGCCGAAGGATGGCGCGGTCCCACGGCCAACCGGTGGATCCGGCGCGGTGCTGAACACCGACGAAACGCGATCATCGATAAGGAGATGTCCCGTGGCTGTGGCAACCACCCCCACCCCGGCAACGACCGGTTCGACCCCGACCGCCGCCGCGATCGAGCAATTCGCGGCGACGATTCGCGGCGGCGTCGTCCGCCCCGGCGATCCGGGCTACGACGCGGCGCGCGCCGTCTACAACGCGATGATCGACAAGCGGCCGGGCCTGATCGCCCGCTGCACGGATGCCGGCGACGTGATCGCCGCCGTCGGCTTCGCTCGCGACCACGGGCTGCTCCTCGCCGTCCGCGGTGGCGGCCACAACGGCGCCGGTCTCGGCAGCTGTGACGGCGGCCTGATGATCGATCTGTCGCCGATGAAGGGGGTCCGGATCGATCCGGTGGCGCGGACCGCGCGGGTCGGCGGCGGCTGCACCTGGAGCGAGGTCGACCACGCCACGCACGCCTTCGGCCTCGCGACTCCGAGCGGCATCATCGCGACCACCGGGGTCGGCGGGTTGACCCTCGGCGGCGGTCTCGGCCACCTGACCCGCAAGTGCGGTCTGGCGATCGACAACCTGCTCGAAGCCGACGTCGTGTTGGCCGACGGCCGGTTCGTGACGGCGAGTGCGGACGACCACTCGGACCTGTTTTGGGCCATCCGCGGCGGCGGCGGCAACTTCGGCGTCGTCACCTCGTTCGTCTTCAACCTGCACCCGATCGACACCGTCTACGGCGGGCCGATGCTCTGGCCGCTGGAGCGCTCGGCCGAGGTGCTGCGCTGGTACCGGGAGTTCATCACCCAGGCGCCGGACGACCTCAACGGCTTTTTCGCCTTCATGACCGTGCCCGCAGGGGCGCCGTTTCCGGAGCACCTGCACGGCCAGAAGGTCTGCGGCGTCGTCTGGTGCTACACGGGGCCGCTCGACGGCGCCGAGGCGGTCTTCGCGCCGATCCGGGAGCGGTTCGGCCCGCCGATCCTGGACTGGGTCGGTCCGCTGCCGTACCCGGCGTTGCAGGGCATGTTCGACGGGCTGTACCCGCCGGGTCACCAGTGGTACTGGAAGGCCGACTTCGTCACCGAGATCCCCGACGAGGCGATCGCGCGTCACGTCGAGTTCGCGGCGACGATGCCGACCCCCCAGGCGACGATGCACCTCTACCCGATCGACGGCGCGGCCGGGCGGGTGCCGCGCGACGCGACGGCTTGGAACTACCGCGACGCCAAGTGGGGCATGGTGATGGTCGGGGTCAGCCCGGACCCGGCCGACAACGCGGCGATGATCGCCTGGACGCGGGCGTACTGGGCGGCGGTTCATCCGTATTCCGCCGGCGGCGCCTACGTCAACATGATGATGGACCCGACCGACGAGGGCCAAGACCGGGTGCGCGCCTCCTACGGCGCCAACTACGACCGTCTGGCGGCGATCAAGGCGACCTACGATCCCCACAACCTGTTCCGAGTCAACCAGAACATCGTCCCGAACGGCGGCTAAGCCCGCGATCCCAAGCAACGCGGTAACGAAACCCGCACGGCGCGCCCGGTCCTCACTGTTGGACCGGGCGCGCCGTCGTAACGGGAACCGCGGACCGAGTGGGGGCGAGCGAGCCGGCCAGGCCAACCATGATCGCGCCCATGACGACCACGATCCCGAGCGCGACCGGCAACGAGACGACCTCGGCGACGAGGCCGATCAGCGGCGGCCCGACCAGGAAGCCGCCGTAGCCCAGGGCCGAGACCAGCGCGATCGCGGGTCCGGCGGCGATCCCCGGCGTTTGGCCGGCCGCGCTGAGGACCACCGGGAAGACGCAGGACAACCCGGCCCCGACCGCCAGGCAGCCCGCGATCGCCGCCGCCGGGTGGTTTAAGGCCAAGGCCGCCCCCATCCCCCCGGCGACGAGGAACCCGCCACGGCGGGCCAGCGCGACGCCCCCCCAGGCGGCGGTCAGGCGGTCGCCGACCAGGCGCCCGCCCGCCATCGTCAACGAGAAGGCGGCGAAGCCGAACGCGGCCAGCCCGGGACCGGTGCCGAGCGATTCGTCGAGGTAGAGCGCGCTCCAGTCGGCCATCGCCCCTTCGCCGAGCAGCACGCTGAGGGCGAGCAACCCCATCAGCACCAGGCGGCGGGACGGGTGGCGCAGCGCCGACCCTGCGGCGTGGGGTTCGCCCGGCGGCGATCCGCGCGGGCGCGGCCCGACCGCGTCGACGCTCGCCGGCAGCAACCGCCGCGTCGCCGCCCACCCGGCGCCAAAGGCAAGGGCGGCAACCAGCAGAAAATGGGGCAGCGGCGCCACGCCGAGCCAGGCCATCAACCCGGAGAAGATCGCCCCGGCCAATCCACCGAAGCTGAACGCCGCGTGGTACGACGAGAGGATCGGCCGCCCGTAGCGGCGCTCGACCGCGACCCCGTGGCTGTTCATCGCCACGTCCAGCCCGCCGAGGGCGGCGCCGTAGACCGCCAGCACGGCGAACAAGACGAACGCGTTCCCGGCCAGGCCCGGGAGGGTCAACGACGCGGCCAGGGCCAGGATGCCGACCGTGGTCACCGGGCGGCTGCCGTACCGGGCCACCGGCCCCCCGACCAGCGACAAGGCGACGAGCGACCCGACCGCCGTCCCGAGCAGCGTCACGCCGATGGTCCCCTCGCTCAACCCCAGGTCGTCGGCGACCGCCGGGATGCGCGGGAACCAGGTGCCGGTGACGACGCCGTTGACGAAGAAGATCGCGGTCACCGCCCGCCGCGCGGCGACCAACTCGGGCGCCGGCTTGGCGTCGATCGGGATCGCGACGGAGGGCGTTGGCGGCGCGTGGTCCGTCACCGGGGGCCTGGAGCGGTCATGCGTCGTCCCGGACGGCGACGGGCGTCGCGGCGACCGGCGTCCCGGTCCGCGGCGTCGCGGGCGCCACCCCGGCGCCCGGGGTGGCCGGCGGCGCGCTGTCCTGGGCCACCACGAAGACGGCGGTCGTCCGGCCGGGAACGGAGAGGGAACCGGTCGCGGGGTCGGCGCTGGCTTCGGCCAGGATCGGGTCGGCGGAGGCGGCCTGGACCGGGTGCAGGGCGAGGTCCAGCCCGGCCAGGCGGGGGTCGGCGAAGGTTTGGGCGTCCGGGGCGGCGTTGAAGACGACCACGATCCGGTCGTGGGCCGGATCGAGATCCTCGCCAGCGGTGTCGTCGAGGACCATCACGATCAGCCCCGCCAGTTGGTCGGGTCCTGCGGTGAGGAAACTCAGGCGGGCCTCGATCTCGGCCGCGGTTCGGAGGCGGAACAACGGCGATCCGGCGCGGATGCGCAGCATCTCCTCGGTCTGGGCGAGGCAGGCGGCCATTTCGTCCGGTCCCGGTTTCAGCGCCGGGTCGGCCAGGAGCGGCGCCATGATCGGCCAGTTTTCGGCGTTGTCCTGGGCCGGGGGCAGACCCGAGCCGAAGGTGTTCTCCTGGCCGGAGAAGTCGATCCGGTTGAACCAGTCGCCGGAGTTGTAGGAGTTGCGGTCGAGGGATTTGGAGCGCAAGAGTTCGTCCCCGGCATGGATGAACGGCACGCCCTGGGACAGCAAGGTCAGGCTAAGGCCGAGGTTTTGCATCCGGACCCGCTGCGCCAGCGGCGTTCCGGCCGGAGCCTTGAACTGGATCGCGTCGAAGAGCGTCTCGTTGTCGTGGGCCGAGACGTAGACGATCTGCTCCTGGGGGTCGAGGGTGTAGCCGGCCGGGCTGCCCTTGTAGTCCACCTCGGTGCCGGTGACCGGATTCCCGCTCGCGTCGACCAGCGGGAATTCCCGCCCGTTCCCGGCCAACCCGAGCTTGATCCAGTCGGTCTCCTGGAGCAGGAGCGCCCGCTGCTCGGCCGCCGACCCCAGTTCGGCGGCGACGGCGTTCGGGTCCGTCCCCAGCCCGGTCACAAAGCCTTGCTCCTGGAGCCCCGAGAACGGGCCGCCGCCGCGGGCGCCGTCGCGCAGGCGGTCGCTGAAGGTGCCGATGCCGAGACCGCCGACGTTGCGTTGGGTCGCGTTCTCGCCCCGCGCCCCGTCGGCGACCTCGCCAAAATCCCAGCCTTCGCCGTAGACGTAGACGCTCTTGCCGTCCACCCCGTCGGTTTCGGGGGTCAGGGCGTCGAGCGTGGCGCGGACGGCCGCCATGTTCGAGACCATGTGGTGACCCATCAGGTCGAAGCGAAACCCGTCGACCTTGTAGGCCGTGGCCCAGATGCGAACGGAGTCGAGCATCAGCTTTTCCATCATCGCGTGCTCGGTCGCGGTGTTCTGGCAGCAGGTCGAGGTTTCGACCCGGCCGTCGGCGTTGAGCCGGTGGTAGTAGCCGGGGACGATCTTGTCGAGCACGGACTTGGGGTCCTGGCCGGAGGCGCTGGTGTGGTTGTAGACCACGTCCATCACCACCCGCAGCCCGTTGGCGTTGAGGGCCTGGACCATCTCCCGGAACTCGACGATCCGGGCCGTGCCGCTCGGGTCGGTGGCGTACGACCCCTCGGGGATGGTGTAGTGGTAGGGGTCGTAGCCCCAGTTGTAGCCGTCGCGCTCTTTGACGATGTCGACCGCCGCCTGCTGCTCCTCGGAGTCCGGCGGCGCCGCGGCCAACGCATCCGGGTCCGGTTCGCGCCGCTCGGCGCGGTCCTCCTCGATGGTCGCGATGTCGAAGGCGGGCAGGAGGTGGACGTGGGTCAGCCCCGCCCCCGCCAACCGGCGCAGGTGGGTCATCCCGGCCGAGTCGTTCTGGGTGAACGCCTTGAAGGTCCCGCGCTCGGCCTCCGGCACCGACTCGTCGGAGATGCTGAAGTCGCGGACGTGCAGCTCGTAGAGGACGATGTCCTCCGGCGCCGCCAGGTCCGGCTTCGCGGTTTCCTGCCAGCCGTCCGGCATCAGGGCCGGGTCGGCCAGGTCCACGATCTGGGCGCGGACGCTGTTGGTCGAGAGTCCGAAGGCGTAGGGGTCGGTGACGATGTTGGTTTCGACCGCGCCGGTCTCCGGGACGAAGACCTCGACGAGGTAGAGGTAGTACTTGCCGTTCCAGCTCGGGTCGCCGACGGCGGTC
>CADCWE010000057.1:0-15278 GCA_902806325.1 uncultured Thermomicrobiales bacterium | reverse complement strand
TCCAAACGCCGGTCGCCGGGTCCTGGGTCAGCGACACGTCTTCGTGGCTCGGGGCCAAATCGTCGTCGTAGACGTTGGCGGACACGCGGCGCGCGGTCGGCGCCCAGAGGCGCAGCGTCGGCGTGTCGGCTTCGAAGGTCGCGCCCAGCGGTCCGTCGTAGGCGAACAGGTCGTCCAGGACGCCGGGGATCTGCAAGCCGGTGGCGTCCAGCAGGGCGCCGTCGGCGGCGGTCGCGGAGACGGCGAGCTGGCCCTTGAGCAGCTCCGGGATCGCGGCCCGGTCGGCCTCCGGCACGGTCAGCGCCATGGCCCCGGCCAGGTGCGGGAACTTGGCGAGGACGTCCTCCGGCAGTTCGGCGGCGGGTGCCAGCTCGATGGCTTCGCCGCCGGTGATGCCGTCCGGCGTTAGACCGATCGCCCCGTCCGGGTCGTGGTGGAGGCGGAACGTCGCGCCGTCCTCGGCCGCGATCGGCCAGGCGATGGTCCCTTCGGCGACCCAGTGCGCCCGCGCCCGGCCGAGGTCGCCCTGGGGGGCGCCTTCGGCGGCGATGGTCAGGACGTTGCTAGAGGACTCGTAGGAGAAGAGGACCTCTTGCCCGGCTTCGGTGACCGTGAAGCCGATGTTGGCGCCGCCGGGTTCGCCGTCGGCGCCGTAGTTGACGTCCCAGGTCTGGTTCACGGCCACCTTCGCCTCGTAGCTGCCGGGCGGGATCGCGGCGGTGACGAACGTCGCCACGCCGTCGCCGTCCGGGTCCTGGAGCCAGGAGCGGAGGCAGTCCGGCGACCACTCCGCCGGGCAACCGAGGTCGTCCTGGAACGAGCCCGGCACGGTCAAGATGTCCTGGGTCGAATCCCCGACGCCGTGCGTCTCGTGGTCGTAGAGGAACGTGACCTCGCCGTCCTCCGGCAGGGAAAGGGCGATGTTGGCGCCGCCCGGTTCTCCGCCGGCGCCGTAGCTCTCGTCCCAGGCGCCGTTCAGCGCGATCTTGTACTCGTACTCCCCGGCGGGCAGCTCGAACGTTGCCTGCCAGAGCTCGTCGCCCGCGTCGAAGACCAATGCCGTCGCCGCGCAGCCTTGCTGCCAATCCTCCGGGCAGCCGAGGACGGACTGGATCGTGCCGGCGACAATGACCGATTCGGGGGCCAAACCCGCGGCCGGGGTGGCGCCGTTCTGGGCGGCGACGGCCGGGAAGCCGGGGGCGATCAGCCCGAGGACGAGCAGGAGAACGAACCAGCGCGACGGGTGGCGCTTGGACGCGGGCACGGCGATCCCCCTTCGTGGTGGCGGCTGGCGCGGCGATTGGTTCGGGGGCAGAGCAGGATTTGGGCCAGGCAAGGGATGCTCACCTACCACGCCGGGTGGGTGTGGTAGGCGACCACCACGAACGCCGAGACCGCCAGATAGCCCACCACCCCCCAGCCCAGCCCCCACGGCCCGCGGCGGAGTCTTGCCGCGAACCACCGGCGGCGCGGGCGCCGCTTGGTCGCCAGGCACCGGTCCGGACGCGCTCCCCCGGCGGCCCAGGCCAGGGCCACCGGCGCCACCGGCCAGACCGCGTACCAGGCGTGGTTGCTGACCGGCAGCAGCCCCAGGCCGAGGGCGATCGCGGCCCACGCCTTGGCTTGGGCGCGCAGGGCCACGCGGTCGGCGGTGGCCGGTCCGGCGCCGGTTGGGGCATCGGAGCGCCAGGTCCGCCAGGCAAGCCAAAGGAGCGCCACCGCGACCACCCCGGCGGTCCCCCATTGGGCGACCCGGCGGGCGTCCTCGGCGAAGCGGGCGGCGGCGTCCTCGCCCCGCCAGCGGTCGAGGCCGCTCTGGGGCAGCAGCCAGAGCGGGTTGACGAAGAAGCGCCGCTCCTGCGCCCGCAGGATGGCGATCGTGCCGCGGAGGCCGATCCAGTAGGGCGCGAAGGCGAGGACCAGCACGCCGAGGACGGCCACCGCGTCCAACAGCCAGCGACCGAGCGTCGGATCCAGGCCGTCGCGCCGCGCCGACGGGCGGAGGCGCCAGAGCGCGGCGGCGGCCAGCAGCGGCACCGTCGCGTACTTGATCGCCGCCGAAGCGGCCAGGATCGCTAACCCGGCCCGGGTCGTTCCCCGCCGGGGCAGGGAAAGCACCAGCAGCCCACAGACCGCGGCCAGCATCATGATCCCGTCGTTGTGGGCGGTGCCGGCCGATTCCAGGAGCAAGACCGGCGACCAGGCGACCAGGACGAAGGCGCCGAGCGCCCGCCGGGGGTCGTCGGTCAGCCGCTTCGCGACCTCGTGGGTCAGCACGGCCAGCGACAGCGCGGCTCCGGCCGCCAGCGACTTGAACGCGAAGACGGCGACCGTGGGATCGGTGCCGGTGGCGGCGACAACGTTGCGGGAGAGGCTGGTCCAGAGCGGCCCGTAGGGGGAGGTGATGGATTTCCAGTCGCTGAAGGGCAGGAACGGGTGGTCCGGAAAATCGCGCGGCGCGGCGCGGTACGGGTTCTCTCCCAGGTTGACCATGTCGCCGGTCAGGGCATAGAAGAAGACGTCGGCCGAGAACGGCGGGAACGCGAGCAGGATCAACGCCGTCGCCGCCGGCCCGACCGCCCACCGCCACGCCCCCTCGCCTTCCGTCGAGCGCAGGCAGGCCGCGAGGGCCAACACCTGGACCGCCGCCAATCCCAGCAGCGCCCCCCGCAGGCCCCAGACGTAGCCTTGCGGCCCCAGCTCGACCGTTCCCAGCCCCGGCACCCAGTCGAAGGCGACCCGGACCAGTTCCAAGCGCCGCCGCGATCCGGCCGAGACGGTGTCGTTGACGATGCCGCGAAACCCGCCATCCACCCCGGGCGTGCCGTGGGCGACCACCACCAGCGCGACCGCCGCGACCGCCTGCACCGCCGCCAACCCGAACGGCGACGCCGGCAGCCAACGGCGTCGGGACGGGGCACGGGGGACGGGCAACGGGGATCGGGGATCGGTCGGAGTCGACAAGGAGGAACCTGGGGGAATAACCGGGGGGGAGGTCGTAGCCACGCGCCGGATTGTAGCCGGGTCGCGGCGCGGTGCGGCGACCAACCGGTCAACGTTTGGACCCGGTCCCTCGCGGCGCGCCCTGGATCGGTGGCAAAGCGAGCGGCCGGATACGCGTCCCCGCCAGCGGCTACGCTTCCCACCCCGACGTCGCGATGCTCCGGTCGGAACGGAGGAGCCCGATGCGCGCCGAATCGCTGCTCTTGACCGCTCCGAGGCGGTTGGCATGGATCGCCGCAACGCTGCCGCCGCCGGGTCCGGGAGAGGCGCTGGTCGAGACCCGCAACGGGGCGATCAGCGTCGGCAGTGAGCTGCCGGTCGTGCGCGGCGACGAGCGCTCGGCCACGCCGGCGTTCTACCCCCGGATGACGGGCTACGAGAACGTCGCGGTGGTGCGGGCGGTCGGCGCGGGGGTTGGGGACATCGGCGCCGGCGATCGGGTGGTGACGACCTACGGCCACCGGACGCGGGCGGTGGTGCCGGCCGAACGGTTGGTCCGGGTGCCGGCCGGGGTTCCCGACCCAGCGGCGCTGCTGGCGATCCTGTCCGGCGATGTCGCGACGGGGATCGCCAAGCTGGGCGCGGCCGGTCGCGGCGCCGTGCTGGTCACCGGCGCCGGGGCGATCGGGTTGCTGGCGACCGCCGTGCTGCGGGCGCGCGGCGCGACGGGGATCGACGTGGTCGAGCCGCGGCCGGAGCGGCGGGCGTTGGCGCTCGCCCTTGGCGCGGACGCCGCCTTCGCCCCGGACGACCCAACGCGGCGCCCGGGAGACGCCGAACGGTACGACGCGGGCGTCGAGTGTTCCAGCCGTGACGCGGCGTTTGCCCTCCTCCAAGACCGGGTGCGTCCGGGGGGAACGATCTGCGTCCTCGCCGACGGCAACCTGGAGCCGCTGACCCTGACCCCCCGGTTCCACGCCAACCAGTTGCGCGTCGTCGGCTCCAGCGACTGCCCGGACTACCACGCCCACGCCCGCTGGTGGTTCCCGCTGGCGCGGGACCGCGCCGCCGATCTGGACCGCCTCTTCGACCTCCGGATCGACCGTGGCGGGCTGCCGGAGACGTTCGCCGCCCTCGCCGAGGGGGCCGTCACGCCGGTCAAGGTGCTGGTGTCCTACCGGGCCACGGGCCAAACCGCTCCCTTCGCCACCGGCCCGGGATCTCGGTCCTACGTCGAACAACGTAGACCCCGCCCGGTGCGCAATTAGGTTTTCCTCCCGATGCGCCGGGGGGCGCGAGGCGCCATCATGGCACCGTCGGGGATCAACCCCGTCCGGGGGACCCGCGCGACCGCGAACCCGCCCCCGTTCCACCGCCACCAACGACCATCTCACCCGCCGGAGGACGACGACCATGGCCGATCCCACCATCACGCCCGACGCCGCCCTCGGCTCCGACGCCAACAAGCGCGTCGTGCGCCGCTTCATCGAGGAAGTCTTCAACCACGGCAATCTCGGCGCGCTGCGGGAGCTGATCGCCCCGGAGCACGTCAGCCACGAGCTGATCGGCGACCACTACGGCCCGGAAGGCGTCCGGATCGACGCCGCCGAATACCGCGCCGCCTTCCCCGACCTCCACATCGAGATCGAGGACCTGGTCGGCGAAGGCGACCGCGTGGTCCGCCGGTTCACCGCCACCGGCACCCACACCGGCCCGTTCATGGGCGTCGCCCCGACCGGCCGCGCCGTCGTCGTGACCGGGATCGGGATCGACCGCGTCGTCGGCGGCCGGCTGATCGAGAGCTGGGTCCATCTCGACTCCCTCGGCCTGCTCCGCCAGTTGGGGGCGATCCGCACCTCCGCCTGATCCGCGAACTCCTGACTCAACCCGGAGCGGCCGCGCACGCCGTTCCGGCTCCGTCGGCGTGTGCCGGATCGCGTCACCTTCGGCGGTACCGCCCGGAAATCAACCCACAGATCAACCGAACGATGGATGGCCGATGGGCGATTCGCGGCCGATAATAGGGTCCTGGTAGACCGCCACGGATTCGTGACAGATTCGCCGCCCCGGCCTGACATGCGGCCCCTAGACTGATCCCAGTCCGAAATCGGTCGTCGTTTCGCCCCTTCCCAGCCGACCAACGCCGGTCGGCGGACCACCCCGAGGCCCCCCATGCCGCTGACCCGCGAGGACCTGGTCGCCAACATCCTCTCCGCCCCCGCCCGCCGCCGGTTCGGTCGGCGCCGGTTGGCCTTCGTGGCCTTGACCCCGCTGGCGCTGACCTTGGCGCTGCTGGGCGCCGGGCTGCTGCGGAACGGCGGCGCCGGGGCCGAGACCGCGGCCCAATTGCGCGAGTTCACCCTGACCGCGTCGGAGATCGATTGGGAGGTGGCGCCCGGCCAGACCGTCAAGGCCTGGGCCTACAACGGGCAGGTCCCCGGCCCCGAGATCCGGGTCCGGGAAGGCGACACCGTCCGCATCACCCTTAAGAACCAATTGCCCACCGGCACCACCGTCCACTGGCACGGGATGGACGTCCCGCCGGCGATGGACGGCCCGGCCGGGCTGAACCAGGCCCCGGTCGAGCCGGGCGGCGAGTTCGTCTACGAGTTCGTCGCCACCAACGGCGGCTCCCGGATGTACCACTCCCACACCGACGTCGCCACCCAGGTCGGCCTCGGCCTCTACGGTCCGATGATCGTCGAGCCGAAGGACCCGGAGCGGACCTACGACCGCGAGGCGACCTACATGATCGGCGAGTGGGACCTGGAGCTGACCCCGGACGTGGCCCTCGGCAAGGCCCCGGCCGGCCCCGGCGACGCGATGCTGCGCGGCGGCGAACTCGGCGCGGACCTTTTCCTGATGAACGGCCGCGCCGGCGACGCGATCGCCCCGATGCCGATCGCCGAAGGCGAGCGGGCCCTGATCCGGGTGATGAACATCGGCAACATGCCTCACCCGATCCACACCCACGGGCACAGCTTCAAGATCGTCGCCACCGACGGCAACCCGGTCCCGGAGGGCTTAGAGCTGGTCAAGGACACCGTCCTGATCGGCCCCGGCGAGCGCTACGACCTGGAGATCGTGGCCGACAACCCGGGGATCTGGATGTTCCACTGCCACATCGAATCCCACGCCGCCAACGGCATGATGACCACCATCAACTACGTCGGCGAAACGCCGAGCGGCCCCGCCGCCGACGCCTGGACCGCCGCCGGCTTCGCCCCCGGCGCCGCCCACGCGTCCCACGGCGCGCCGGCGGCCGTTGCCTCCCCGACGGCGGCGCCGGCCGCGACCGCCACCGCGCCGGCGCCGCCGGCCACGACCGCCCCCCCGACGGCGCCGCCGGCCGAAGGCAAGGCCGACTGGAGCGCGACCGAGAACGGGGTGGTGGTCAGGATGCTCGACGACCGCTTCGAAACCCCGGCGATCACGATCGCGGCCGGGACCACCGTGACCTGGGTCAACGAGGGTCGCCACGCCCACCGGGTCGCCGCCTTCGACACCTCCTTCTCCTCCGTCCGCCTCGGCCCCGGCGAGTCCTACTCCTACACCTTTGCCACCGCCGGCGAGTTCTCCTACGTCTGCTCCTTCCACACCCGAGCCGGGATGTTGGGTAAAATTACCGTCGAGTAAGGTTCGCTCGACCGACGCGGCCGAACCGCAAGGAGGTGACCTGGGCGCGACCAGATCGAGATTCGTCCATCAAGCCCCGACGACCAACGACCGACCAGAGGAGCCATCATCACCATGACGATCAACGAGCAGACGCGGCAGGCGTTCGCGGCCGCGATGCGGGACTACCGGGCCAAGAAGCTGAGCCGCCGCAACGCGATCAAGATGCTCGGCGCGCTCGGTCTCTCCGCCACCGCCGCCTCCGGCCTTCTCCACCGCGCCAACGCCCAGGACGGGATGCCGATGCCGGCCACCCCGGTCCTGGGCCAGCAGGCAAACGGCAGCACCACCTGGAAGGTGGCCGCGGGCGCGATGGACATGGCCTCGATGGTCGAGGTCAGCCAGTTCTTCCCGCAGACGCTGACCGTCAACGCCGGGGACAGCGTCTACTTCGAGATCATGGGCTTCCACAACGTCCGCTTCACCGCCGGCGGCGACCGCCTGCCGCTGTTCATCCCCAACCCGGCCCCGGCGACGCCGATCGCCGGGCCGACCGCCGCCCAGGGCCAGCCGCAACTGATCTTCAATCCCGAGATCTTCCTGCCCGGCGGCGACGCCACCGCGGTCGACGGCACCACCCCGGTCAACAGCGGGTTGCCGCTGGACCCGACCGCGCCGCCGCCGGTGTTCACCTTCCCCACCCCCGGCACCTACGACTACGTCTGCGACATCCACCCCGGGATGCAGGGCCAGATCGTGGTCCAGGAAGCGGGTGCCGCCTACCCGGCGGACCAGGCCGCGATCGACGCCCAAACCCAGACCGAGCTCGCCGCCGCCTACGAGGCGCTGAGCGCCGAGATCGACGCCGCCAACGCGGCCACCCCGGCGGCGGACGGGATCGCCCTGGTCAGCGCCGGCGTCAACGTCGGCCAAGCCGAAACCCTCGCCTACCACCCGGCCGAGGTCACGATCGCGGCCGGCGGCACGGTGCGCTGGGTCAACCCGAGCCAGGTCTCGCCGCACACCGTCACCTTCCTCGGCGGCGAGGCGCCGGTCGAGGACATCATCTTCCAGCCGAGCGAGGCCGGGCCGCCGACGTTGGTCCTGAACCCGAACAGCTTCTTCCCGTCGGACGCGCCGGCCGCCTACAACGGCCAGGGGTTCGTCAACTCAGGCTACATCGGCCACGCCCCCGTCTTCGCCACCGACACCTTCGAGCTGACCTTCGACACCCCCGGCACCTACGAGTACTACTGCATCCTCCACGCCGGCCCCGCCGAGGGCGGCGAAGGCGGCACCCCGGCCGCCGGCGCCCCGGCCCTGCAAGGCATGGTCGGACGGGTGATCGTCCAGTAACACGGCGGGCGTCTGGCCCCCTCCCCAACCCCTCCCCCGACTTCGGGGGAGGGGCTTTTTTTGCGCTCTTGGCCGGAAACGCCCGCGCCGCGGCACAAGCCCTTACCCCGCCAGCCCCTCCAACCGCTCCACGTACCCCGCCAGGATGTCGAACGCCCGCTGCACCGGTTCCGGGGTGGAGAGATCGACCCCGGTGGCGCGGAGAAGGTCGATCGGGTCGCCGTGGCCGCCGGCGCGGAGGAACGCGACGTAGCGTCGGGCGGCGAGGTCGCCTTCCGCGCGGACCTGGGCGGCGAGGGCGGCGGCGGCGGAGATGCCGGTCGCGTACTGGAAGACGTAGAAGCCGGTGAAGAGGTGGCTGAATCTGGCCCAGGTGATGCCCATCCGGTCCCGGTCGAGCGCCACCTGACCGCCGTAGGCTGCTTCGTAGAGGGCGAAGAGGGCGGCGTTCATGCCGTCCGCCGTCAGGGCCTCGCCGCGCTCGACGCGCTGGTGGCAGTCCAGCTCGAAGCGGGCCAGGATCGGCATCGTGAACAGGTAGCGGAGGTGGTTCGCCATCCGCTCTTCCAGCACCGCCAGCTGCCAGTCGCGGTCGTCCTTGAGCGCCAGCAGGTGGGCGCCGAGCAGCGCCTGGTGCATGTTCGAGGCCGCCTCGGCGGTGAACATCGCGTAGGGCCAGTACACGATCGGTTGCTCCCAGGCGTGGTAGGAGTGGAGGGAGTGGCCGAGTTCGTGGGTCAAGGTCGAGACGCCGCCGAGGTCGTCGCCGTAGACCATCGAGATGTAGGGCAACGTCCGGTACGGGCCCTCGCTGAAGGCGCCGGCGCCCTTGCCGGCGTTGGCGCAGCGGTCGACCCAGCGCTCGGCGATGCCTTGGCGGACGATGCCGACGTAGTCCGCGCCCAGCGGCGCCAGCGAATCGAGGATTAACTCCACCCCCTCCTGCCACGGAATCACCGGCGGTTTGGCGGCCAGGGGCGCGGTCAGATCGGCCGGGTGGAGCAGGCCGTCCGGCAGCCCGAGCAGGCGGCGGCGGACGGCAAAATAGCGGTGCCAGACCGGCAGGTTGCGCCAGACGGTCTCGACCAGGGTCTGGAAGACGCCGGTCGGGATCGCGTCCGGGGCCAGTGCCGCCTCTAACGACGACCCGTAGCGCCGGGCGCGGGCCTGGAAGACGTGCCCCTTGACCCCCCCGCCGAGGGTGGCGGCGAAGACGTGCTTGAAGTCCAGGTAGGCGTCGGCGGAGGCCTCCCAGGCCTCGCGACGGACGCGGGCGTTGGCGCTGTGGAGGAAGCGGTCGAGGTTGCCCTGTCGCAACGGCACGGTGGCGCCCCGCTCGTCCGCGATCGTGCCCAGCGGCAGGTCGCCGTCCTCGAGCGCGGTGTGGGCGGCGGCGTTGGCGGCGATCGGTTCGGCGGCGAGGGCGATCACCTCTTCGACCTCGGCCGAGCGGACATGCGGCCGCATCCGCCGCACCCGTTCGAGCGCGAACCGGTAGGGGGCTAACCCGGGTTCTTCGGCAAGGAACGTCTCCCAGCGCGCGGCCGAGATCGCCACCAGCTCGGGGCCGAAAAACGCCGCCGCCGCCTGGAACCGGGCCGTCAATCCGGCGGCGCGGTCGAACATCGCCGCCGCGCCGGCGTCGGTGGCGTCCTCGCTGGCGCGCAGACCGGCGTAGCCGGTGACCCGCTCGACGGCGGCGTAGATCTCGTCGCGGAGGACCAACCCGGCCAACAGCGCCGCCGCCGAGGCGCCGAGTCGTCCCCGGTGGTCCTCCAGTTCCGGCAGCCGGGCCTCGGCCGCGGCGTAGGCGGCGTCCCATTCCTCGGGCGCGGGAAAGAGGCGCGTCAGGTCCCAGGTCTGCTCGATCGGCACGTCGCCGCGGGCCGGCACCGGCACGGACCCGGGCACCGGCGCATGATCGGTCGTGGTCGCCATCGGAAATCGGTCCTCCGCCGTCGCGCCGCGCCGTTCCGGCCGATCCGGACGGCGGTGCCCATGCTAGCACCGCCCGGCCCGCGCCACCGCCGCGGGAGGATCGCCGTCCGGGCGCGTCCGCGCGTGACCCGTCAGTGAATGGCGGCGGCATCCCGCCGAACACGAACGAGCGCCGGGAGGCAATCTCCCGGCGCTCGTTCGTGCGGGCGTGCGTTGGCCCGCGCCGGGCGGCGGTCGCGGGCGACCGACCGGCGGCGGGCGGGGCGCCTAGAGCGTGGCGGAAGCGGACGACCCGTCCTGCGCCATCGCCATCGACGCCATCTGCTGGGTCAGTTGCTGGGAGATTCCCTGGAGTTGCTGGAGCATGGCCTGCTCCTGCTGCAGGTTCTGCTGAAGCAACTGGGCGGCTTCGGACTGGCCCATCGCCTGGGCCTTCTCGATCAGTCCGGTGTAGCCCGCGATCTCGAGGTGCTCGGTCTTGATCGCCCCGGCCACCACGGCGCCTTCGAGCACCTCCGGCGACGGCCCGGACTGGACGACGTCCATCAGGGACTGCATCAGCCCTTGGGCCGCGTGGCAGGTCACCGGATGGGGCTGCTGGCCCGTCATCTGGATCACCTGCTGGACCCGCTGCGCCTGCTCCTGGCTTTCTTGCTGGTGCTTCTGGAGCCCCTGCCGCAATTGCGGGTTCTGCACCATCCCCTGGGCCTGGCCGAGCATCTCGACGATAATCTGCTCGGCGCTGAGGGTGTCCGACAACTCGTGGATAAACAGATCCTGCGGCGTCTGCATCGGCATCGTCGAAGACATGGTCTGCATGGACTCGCCCTCCCGTGGCTGTGACCGACTGTCCCGCGATCATCCCGGCCCCGCCGGCGCGGTTCGTCCCCGGCTATGCAAAAGCTGTGCCGATGATCCATCCGGGGCGTGGTCCGCGTGACCCATCACCACGACGAAACCGCCCCTCGACCGGCGTCGGCGGCTCGGGCAGCGGGAGCACCCACCCGCTCCCCGTCGGGGCCACTCCGCCGCGGTGGGGGCGGCACGGGGCGAGGAGAGCGCTGGCGCTGGGAGCGCGGTCCGAGCTCGTGTCGCCGGCCGCCCAGCGTTCCGGCGTCCCGATGGGAACGTCGCGGGAAAAGGCGTTCGTGAGACGCGTCCGAGGGCGTTTCCCAACCCCCCAATGAGACCATGTTCGCTTCAGACACGACTCGCGATCTCGAAGGCGTGGCGTTCGATCGCGCGTGGACCCGGCACGCGGCCGCGAACATCGGGGACCGAGCGCGCCGCTGCGCGGAGATTTGCCGCGTCCCGAAACCGGGCGGGCGGTTCGCCATCCGCGACCTGGTGCCGAGAATGCCGGCCCACTCATCTTCCCCGTGCCCTGGGCGCCCACGCCGGACAGCGGCTTCCTGCCGACGCCCGACGCGCTTCGCGGTGCCCTGGCGGACGCGGGGTTCGAGGTCGTACAAGACCGCCATCACGCGGGATGCGATGACGCCTTCGCCGGCCGGGGACAATCAGCCGGCGCGTCCCCTGCTCGGACCGTTCGTGCTGGCGGGACCCGAGTATCCCCGCATGGTCGAGACCTTCCTCCGCAACCCGCGGGAGGGCCGAGCCGGCGTCGCTCAGGCGATCGCCGCCCGGCACCGAACGCTCTCCCGCCCGTCTTGAACACCGGCGTTTTTGGATTCTTCCCCGGCCGCGGAAGGGCGGGAACAACCGTCGCCGCGCGGTCGCCTTCCCGCTGGTGCCCGAGCACCGCCTCGGCGGACCTTCCCCGCTTGACACCCGATCCGCCCTCCCCGACGATGCGCCCGGAGTTCGGGATCGCACTCACGGGCAGGTCGAGGAGGGCGCGGCATGGCGGACGGCGGCGGGACCATCACGGCGCGGGGCGCCATCGCGCGGGAGGTCGGCAAGCCGGCCGGGATCGAGGAGTTCACGATCGATCCGCCGGGGCCGGGCGAGGCGCTGGTCAAGATTCTGGCCTCGGGGGTCTGCCACACCGATCTGTCGGCCAAGAACGGCGTCTTCGGCACCGACTATTTCCCGTTCCTGCTCGGCCACGAGGGGTGCGGGATCGTCGAGCGGGTCGGCGAGGGGGTGTCCAACGTCGTGGTCGGCGACAAGGTGATCCTGGCCTGGCGGGCGCCGTGCGGCAACTGCCGCTTCTGCCTGACCGGCAAGCCGAACCTCTGCGCCGCCAGCCTCAACGCCGAGCAGCGGATGCGGACCCACGACGGGATCACGCTCCAGCCGGTGCTCGGGATCGGCACCTTTTGCACCCACACCGTGGTCCATTCCCGGCAGTGCGTCAAGATCGCCGATTCCCTGCCGGCCGAGCAGATGAGCCTGATCGGCTGCGGCGTGATGACCGGCGTCGGCGCCGCGCTCTACACCGCCGGGGTCGAAGCCGGGTCCTCGGTCGCCGTCTTCGGCTGCGGCGGCGTCGGCGACTCGATCGTCATGGGCGCCAAACTGGCCGGGGCGACGACGATCATCGGCGTGGATTTGGATCCGCGCAAACTCGAGTGGGCGAAGGGGTTCGGGGCCACCCACACCGTCAACGCCAGCGAGGGCGACCCGGTCGCCCGGATCAAGGAACTGACCGGCGGCTTCGGGGTCAACTACTCGTTCGAGGCGGTCGGCAACCCCAAGGTCACCGAGCAGGCGATTTTTTGCCGCGACCTGGCCGGCACCTGCACCATCGTCGGCGTCGCCGGGCCGACCTCGTCCCTGGAATCCCTGCCGCTCGGCAAGTTCTTCGACCTCGGCGGCGCCCTGCGCGTCTCCTGGTACGGCGACTGCCTGCCGACCCGGGACTTCCCGATTCTGGCGGCCTGGTACCAGCAGGGCAAGCTCGACCTGGACGCGGTCGTGACGAAGGTCATCTCCTTGGAAGAGTCCGACGAGGCGTTCCACGCCATGGAGCGGGGCGAGACCCTGCGGAGCGTGATCGCCTTCTAGGGAGCGAGGTCCGGATCCCCATCGGGGACAATTGCGACGACGAGGACCACGGCGGGGGCGTTGCCCGGGTTGGAGACGGAGACCACGGCGCCAGATCGGATCAGCGCGCCATCGCCGGACACGAACGGCTCCCGGTCCAAATCGCCGCTCCGGCCTTCGCCGCCGCGGCGGACCCAGACCGCGCCGGTCGGCGCGTCCACGTCCAGGGTTCCCGCCGCGGCATGGAGCAGGACCGGCCCCACGGTCTCGAACGGACCAAGACGCGCCCCGGGGAAAAGGGTCGCGGTCCCAACGTGGACGGCGGCGAGGTCCGGCGGCAGCGCGGTCAGGCGCCCCCCGGTGAGCGGCTCGACGGCCACACCGGCGAAGGAGGTTTGGTGCTCGTCGGCCGATGCCCCGGACCCGGTGGCGCCGTAGGCGGGGTCGACTCGGGCGGCCGCGCGCCCCGGAGCGCCCGGCGCATAGACCGCCACCACCAGCGCTTCGGCGACGGCGGAGGCGTCGTTGCTCAGGACGTAGCGGGTTGGCGCCGGCAACGCCAGCAGATCGCCCGCGGTCAGCGCGACGGCGGAGCCGGACGGGATCACGCGCGGCCGGTCCGCCGGCGTCGCGGGTTGCCGCGCGGCGAGCAACGCCGGCTCGGGCGATCGTTCATCTATGGACACCGTCAGCGTCCCGGATCGGAGGGAGATCACCCGCGACTCTTCCGCCAGGTGGGCCTCGTAGCGCCCGGACGGCTCGACGCGGAGGCGCTCTAACGCAACGAGCGCCTCCGCCGGCAAGCGCGTGCCGACCGCCACGTGGTGCCACGGCTCGAGCAGCACCTCCCCGCCGTCCCCGCTCCAATGCTCGACCACCCGCCCGGCGGCGACGCGAAACGCATCGAGCGTTCCCCAAACCACCGGTTCCCCCGCAGCGGGATGCCGGCGAACCCACCGACCTCGCCCCCGCGCACAGCGACCCGCGCCATCGCGCGGTCACCGTTGGCAACCACATCCTCGACCACCAAGGAGGCGTCCGGGAAGACCGCGCGGGCGGCGACGAGGCGTCGCGCCAACCCGTCCCGATCCGTGGTGCCGCCGGTTTGGGGGGCATGGACCACCAGATCGGGCGCGACCGCGGCGTCGAGCGCGGCCAGATCGCCGGTACGGAGGATTTGGTTGACGGCGTCGTAGAACCCCCGGACGGCGGCTTCGGTGGCGCGAGCCGGTTGGTCCCGGCGCGGCGCTTGGGCGACCAGCGCGCTGGCCCGCAGCAACGCGACGGCGGTCACCAGCGCCAGCACGCAGATCATCACGCGGACGTTGACGCGACCAGGCATGGCGACGACCCCACGGCGCAACACGACGCACGACACGAGACGCTGGCCCCGGTCCCAGCATGGACCGGGGCGCCGGCGCCCGCATCGGGGGGAGTACGCATTGGGGATCAGGGATCGAGCGTGCGGACCCGAGTACTTCCACTCAGACCCACCGCTAGGTCAGGCGAGTCCCCTCCGGATCGCCCAACCCGCGGCGGCCGTCCGGGACGGCACGTCCAATTTGGTCAGAATGTGCAGGACGTGGTTTTCGACCGTCCGCTCGCTAAGGTGGAGTCCATGGGCGATCGCCCGGTTGGAGTGCCCGGCGGCGACCTGGATCAAGACCTCGACCTCCCGCGGCGTCAGCCCGTGGTCCGCCACCGGCGCGGGACGACCAGCGGTGGCAACCGCGTCCGCGACCGCCAGCGCCTCGGCAATCGCCTGGTCCACGGCCAGCGCCCGTCCGGCCGCCCCGGCGGTGGCGAAGGCGGCCGCGGAGAGTTGCGCCCGGGCCGGGGCGATGTCGCGTTCGACCCGACGCTGTTCGATCTCCGGCGGCGATTCGATCCCGTGGCGCTCGCGCTGCGCCTCGGCCGCGCCGAACAGGCGGGCGGCGTCCGCCGGACGGCCGGTGACCGCAGCGACCGCGGCCAGGCTCTTGAAGGAGAGGGCGACCGGGAGCGGATCCAGGAGGGCGTGGTCGCGGTAGAACCGCAGCCCCTCGGCGATCAGGGCCGCCGCCCGTCGGTGGTCGCCGCGCACGCGGGCGCGGTCGGCGAGGTGCTCCAGCGCTTCGGCGGCCGCCAAGTCGGCGCCGACGGCCCGCGCCTCCGCCAAGGACTCGGTGAACAGCGCCTCGGCCCGGTCGTGGTCGCCCTTGAGCACCGCGACGTAGCCGAGGAGACCCAACGTCACGCCCGTCCGCCAGTCCGGCTCGGCCCGCGCCCGCCACCCCGCCACCGCCGCCTCGCCCAGCGCCTCGGCCCGGTCGAGGTCGCCCCGCGCCGCCGCCGCCGCGCCGAGTAACGACTGGGCGAGGGCGAGCGCCACGGGGGTGCCGGCCTCCCGCGCCAGGGCCAGGGCCTCCTCGAGCAGCGGCTCGGCCCGGATCGCGTCGTCGCGCCACAGCGCGTACTGCCCGATCGCCCCCAGGAGG
>CADCWE010000056.1 GCA_902806325.1 uncultured Thermomicrobiales bacterium | reverse complement strand
GAGGCGTCCCCGCGCAGCAGCTCGTTCACGGTCACGACCCGGCCCAGGCGATCGGCCTCCAGAAAGCCGTAGGCGATCGCCAGCGAGCGCAACCCGTCTTCCCCCGCCACCTCCGGCGACCGGTCCGCGACGATCGCCTCGGCGAAATCGTCGTACTCGACGGCGAGCAGGTTGGCGTCGATCGCGGCCCAGTCCAGGGAGTACGACGTCGGGCGGTCGCCGCCGAAGAGCGCGGCCGTGGTGGCATCGAGCGCGAAGTCCGGCACCAGCCGCAACTGCGCGTCCTCCGGGATCGCCTCGTCGCGGCCGTCGCTCCGGCGCAGGGTCGGGGTCAGGGGGTTGCCCGAGCGGTCGACCGGGATCGTCAGGGAACCGGCGGTGCCGAGGATCACCCGCTGGAAGTGGGATTCGCCCCGCCCCGCCAGGTGCATCATCAGGTTGCCGAGGGCGCCGCTGGCGAACCGGGTCGCCCCGATCGTCAGGTCCTCGGCGTCGACCGGGTGCATCGCCCCACCGGCGTCCTTGCGCTCGGCATCGACGACCGCGTTGAACCCGACGATGTCCGCGACCGGACCCAAAAAATACTCGAACAGGTCGGCGTAGTGGACGCCCATGTCGACCGCGATCCCGCCCTTGGCTTTCTGGTGCCGCCAGGGGGTGATGATCACCCGCTCCCCCCAGCCGGCCGAGGACTGGACGATCACGGTCGGGCGGCCGATCACCCCGGACTCCACGATCGCTTTCGCCAGCCGGTTGATCGGATCCCGGCGGTAGTTCTCGGCCACCGCGAGGCGCTTCCCGGCCGCCGCCGCCGCCGCGACCATGGTCCGCCCCTGGCGCACGGTGAGGGCGATCGGCTTCTCGACCAGGACGTGGGCGCTCCCGTCCAGCGCCTCGATCGCGATCGCCGCGTGCAGATCCGGCGAGGTCGTCACGGCGACCGCGTCCGGGGCCAACTCCCGCCGCAGCGCCGCCCAGTCGGGGAAGACCCGCGGCCGTCGCCCCAGCAGGTTCTCGGCCTGGTCCGCCAAGGCTTCGCCGCTCGCCGCGAACGGGTCGACGGCGGCGACGAGGTCGAACCGCAGGCGCCCAACGTTCTTGAGCGCCTTCAGCCCCAGCACGTGGCGGCGACCCATCACGCCGCAGCCGCAGACGGCGAGGGACATCGTCATCGGTTCAGTACCCCGAACGGCGGTCGGGGCGGACCCCGTGTCCGCCCCAACGGGACCGGTTATCCGCGCCTCACGGCGCGTACCCCAACCCCCGCAGATACGCCCCGTTCACCCGCGCGCTCTCCGCCGGCGAAACGTCGCTCCGGCTTTGCTCGACCACCACCCAGCCGGGGAAGGCGGCCGTCTCCAGCTCCCGCAGGAAGCCAGCGAAATCAATGCCGAGGCCGCCTTGGCCCAGCTCGACGAACTTGCCGCGCGCCCAGTCCTTGAGGTGGACGTAACCGGTCCGCTGGCGGTACTTGCGGAGGTGGGCGAGCGGGTCCTCGCCGACCAAGGCGATGTGGGAGGCGTCCAGGCAAAGGGAGAGGGTTTGGGTGCGGTCCAGCAGGCGGTCGATCTCGGCCTCGGTCTCGACGGTGCAGCCGACGTGGGGATGGTAGGCGACCGTCACCCCGCGATCGGCGCCGTAGACGGCCAGGTCCTCGCCGAAGCGGGCCAGGTCGGCTTCCTCGTCGGCGGACGGCGGGCGCCAGCGCAGCCGGGCGCCGCCGACCAGGCCCAGCGCCTCGGCGCCGACGGCGGCGGCGTAGTCCAGGTGCCGCTTCAGGGTATGGAGTTGGTTGGCCGTGGTCGGCACCGCGACGGCCGCGAACAGCGTCGCCGGTCCCAGCCCCGCCAGGTCGTCGCGCAGCCGGTCCGGCGGCCCCAGCCAATCCAGGGAATGGCCGAACAACTCGACCGCGCGCCACCCCGCGGCCCGGATCTCGGCGCAGGCCGTCGCCAGGTCCGGCGTTTCCCCCCAGTTGATCGTGCTGTACGCGAACCGCAACGCGGAATTCGGACGTTCGGCCACGTTCCCTCGCCTTCGGTGGTGCATCGTCGCCAACCCGTGCCGCGTGATCTTACGCCAACCCGGCGGCGCCCGAAACAGCCCCCGCCTGTGGTGCTAGAATCGGCGCCGCGAACGCGACCCATGGCAATCGGGGCACCGGCCGGCCACGGCGGGAGGCGAGGCGATGGCGCGCTACATCCTGGGGCGGCTGCTCGGTCTCGTCTTCATCCTGTTCGCCGTCTCCTTGATCACCTTCCTCCTGATGCGGTCGGTGCCGGGCGACCCCTTCGCCAGCGGCGAGCGCGAGCTGCCGCAAAAGACCCAGGAGGCGCGGGAGCGCAAGTACGGCCTGGACAAGCCGCTCTGGGAGCAGTACGTCCGCTACATGGGGAACGCGCTCCAAGGCGACTTCGGCGTCCCGTTCCAAAGCCCGACCGAAACCGTCTCCGGGCTGATCGCCCGCACCTGGCCGGCGACGATCAAGATCGGGATCCCGACGATTCTGGTCTCGTTCGTCCTCGGCAGCCTGCTCGGATTCGTCGCCGCCTTGCGCCAAAACTCCTGGCTCGACTACGCCGTCACCTTCGCCGCCACGCTCGGCCTGGTGGTGCCGAACTTCGTGATCGCGATCTGGCTGATCCTGCTCTTTTCCGCCCGCTTCGACTGGCTGCCGCCCGGCGGCTGGGGCGAGCCGGAGCATTATGTTCTGCCGGTGATCGCCTACTCGCTCGCCCCGACCGCGCTGGTGGCGCGCTACACCCGGGCCAGTATTTTGGACGTGCTGCGGGCCGACTACGTCCGCACCGCCCGGGCGAAGGGGCTGGGCGAACGCCGGGTGCTGCTGGGCCACGTCGTGCGCAATGCGATGATCCCGTTCGTGACGGTGCTGCTGCCGGAGGTGCCGAACATCCTCACCGGCTCGATCTTTATCGAGTCCACCTTCCGCATCCCCGGCCTCGGTCGCTTCTTCGTCAACAGCACCTTCAGCCGCGACTACCCGATGATCCTCGCGCTGGTGCTGCTGGTGGCCGCACTCTGGGGAATCACGTACCTCCTGACCGACCTGCTCTACACGGTGCTCGACCCCCGGATCCGGCTGACCGGCGGGGCGCTGCGGTGAGCGCCGTCGACGAGGGGGCGGTGCTCGACCCGCGCGCCGGCGCCCGCGACGCCCTCGCCGCCGCCGCCGAGCGGCGCGCGTCCGCCGTGCCGCGCTCCAACACCTACTACGCGACCCGCCGCTTCTTCCGCCAGAAGCTGGCCGTTTTCGGCCTGGTCCTGACGCTCTTCCTGGTCGTGGTCGGGGTCGGCGCGCCGCTCCTGGCGCCGACCGATTACAAGCAGAACAACCTCATGGAAGCGAATCAGTTCCCGTCGGGGGAGCACTGGTTCGGCACCGACACCATCGGCCACGACTACCTGAGCCGGGTGATGTACGGCGTCCGGACCTCGCTCTGGGTGGCGTTCGCCGCGGTCGCCGTTTCCTGCCTGATCGGGATCCCGCTCGGCTTGGTGGCCGGGCTAAAGGGCGGCCGGACGGACTTCGTGGTGATGCGGATCGTCGAGATCATGACCGCCTTTCCGGGGCTGCTGTTCGCGATCTTTCTCGTCTCTTTGTTCCGGGCCGGATTCAACATCCCGGTCGGCTTCGGCCAACGGATCCCGATCGCCAACGTCTGGCTGATCGTGTTCGTGATCGGCGTCACCAGTTGGGTCGGCATCTGCCGCCTGACCCGGGCCCAGATCCTGTCCCTGCGCGAGCGGGAGTACGTGACCGCGGCGCGCAGCCTCGGCGTCTCCGACACCGGGATCGCGCTGCGCCACCTGTTGCCGAACGCGATCGCGCCCCTGATCGTCGCCGTCACCCTGAGCATCCCGCTGGCGATCTTCGCCGAGGCGGGGTTGAGCTTTCTCGGGATCGGGATCAACGAGCCGACGCCGAGTCTTGGTAAGATGGTCGCCGCCGACTCCGGGTCCACGTTGCGCGTCTACTGGCACCTAGGGTTCTTCCCGACGCTGGCGATCGCGCTGGCGATGCTCGGATTCACCTTCGTCGGGGACGGCTTGCGCGACGCGCTGGACCCGCGCCAAAACTAGGCCCTTCTGCAACGGAGCACCAGGGCGGTTGCTCGACGCCACGCAACGGGAGGAGTGTCCGATGTCGAACCGGTCCGAACCGCGGCACGAGGAGTACGACGAAGAAACGATCAAGCGGATGGGGCTGCTCGGGTTCCGCTTGAAACGGCGCGCCCTGCTCGGCGGCGCGGCCGGCGCGGCCGGGCTGGTCGCCGCTGCCCGCTTCGGCACCACCCCGACGCTGGCCGCGCCGCGCCGCGCCGCGTCAGGCATCCTCGCCCGGGCGATCGCCCAGGAGTTGCCGGCCGACGCCGCGCCGGCGGACCAGCAGATTTACCGCGCCCCCGCCGACGTGACCAACACCCGGGTGATCGACTTCTACGAGAGCGTCTACGAGCGGGGCGGCGCCATCGCCGACCTCTTCAGCGACCCGCTGGTCCGCCTGAACAAGAACTTCGAGATCGTTCCCGGCGCCGCCACCGAGTGGTCGAGCAGCGAGGACGCCCTCACTTGGACCTTCCGGCTCGACCCGAACCTGATGTGGAGCGACGGCAACCCGGTGACCGCCGCCGACTACGTCGCCACATTCCGGTACGCCGCCGACCCGGCGCATGCCTGGGACTTCACCTGGTTCTTCCAGGGAGAGATCAAGAACTGGACCGAGGTCGTCGACGGGGAGGTGCCGGTCGAGGAACTCGGCGTGACCGCTCCCGACGACCACACCCTCGTCTTTGAGACCGTGGTCCCGGTGCCCTATCTGCCGACGAAGCTGCTCTACTCCCTCCCGCTCTCCAAGGCGGCGCTGGAGACGACCGGACCGCTCTACAACACCAACCCGGAAACGGCGGTCTCGGCGGGCCCCTTCATTTTGACCGAGTGGGCGCGGGACGAGCAGATCGTCTACACCAAGAACCCCGACTACAAGGGGACGCTCCAGGTCCCGATCAACGAGGTCCGGGTCAAGCTCGCCGCCCAGACCTCGTACTTCACCCTCTACGAGAACGACGAGATCGACTACATGGTCGATCCGTCGCCGGCCGAACTGAAGATCATGCAGGACGACCCGGAGCTGGCGAAGCAGATCCACCCGGGACTGGAAGACTTCCGCACCTTCTACCTCTTCTTCGACACCAAGACCGCCCCGTTCGACGATCTGAAGGTGCGCCAGGCGTTCAGCCACGCCATCGACCGCGACGCGATCGCCAGCTCCATCCTCGGCCCGGCCGGGTTCCCGGCCTACTCCTGGCTCGCCCCCGGCTTCCCCGCCTCCAACGCCGAGGGCCTCAAGGACATCCAGGCGTTCGATCCGGACCTGGCAAAGTCGCTGATGGCCGAGGCCGGGTTCGAAAATGGCGAAGGGTTCCCAAAGCAGGAGATGTGGCTGCGCAACGAGAACCCGCTCAACCAGACGGTCGCCAACGCCGTGGCGGCGATGCTGACCGAGCACCTGGGGATCGAGGTCGAGGTCTCCAACAAGGACACCGACCTGTTCACGGAGGCCCTGAACGCCAAGCCGACTCAGATCCCGTTCGGCTACGTCTCGTATGGGATGGACTTCCTGGACCCGATCAACATGCTCAGCGTCTGGTTCGACGGCGGCCGCCACGCCTGGGGCAACGCCGAGTTCGACGCCAAGACCAAGGAGGCCGGCTCCTTCACCGGCAGCCCGGAAGAACGGATCGCGATGTTCCAGGAAGCGGAGCGGATTCTGGTCGAGGACGTCCCCGGCGTCTTCGTCTACCACAAGACGCAGATCCAGCTGATCAAGCCGTGGGTCACGGGCGAAGCCCTGGAACCGGACGCCCAGGGCTTGTCCTACCTCCACTGGCCCGCCTACTCCACCACCAGCCTCAACCCGGCCGGCCTCTACATCTCGAACGAGGCGCCGGAGGGGCGGAGCTAGGCCGCATCGGCGTCGACTCCCCCAAACCCCCAGCCACCCTTCCCCCGGTCGCGGGGGAAGGGTGGCGCCACTTCCCCCCCCGGCCCGTCATCCTGAGCGAGGCGAAGGATGACGGCGAAGGGATAGCGCAGATGGGGAGAGGGCCATCCTCCGCCGCCCACGCAAAGGCCGCCATGCCCACCGCCACCCTCATCGTCCGCCCCGATGCCCCGATCGGCACCATCTCCCCCCGCCTCTACGGCCACTTCGCCGAGCACCTCGGGCGCTGCTGCTACGACGGCGTTTGGGTCGGCCCGGATTCGCCGATCCCGAACACGGACGGGTTCCGCGACGACGTGCTGGACGCGCTCCGGGCGATGCCGACCCCGCTCCTGCGCTGGCCCGGCGGCTGCTACGCCGACCACTATCACTGGCGGGACGGGATCGGCCCGCCGGCGGACCGGCCGCGCCGTTTGGGAATGTCCTGCGGGTTGCAGGTGCCGGACGACAACGGCCTCGGCACCCACGAGTTCCTGCGCCTCTGCGCCCTGCTCGGCGCCGAGCCGTACCTGGCCGGCAACGTCGGTTCGGGCACGCCGCAGGAGCTGTGCGACTGGCTGGAGTACTGCAACGCCGCGGTCGACACGACGCTGGCCCGGGAGCGGGCCGCCAACGGGTCGGCCGCGGCGTTCGGGGTCCGGCTCTGGGGCGTCGGCAACGAGAACTGGGGCTGCGGCGGCAACTACGACGCCGCCACCTACGCCCGCGAATACCGCCGCTACGCGACGATGCTGCGCCACGTCGACCCGAGGGCCGAACTCGTCGTCTGCGGCCACGAGGACGCCTGGAACGCCGAGCTGCTGGACACCCTCGGGGCCAGGCTCGACCTCGTCGACCATCTCTCGATCCACGACTACTGGAACCTTGGCGGGCCGGAGACCGGGTTCGGCGAGGACCAGTACCACGCGCTGCTGGCCGAGGCCCGGGCCACCGAGGCGTTCGTCGTTCGCACCGCGGCGCTGATCGCGGACGCCACCGGGGGGAAGCGCCAGATCGGGATCGCCCTCGACGAGTGGGGCGTCTGGCACCCGGAAGCGCGGCCGTGGGGTCCCGACGACGTGGTCTGCCGGGACCCGGTCACCTACGAGCAGGCCAACACCCTGCGCGACGCCCTGGCCGCCGCGCTCGCCTTCGAGGGGTTCCATCGCCAGTGCGGCGTGCTTTCGATGGCCAACATCGCCCAGGTCGTCAACGTCCTTCAGGCGCCGGTGATGACCGACGGCGACCAGATCTGGCTAACCCCGACCTACCACGCCTTCCGGCTCCACGCTCCCCACCACGGCGCCACCGCCCTGCCGGTGGAGCCGGACGGCGGCGCGACGCTGCCCGACGGCACCCCGGCCGTGACCGGCACCGCCTCCCGCTCCGCCGACGGCTTCGCCGTCTCGCTGGTCAACCAGGCGCGCCACGACGGCGCCGAGGTCGCGATCGTCTGCGACGGCGCGCCGTCTGGCGTGTCCGCCCGGGTGCTGGCCGCGAACGACCCGGCGGCGCAGAACTCGATCGAGCGGCCGGACGCGGTCATTCCGGCGCCGCTAGCGGTCGCCTCGGATGGACCGGGGCGATGGCGGGTGGAGGTGCCGCCGCACTCGTTGGCGACGGTGGAGTTTCGGAGAAACCGGCCGGTCTAAGGTCGTTCGGGACGACAACGACCATTGGCGCGGAACGCAACGCCGCGTGAGCCTGGCATCATGCAAAGGACCCCCATGACCGCCACCGCCGCCGCCGAGACCCTGCGCGACCAGTTCTTGCTCGACCCGGATGTGGTCTTCCTCAACCACGGGTCCTACGGCGCCTGCCCGAAACCGGTCTTCGACCGCTACCAGTGGTGGCAGCGGGAGTTGGAGCGGCAACCGGTCGACTTCCTCGGTCGCCGCTCCGACGACCTGCTCGACGCGGCCCGGGCCGAGGTTGCGGCCTACGTCGGGGCAGACGCGGACGACCTGGTCTTCGTCACCAACGCCACCTCCGGGCTGAACGTGATCGCCCGCTCCCTCCCGCTCGGTCCCGGCGACGAGATCCTGACCACCGACCACGAGTACGGCGCGCTAAACCTGACCTGGGAGCACGTCTGCGCCAAGACCGGCGCCCGCTACGTCCACCACCCGATCCCGCTCCCGGTGACGACGGCCGAGGAGCTGGTCGCGTCGTTCTGGTCGCGCGTCACCCCGCGCACGAAGGCGATCTTCCTGTCCCACATCACCTCGGTCACCGCCCTGATCCTGCCGGTGGCCGAGATTTGCCGCCGCGCCCGCGAGGCCGGCATCCTGACGATCGTCGACGGCGCCCACGTCCCCGGCCAGATCCCGCTCGATCTGGGCGCGCTGGGGGCGGACATCTACGCCGGCAATTGCCACAAGTGGCTCTGCGCGCCGAAGGGGTCGGCCTTCCTCTACGTCCGCCCGGAGCACCAATCGGCGGTCGAAGCCCTCGTCGTCAGTTGGGGCTGGGCGCGGCGACCCGGCTTCGTCGGCCGCAACCAGTGGCAGGGGACCCGCGACATCGCCGCCTTTCTGGCCACCCCGGACGCGATCGCCTTCCAGGCCGAACACGACTGGCCCGCCGTCCGCGCGCGTTGCCACGACCTCGCGACGGAGGTCCGGGATCGGATCTGCGCCCGCTTCGCCCTGCCGCCGGTCCAACCCGCCGGCCCCGGATGGTACGCCCAGATGGTGGTCGCCCCGCTGCCGGTGCCGCCGGGAGACGAGGCCGTGGCCCTCCAGCGCCGCCTCTACGACCGGCACCGGATCGAGGTCCCCCTCACCCGCCACGACGACCAAGCGATGGTCCGGGTCTCGGTCCAGGGATACAACACGGCGGAGGAGTTGGACCTGCTGGTCGACGCGTTGGGCGAGGAGCTGCCGGGGCACACGGAGGCGCATTGACGCCACCACGCCGCCCGTCGTGGGCCGACGGGCCGATCCGGCCCGTGGCACGTCGCCCCGCTATCCCGGCCCCCAGTCCCCCGCCGAGCGGCCCGACCCGCTGGACACCGTCGCGCGGTCCGTCCCGCTCGCCGACGAGGCCGCCGCGCGGACGGTCGTCGTGGGCCGAGAGACGA
>CADCWE010000055.1:844-9244 GCA_902806325.1 uncultured Thermomicrobiales bacterium | reverse complement strand
ACCAGACCATCCTCGACCCGGCATCGAGATAGGCCGAGACCTTTTCGGCCATCGACGGCCCCCACTCCGACGGGGATCGGACCTCGATAGCCAGATCCGGCGCCATGTCGGGATACCGCTCCTCGTCTTCCGGCGACAATCGGTCGGTCCGCACGAACGAGACGTCGGGTCCGAGGAGCGTGTCGGGGTTCCGCGCGAGGGCATACCCGCTCTCCGCGTAGACCCGTCCCAGCCCTCCTTCCCGCACGGCGCCCCCGACCTCCAGCACGACATTGGTGACGGTCGAGCCGTGTTTCGGCATCGGCGGCGGCATCCGATACAACACCCCTTGCACCAGCGCGTACCGGTAGTCGTCGTCCGGTATCCGCGCCACGTCTTCGATTGTGACCAACTTGGTGGCGACCATCGCTTCGCGGCTCCCGTTCGGCCCACCCGGCCCCGTTCCCCAACCCGACCATCCTAGCACCGTCCCGCTGGCGGGGGTGACCTTCGCCCTCCTCGACCGCACCGCCTCGGCTATCCTTGTTAACCTTATCGCAATGGGGTGATGCCGGTCGCGCGGGCGCCCGGAACGAATTGGGGAGGCGAGACGATGGTCGCGGCGACGATGACGGCGGTGATGACCCACGGGCCGCGCGATTACCGGGTCGAGGAGATCCCGGTGCCCGAACCCGGGCCGGGCGAGCTGCTGATCGAGGTCGGCGCGGTCGGCATCTGCGCCTCGGACATGAAGTGCTTCCTCGGCGGCGAGCTGTTCTGGGGCAAGGACGGCCGATCGGGCTACGTCGAGGGGCCGTGCGTCGCCGGCCACGAGTACGCCGGGCGCGTCGTCTCGCTCGGCGATGGGGCCGGCGAAGCGCACGGCGTCGCCGTCGGCGACCGGGTGGTCGCGGAGCAGATCGTGCCCTGCGGCGAGTGCCGGTTCTGCCGCCGGAATCAGTACTGGATGTGCCAGGTCCACAACATCTTCGGGTTCAAGCGCCACCTCAACGGCGGCATGGCCAGATACAACCTGTTCCCCGCCAAGGCGCTGGTCCACAAGGTGCCGGATTCCCTCTCCGACGGCCAGGCCGCCTACATCGAACCCCTGGCCTGCGCCTGGCACGCGGTCGACCGCGGCGAGATCCAACCCGGCGACACGGTCGTGATCTGCGGCGTCGGCAACATCGGCCTCTGCATGCTCCAGGTCGCCAAGCTCCAACTCGGCGGCACCGGCCGCTTGATCGCGCTCGACACCAAGCCGTACCGGCTCGAACTCGCGACCAAGTTCGGCGCCGACGAAACGATCGACGTCACCAAGGGCGACGCCGTCGACCGCGTCCGCGCCTTGACCGACGGCTACGGCTGCGACGTCTACGTCGAGGCCAGCGGCAACCCGGCCGGGGTGGTCCAGGGTTTGCAGATGATCCGCAAGCTCGGCACCTTCGTCGAGTTCAGCGTCTTCAACGAACCGGCCACGGTTAACTGGACCATCATCGGCGACACCAAGGAACTGAATATCCACGGCAGTCACCTCGGCCCCTTCTGCTACCCGAAGACGATCCAAGCGCTCGCCGACGGCTCCGTCGACGTGGCGCCGCTGCTCGCCGACAGCTACCCGCTCGACCAGTTCGCCCGCGCGATGGAGGCGTCGCTCTCCGGCGACGTGCTGAAGAACCTGGTGGTCCCGGTCTGACGCCGATCCCCAGGAGGGGCGATTGAAGCTCGCGTTCCGCGTCTTCGGCTACCTCAAACCGTACTGGCGGCCGGTCGTCGTCCTCTACGTCGCGCTGTTTGCCGGTCTCGGCCTCCAGTTGGTGATCCCGCTGGTGCTGGCGCGGGCGATCGACGACGGGGTCGTCGGCGGCGACCGCGGCTTCCTGCTCAACGCCGCCTTGTTGATCGTCGGGCTGACCGTGCTCCAAGGCGGATTCACGTTTCTCCGCTCGTACCTGGTCCAGACCGTCGCCGAGCGGGTCGGCTTCGACCTCCGGAACGCGCTTTACGTCCATCTCCAAGGGCTGCCGTTCTCGTTCTACGACCGGTCGCAGACCGGCCAATTGATGACCCGCGCCACCGACGACATCAACAACATCCGGGCGATGCTGGTGATGGCGATGCGCCCGCTGGTCCTCGCCGCCGGCACCTTCGTCGCGATCACGATCATCCTGATCCGCACCGACGCGGTGCTGGCGGCGGTCGCGCTGGCGCCGTTGCCGTTCCTGATCTGGTTCGCGGTCCGGTTCGGCGTCGCGATGCGGCCGATGTTCTTCCAGGTCCAGCAGCAGTTCGGCGTGATGACCTCGGCGCTCCAAGAGAACGTGGCCGGGAACCGGGTGGTGCGCGCCTTCGCCCAGGAGCGCGGCGAAAGCGAGCGCTTCGAGACCGAACTGGAGGAGCTGTTCGAGGCCAACCTGCGCACGGCCCGGCGGTGGTCGTTCTCCTACCCGTTGACGCTGCTGCTCTCCGGCGCCGGGCTGGCGGCGGTGCTCTGGTTGGGCGGCTACCGGGTGCTGACCGGGTCGCTCTCCATCGGCACCCTGGTCGCGTTCAACCGCTACATGATCCTGCTCAACGAGCCGGTCCGCTGGCTCGGCTTCGTGATCAACCGGATCGCCCGCGCGGTCGCCTCCGCCGAGCGGATCTTCGAGACCCTCGACACCGAACCGACCATCGCCGAGCGCCCGGACGCCGTGGCGTTGCGCCCGATGCGCGGCGAGGTCCGGTTCGCGGACGTCTCCTTCGCCTTCGCGGGCGCGGCGCGGGACGCGCTGACGGGGATCTCCTTCGTCGCCCGCCCCGGCACGGTCACCGCCCTGGTCGGCCCGACCGGCTCCGGCAAGAGCGCGCTGGTCGGCCTGATCCCCCGCTTCTACGACCCGACGGCCGGTCGGGTCGAGATCGACGGCCACGACGCCCGGGAGCTGACCCTGGACTCGCTGCGCTCCCAGATCGGCACCGCGCTCCAGGAGAGTTTCCTCTTCTCGGTCACCGTGCGCGAGAACATCGCCTACGGTCGCCCGGACGCGACCATGGACGAGATCGTCGCCGCGGCCACGGCCGCCCAGGCCCACGGGTTCATCTCGGCGATGCCGGAGGGCTACGAGACCGAGGTCGGCGAGCGCGGCGTCACCCTCTCCGGCGGCCAGAAGCAGCGCCTGGCGATCGCCCGCGCCCTCCTCCAGGATCCCAAAATCCTGCTCCTCGACGACGCCACCGCCAGCGTCGACACCGAGACCGAGCACGCGATCCGCGAAGCGCTGCGGGCGGCGATGCACGGCCGGACCTCGTTCGTGATCGCCCAACGCCTGACCACGGTCGAGGACGCCGACCAGATCCTCGTTCTCCAGGACGGCCGGATCGTCGAGCGCGGCACCCACCCCGAGTTGATCCGGCGCGCCGGGTTCTACCGCGAGCTGTACGATCTCCAACGGCGCGACGACCAGGAACCGGCGTTCCTCCCCGTCGACGCCAAACCCGGCGTCGCGGCGGTCGCGGGAGTCGCGCCGCCATGATGCCCAACGTCGATCCGGACGACCTGCTCGGCAAGGCCTACGAGCCAAGGATCGTCCGCCGCTTGTTCGCCTTCGTGGTGCCGTACCGGCGCCGGGCGCTGGCGACGTTGCTCCTGATCGCGGTCGGCACGGCCTGCGACCTCGGGCTGGCGAAACTGTTCAGCCTCGGCGTCGACGAAGTCGCCGGCGACGGCTCGCTGCGAACGCTCAACGTCCTCGCCATCGCGTTCCTGGTCACGCTGATCGCCCGCTTCGGGGCGACCTGGGGCGCGTTCTACCTGATCTCGTGGCTCGGCAACCGGGTGGTGTTCGACCTCCGGAACCGGATGTTCCGCCACCTGCAGACCCTCAGCGTCGGCTACATCGACCGCCGCGGCGTCGGCTCGATCATGAGCCGGATCCAAAACGACGTCGGCGTGATCAACGAGTTCTTCGGCGAGGGGATCACCGGCGTCTTCAGCAACGTGCTGATCCTGGTCGGCATCATCGGGGTGATGCTGTGGACGGACTGGCAACTCGCCCTGCTTTCGTTCCTCGCCCTGCCGGTGATGGTCGCCATCATGCGGGCCTGGCGGACCCGCATCATCGAGACCTACCGCGCCACGCGGCGCACGATCGCGATCGTCAACGGCGACCTCGCCGAAAGCATCGCCGGGGTCCGCGTCGCCCAGGCCTTCACCCGCGAACCGGTCAACATCCGGCGCTTCCGCGGCCTGAACCAGGACAACCTGGACGCCGCCGTCAATGCCGCCCGCCTTTCGTCGCTGCTCTTCCCGATCGTCTCCCTGGTCGGCGCCGTCGCCACCGCGACCGGCGTCTACGTCGGCGGCCGGCTGGTCCTCAACCGGACGATGACCGTCGGCGAGTTGGTGCTGTTCATCGCCCTGATCGACCGCTTCTTCGAGCCGATCCGGGACCTCAGCCAGCAGTACAACGTGCTCCAAGCGGCGATGGCCGCCGGTGAACGGATCTTTGAGGTTCTGGACGTGGAACCGGAGGTGCGCGACAAACCGGACGCCGTGGACCTGCCCCCGATCGTCGGCCGCGTCCGGTACGACCGGGTCCGCTTCGGCTACGGCGAGACGGAGATCCTGCACGGCATCGATCTGGAGGTCGAACCGGGCGAGACCGTCGCCTTCGTCGGCGAGACCGGCGCCGGCAAAACGAGCATGATCAACCTGCTGGCGCGCTTCGCCGACGTTTGGTCCGGCGGCGTCTCGATCGACGGCCACGACGTGCGGGACGTGACGCAGCGCTCCCTCCGCGCCCAGCTCGGGGTCGTGCTCCAGGACACCTTTCTGTTCGGCGGCACGGTGCGCGACAACATCGCCTACGCCCGCCAGGACGCGACCCTGAAGGAGGTCGAACAGGCCGCCCAAGAGGTCGGCGCCCACGAGTTCATCCGTGCCTTGCCCGAGGGCTACGAGACCGCGATCGGCGAGCGCGGCGTCAGCCTGTCGGTCGGCCAGCGCCAACTGGTCTCGTTCGCCCGCGCCCTGCTGACCGATCCTCGGATCCTGATCCTCGACGAAGCGACCAGCAGCGTCGACACCCAGACCGAGCGCCTGATCCAGCAGGCCCTCCGCCGCCTGCTCCGCGACCGCACCTCGTTCGTGATCGCCCACCGTCTTTCGACGATCCGCGAGGCGGACAAGGTGGTCGTGATGCACGACGGCCGGATCGTCGAGCAGGGAACCCACGACGACCTGATCGCCCGGGGCGGCTACTACCGCGACCTCTACACGATGCAGTGGCGCACGCCCCCGGCCGCCGACTAGCGCGGTGTGCAACCGCGGCCCCGGCACTGAAGTGCCGGGCTATGCCGACGAAGCCTCTCTGAGACTGAGCACGAACCGGTCATCTCTCCTGCAAACCGCGTTAGCGCCGCGCGGCCATTGGCGCCGAGCGCGGTGCCCCCGTTCGCTCGGCATGGCCTGGCCGTTCCGGGGTGCTGCCCAAACGGCGACTCCTCGCCACGGGGTCACTCCAGATTCGTGTGTCGGTCCCGCATCTCGCCCGCGCTCTGCCCGGTCCGATCCCGCAGCAGGATCGAGGCCAGATCGAAGAAGACCAGCTCCGCGATCTCGAACAGGCTCCCCATCGGCAGCAGGCTGGTCGCCGCCGAGTCGCCCTGGTCGGTGGCCATCGTTTGGGCCGGCAACACCAGCACCACGTCCGCCGCCCGGGGCATCGCCCCGTCCGGTTGCGCGGTCAGCGTCAGCACCTTGGCGCCCAACGCCTTGGTCGTCTCGATCAGCGCCAGACCCATCGAGTAAAACCCGGTGCCACAGGAAACAATCAGGAGATCGCCGGCACCGACCGGCGGCGTGGTCATGTCGCCGACGACGTGGGCGTCGAAGCCCAGGTGCATCAGGCGCATGCAAAAGGCGCGGATCATCAGCCCCTCGCGGCCGATCGCGTAGCAGGCGATCCGGCGTGCCGCCAGGATCTCCGCCACCAACCGCTCCGCCGTGCCGTCCGGGATCGCGACCAGTGCCCCGCGCACGTCCGCCAACGCCCGGTCGATCATCGCCTCGAATCCGACCCCGTCGCTCACCGCGCCCCTCCCGCCGTCCGCCGCCCGCGCCGGACGACATCGTATGCCAACGGAAACCGGGGGGCTCAGCGAGCGTTCGGTCGGCGGTCGCCGCGAGGCGGATGGACGATCAGGTCGATCGCCATCCAGAGGGTCCGCGAGTACGGGAAGAACAGAAACGGCAACCCGACCGCCAGCACGACGGCCAGGATCTGCATCTGGAGCACCGAGAGGTCGCCGCGGATCAGCAGCAGGACCACGATCCCAAAACCGAGGAACTCCGCCACGATCAGGTTGATCGCGTAGGCGCCCAGGAAATAGCCTTCTTCCCGCTCGAATTGCAGACCGCAGCGCGGACACCGCTCCTGCAGCGCCATCCAATTCGTGAAGATTCCCTTGGCCCCGCAATGGGGACAGCGTCGCAAGAGCGCCCGCCCAAACAACACCCGCGGCCGCCGCCGCTCCACCGGCAGATCCGCCGCGTGCGATGGCTTGACCGGACGCCGCTGTTCGCTCATCGGACTCCCCGTCCCGGTCCTCGGCCCTCGGTCATTAGCGCAACTCCTCGCGTAGCGCCAGGTCCGGGTCGAGTTGCCACAACGCCCCGAAGACGGCACCGTGCAGCTGGGCTTCGGTGCCGAGCACGGAGCGCATCAGGATCGGCCGCGTGCCGAGTTCCCGTTCCACCCGCTCCCGCACCGGGTCGAGCAGATCCTCGCCGGCGGCGGAGGTGCCGCCGCCGAAGACGATCGCCTCCGGGTCGAGCAGCGCCGTGATGTTCACCACCGCCATCGCCACGTAGTCCGCGACGCGCTCCGCCACGTCCTCCAACCGCTCGTCCCCGTCGGCCTCCTTGAGCGCCTGAGCGGCGCTCAAATCCTCGCCGCGTCGCTCCTTGGCTTCGGCGCGGATCGCCCGCCCGCCGGCCAGCATCTCCAGGTTGCCGTGCTGGCCCCGGTCCTGACCCAGGAACTCGCGCCCCATGACGAAGTTGCCGATCTCGCCCGAGCCGTTGTGGAAGCCGCGGTGCAACCGCCCGTTGATCACCACCCCGGCCCCGATCCCGGTGCCGAGGGCGAGGAAGACGAAGTTGTTGATCTCCCGCGCCCCGCCGCGCCATTTCTCGCCCAGCGCCGCCACCTTGGCGTCCTGGTCCACGAAGACCGGCACGCCCAGCTTGCGGTTGAGGATGTCGCGCAGCGGGATGTCGAACCACCCCGCCAGATTCCCGGCCGCGATCACCCGCCCGGTGTCGAGCGCCACCAGCCCCGGAATCGCCACCCCGACCGCCCGCAGGTCGTCCATGGTCCGGCCCGCCTCGCCGAGGAGCGCCCCGATCCGTTCGACCATCCCCTCGATCATCGCCTCCGGTCCGGCGTCGGTTTCGGTCGGCGCCTCCTCGGTCGCCAGGTCCTTCCCGGTCGCGACGTCGGTCGCCATCAGTGCCGTCTTGGTGCCGCCGACGTCGATCCCGACGACGACGCCGTGCTGCTGGTTGGCGACCGTGGCGTTGCCGGCCGCCGTCTCGTGGGTTTGGGCCATTGAATCCCCATTGTCGAGAAGCTGATCGAGAGACCAAAGTCGTCCGCTCGATTGCGGTGGCGCAACTATCGGACCAACCGTGACGACTACCGCGACTCGGGTTGGCGAGGTGAATCCTTTTTGCCCGCACCTTCGGGGGCTGGGACGTTGTTACAATCAGGGGAAAGTAGAATCACTGATGGAGAACGCCATGACGGCCTCGACGACCATCCTGCTCCCGCTGGAGACCCACACCAAGCTGCAACGGTTGGCACGCGATGAGGGTAAAGCGATCGATCAGGTCATCGATCGGTTGATCGAAGACGACGAGCAACGGCGATTCTTCGACCAGATGGCCAAAGATTTCGAACGCATTCGCTCCGACCCAGAAGCGTGGTCAGACTATCAGCACGAGTTGGCCCTCTTGGACACGACGCTCTTGGACGGATTGGAAGCCGATTCCGCCGCAATGCAAGATCACCACGGCATCGACGCGAAGAAGGGAGACCGTTGATGGTGCGCGAGTTCACGGTTATGGTCGAGCGCGACCCCGACAGCGGCTGGCTGGTCGGAGAAGTGGCGGAACTACCCGGCTGCTTCACCGAAGCCCCCGATATGCCGACCCTGCGTGCCAACTTGTGGGAAGCTATCACCGGCTACCTGAAAGTGGCCGAACCAGCGGCAGGTGAACTGACGGACTTCGTCGAGCGGTGGCACGTCAAGGCCATTGCGTGACCGCACCGCGTCTCGCCTCGTACCGTAAGCTCGCTCGTGTCGCCGAAGCATCTGGGTACGTTTGGCGCCGTCGCGACGGTAGCCACAGTACCTTTCAGAACTCCAACGGAAAAA
>CADCWE010000055.1:0-834 GCA_902806325.1 uncultured Thermomicrobiales bacterium | reverse complement strand
CCGACCATGGCAGTCGACCCATCGGCAGGGGGCTTCTCACCAAATTAATCCGTCAGCTTGGATTGACAACCGAGGAATACCATCGATTGCTCGACGATTGACCGCACCCGAAACCGGCTTCGGCGTTAGTTGCTTCTTCCACGCCAGGCCCGGATCGCCACCGGCGCCACCAGCGCCAACCCGGCCACGATCAGGATCGCGAGCGACAACGGACGCTCGAAGAAGGTGCCGTAGTCACCTTGGGTCCGCTGCAGCGCGCGCCGGAAATGGATCTCCGCCTCCGGTCCCAAGATCATCCCAACCACGGCCGGCGCGACCGGGATGTCGAACCGGCGCATCACGTACCCGAGCGCGCCGAGGACGTAGAGGACCACCAGATCGACCGTCGAACGGCTCAGGCTGTACGTCCCCAGCCCGGCGAAGACCAGGATCCCGGCGTAGAGGAGCGGACGCGGGATCGCTAGCAACCGCACCCAGAGACCGGCCAGCGGCAGATTCAAGATCAGCAGCATAACGTTGCCAATGTAGAGGCTGGCGATCAGGCCCCAAACCAGATCGGGGTTGTTGTCGAACAGCTGCGGGCCCGGTTGCAGCTCGAAGCGTTGGAACGCGACCAGCAGGATCGCAGCCGTGGCCGAGGTCGGCAGGCCGAGGGTCAACAGCGGCACCAGCACGCCGGCCGCCGAAGCGTTGTTGGCCGCTTCCGGCCCCGCCACGCCCTCGATCGCGCCCTTGCCGAACTCCTCGGGGTGCTTGGTCAGGCGTTTCTCGAGCGAGTAGGAGAGAAAGGTCGGGATCTCCGCCCCGCCGGCCGGCAAGGCGCCGATCGGAAAC
>CADCWE010000054.1 GCA_902806325.1 uncultured Thermomicrobiales bacterium | reverse complement strand
ACGTCGCCCCGCTATCCCGGCCCCCAGTCCCCCGCCGAGCGGCCCGACCCGCTGGACACCGTCGCGCGGTCCGTCCCGCTCGCCGACGAGGCCGCCGCGCGGACGGTCGTCGTGGGCCGAGAGACGACCCCGGCGGGGCCCGCCGGCCAGGCCCCGCCCCCCCCGCGTCCTGGTCCACGAGCCACGCGTTGCCGAATGCGACCGCCGGCTACCGCGCCGCGTCGACCGGGGCCTGGGTGATCGGTTGGACCGCATGGCATGCCATACGCCCCGGAGATCGCCGGTCCCCCGGTTGCCTACGCCGTCGCCGGCACCGCGATTTCCACCGGCTCGTCGTAGGCCGAGAGGTCGAGTTGGCGGATCACGTTCGGGTCTTCGGCGGGGGTCAACGGGCCGCCGAGGGCCAGGCGGCGGACCAGGCTGTTCTCGTCTACCCAGACCGCGATCAGGAGTTCGCCGTCCGGGAGCAGGCCGGCGCCGTTTTCGTCGTCGCGGTCCAGTTCCGGCACGGGGGTGCCGTTGGCGGCGCGCTCGAGCGCGTTGCGGATGTCGACCACGCCCTCGATCTTGGTCGTTTCGACGCCGTCGATGTCCTCGGTGCCGGTGATCTCGGCTTCCTCGATCACCGCGACCGCCTCCAGGAGCAACCGGTCCGGGTTGAGCAGTTCTTCGACCCCGGTGTCGGCTTCGAGGGCGATGTAGGTTTCGTCGGCCTGGCGCGGGTCGGTGACCCAGAGCCGGGAGCCGATCCCGACCACCTTGACCTCCAGCGTCGCCACCATCAGCGAGGCCTGGATCGCGGCCCGAAAGCGGTCCGGCCGCACCACGTCGCCTTCGATCCCCTTCACCTCCAGCCCGTCCAGAATCTCGGTCTTGCCTTCGACCGTGGTCAGGGCGAAGTGGAAGCTCTTCACCTTCGCCATCGCCACCGCCGCGTCGTTGAGGAGCGCGGTCGCGTCGGCGCTGGAGTCCTGGGCCAGTGCCGGCACCGCCGGGCGCGGCCCGATCGCCGCCACCCCGACCACCGCCGCCGGGATCGCGCCGAGCACCCATCGCCGCGTTCGTCGTTGTCGCCACGCCATCGGATTCTCCGTTCTCGGTCTCGGTTCGCCGCTCGGCCACCAGTGTAGGGGATGCGCCGGCCACCGGCCGTTGCAGGGCCGCCCAAAACCCAGTGTCGTGGATCGTTGTGTCCGGGTTGCGTCACGCGCCGCCGCCGGCGGCGCGCCAGACCGGGTTGGTCAGCGCGAGGAGCGTGCCGTACGGGTCGGCCACCTGGGCACGGAGATAGATTGCCCCGTCCGGGAACGGCACCGCCACCGCCCAATCGGGATCGGGCACCGCCGCCGCGAACACGCACCGCCGCTGGTCGTGGACCGTCAGCGCCGCGCCCGCCGCGTCGACGACGCGCAACCGCACCCCGCCGGCCTCCGCCACCCCGTCCGCGTAGAGCTGCGGCCCCGAAGGCCCGGCCGAGACGAAGCAGCGCCCCGCCCGCAGCCCCGCCAAGACGCCGTCCACCGTCGGCGCGCCGCCGGGAACCTCGATCCAGGTGGTCGGCACCCCGAGCCGGGCGAGGGGCAGCGGCCCGCCGCCCGGGCGGTGCAGGAAATGGGTGTCGCTGCCGCCGATCGCGACCGGTCGCTGACCCCGCCGCAGGCGATCCTCCCACCAGGCCAGCGCGATCGCGTTCAGCGCCGGCCAGTGCCCGTTCCAGACCTCGACCGCGAGGAACCCCGCCGCGTCCCCGTACGCCCACTCCGGGCCGAGCGGTTTCGGGTGGTTGACGGCGACGAACGCGCCGTCGGCCATCGCCCGCCGCATCGCCGCGCCGGTCGCCGTCGAGGTCGGCTCGCGGAAGTCGTACCAGCCCGCGCCGCCCCAGGCGTTCCAGTGGCCGCCGTAGGTGGTCACCTCGACGCCGGGCACCAAGAGCGGCATCACCAGCGACGACCACGCCGCGCCGGTCGGCGTCTCCGGCGGCACCGCCGCGTTGTGGTCGGTGATCCCCAGCACGTCCAACCCGGCCCCGGCGGCGGCGACCAACAACTCGCCGGGCCAGGCGTCGCCGTCCGAGTAGCGGCTGTGGCTGTGGAGATCCGCCCGCACCCAGCCGGGCCGGGCCGGTGGCAAATCCGGCCGGGTCGGCGGGCGCGGCTCCGGCGGCCGGGGCCGGCCGGTGCGGGCCGGGTCGAACCGGATCTCGACCCGGTACTCCAGTCCCCGCGGCCCGACCTTGTACGGCCCGAGCAGCGCGTGCCAGTCGCCGGCGCCAATTGGCCCCGGGCGGTAAGGGGGCGTCGCCCACGCCTCGCCGACGACGATCTCCCGCGCCGCGCTGCCGCTCCAGCCCCGGAAGCCGGGTCCGCTCCCCGCCGTGCCGCGCTCGTCGAACAAACCCAGGTCCAGGGTGTTGCCGCCGCGCAGTCCCGGATCGGACGGGATCCGGTCCGAGTAGTCGTACCGGACCTCGAGCTGCCGGATCCCCGGCGGCACCGCGAACGGAACGTGCGCGTAGACGCGCTCCTGGTCTGGATTGAACCGGCCTTCGAGCACCACGTCGGGTTCGCTCACGGGGATCCCCTATCTCGCCGCGCGGTGGGACGCGAAACTCCGCCGCATGCGCTTCGCCCCACGTCGGCTCCCGCACCCTTCGTATGGGGTCGTCCCGAGCGAAGCGAAGGATCTCTCGGCCGCAGGCGACGCTCCTTGGTCGTCGCACGCTGCCGCGGCAGGAGATCCTCGCCGCGCTCAGAACGACGGTGGGGGAACGACGGAGGGGCCGAACGATCACGCGGCGGGTTCGCTCCGTGCCCATTGCGTTGCGTTGCGCGCTTAGCCCAGCAACGCCTCGCCCGTCGCCGCGTCGAATAACCGCACCCCGCCGGGTTCGGCCGCGAGGTAGACGGTCTGGCCTGGCTCCGGCCGCACCTCCGGCTTGGTTCGCACCCGGATCAGGTGGTCGCCGAGCTTGACGTTGACGATCACTTCGCTGCCGAGGGGCTCGATCAGGTAGACCTCGGCCGGTTGGGCGTCCGGCGCCGGGGTTTCGGCCAATCGGATCGCCTCCGGGCGCAGGCCAACGGTCACCGATGCTCCGCTCGCCGCCCCGACGGGCACCGGGATCCGCCAGCCGCCGGCAACGATCGCGGCATCGCCCACCCGCTCGGCCGGGAGCAGGTTCATCGGCGGGCTGCCGATGAACTCGGCGACGAACCGGTTGGCGGGGTGGTCGTAGACCTGGTCCGGGGTGCCGATCTGCTGCAGCTCGCCGGCGCTCATCACCGCGATCCGATCGGCCAGGGTCATCGCCTCGGCCTGGTCGTGGGTGACGAAGAAGGTGGTGACCCCCAGTTGGCGCTGCAAGCCCTTGATCTCGGTCCGGGTCTGGGTCCTCAGCTTGGCGTCCAGGTTGGAGAGCGGCTCGTCCATCAGGAACGCCTGCGGCTGGCGCACGATCGCCCGCCCCAGCGCCACCCGCTGCTGCTCGCCGCCGGAGAGCTGGGCCGGGCGGCGGTCGAGCAGCGCGCCCAGCCCCAGCAGATCGGCGACCCGCCGCACCCGCTCCATCCGGTCGGTCTTGCCGATCCGCTGCACCTTGAGCGGGTAGAGGATGTTGTCGCGGACCGAGAGGTGGGGGTAGAGCGCGTACTGCTGGAAGACCAGCGCGATGTCGCGGTCTTTTGGTTCCCACCCGACCACGCTCTCGCCACCGATCCGGATATCGCCCGCGTCCGGCTCCTCCAACCCGGCCAGCATCCGCAGCGCCGTCGTCTTGCCGCACCCCGACGGCCCCAGCACCACCAGCAACTCGCCGTCGGCGACGTCGAGGCTGAGGTCGGACACCGCCGCCCGCCCGCCGCCGTCGAAGCGCTTGGTCACCCGCTCGAACTCGACGTTGGCCATCGGGTTTCTCCGTGTCGAGAGAGGACTGAGGACCGAGGACCGAGACGGGATCGCGTCCCGTGTGTCTGGGCGGGCATCGCCGCGCCGTGGCCGCGTGAAGGGCGCAACGCCGTTTACCCCTCCGACGCGCGCCTCCGTCTCGGTCCTCGGTCCTCTCCCCGTCGTCGTCCGGCTCACAACCCCCGCGTCGTCCCCATCAGCCCGCGCACCATCAGCTTGCGGGTGGCGAAGAAGAGGGCCAGCACCGGCAGCACGTAGAGCACGCCCATCGCCGCGACCAGTTCGTAGCGGACCTCGAGGTAGCTGCCCTCGCCGCGGGCGGCGCGGTAGAAGGCGAACGGCACGGTCAGGTACTCGTCGCGGTTGACCAGGATCAGCACCATCAGCACCTCGGCCCAGGCGGAGAGGAACGCCAGCCCGGCGGCGACGCCGATTCCCGGCCGGGCCACCGGCAGCACGACCTCGAACCAGGCCCGCAGCTTGGACCGGCCGTCGATCCAGGCCGCTTCTTCGAGGTAGCGCGGCACGGCGTCGAAGAACCCCTTCATCATCCAGGTCAGGAACGGCAGCTCGATCGCGGTGTGGACCAGGATCAGCCCCAGGTAGGAGTTGCGCAGATTCAGTTCCCGCGCCAGGCCGTAGATCGGCACCATCGTCGCCGAGAGCGGCATCGTCTGCAGGAGCAGGATGGAGTAGGAGATCCAGTTCTTGCGCTTGATCGCGATCCGCGACAAGGAGTACCCGGCCAAGGAGACGGTCAACACCGTCAGCGCCATCGTCGCCGTGGAGACGATCAGGCTGTTTTTCAGGGCCGTGCCGAAGGCGTAGTCGGCGAAGACGACCCGGAAGTTGTCCAGCGTCAGGCGCTCCGGGATCCGGATGTAGGCGCTGGCCTGGGGGTCGAACGCCGCCAATCCCATCCACAGGAACGGCGCCAGGAAGAACGCCAGGACGATCGCGAACGCGAGGTGGACCAAGACCCACTCGACGACCCCGGGCCGTGCCCGCCGCCGCGCCACGGTCCGCGCCGCCGGCACCGCCCGCGTGTCCACCGCCGTCGCCGGCGCCGCCCGCACCGCCATCGCCATCCCTCCCCTTCTCAGTCCTCAGTCCTCACCCGTCAAACCTTCGGCCGCGACACCCGCAGATACACGGTCGCGAAGGCGACGTTGATCGCCAGCATCACGACCGCGATGGTCGAGCCGTAGCCGATCTCGTAGCCCCGGAACGCGGTCTCGTAGGCGTAGAGGGCGATGACCTGGGTTTGGTTGCCGGGGCCGCCGTTGGTCAGGGTTTGGATCAGGACGAAGGTGCCGAAGGTCGACATCGTGACCGAGAGCAGGACCAGCACCGCGATGTGGCGCAGGTTCGGCAGCGTGTGGTCCCAGAAGCGGCGCCCGGCGCCGGCGCCATCCACCCGCGCCGCCTCGTAGATCTGGGTCGGGATGGTGCGCAGGGCGCCGAGGAAGATCAGCATCGCGAAGGCGGTGCCGCGCCAGACGTTGACCACGATCACGGAGAGCATCGGCGCCTCGCCGAGCCAGTTGACCCGCGGCAAGCCGACGAAGGTCAGCACCTGGTTCAGCGACCCGTAGTAGAAGTCGAACATCGCCACCCATTGGAACCCGGCGATCACGGTCGGGTTGACCCAGGCCAGCAGCACCGCGCCGTAGACCAGCGGCGTCAGCCGGTAGCCCCGCGCCTCGGCGTGGTCCAGCAACAGCGCCAGCGCCAACCCAAGCACGAACTGGCCGAGCATCGCCGACCCGACGACGAAGACCAGCGAGTTGAGGAAGACCGTCGCCAGGTCCGGGTCGTCGAACAAGCGCCGGTAGTTTTCCAGGCCGACCCATTCCGGAAACCGGGCGTTGCGCCCGGTCAGCGCCCGGTTGGTGAAGCTGGCGTAGAAGCCCCACAGGGCCGGACCGACGAACCAGAGCGCGAGCAGGATCGCCGCCGGCGTCAACCCGACGACGTAGGCCCGGTTCCGCCGCCAGGCGCTCCACCGGCGACGGATCACGGGCGGCGGCGGGACGGGCTGGGCGAGTGTTGCCACGGGGTTTGCCCCCTATCCCCCCACCCCCCTTTCCCTCAAGGTTGGGGGAAAGGGGGGAGCCGCAAGGGCGCGATCTTGCACAATGCGTTCACGAAAGCCCCTCCCCCGACGCTTGGGGAGGGAGCCGCTTCCGCCTACCCCGCCGCCACGTTCTCCTCGCCGACGGCGCGGATCAGGTCCTCGCGGTAGCGCGCGGCGGCGTCCTCCGGCGTGGCGTCGCCGGCGGCGACGGAGCCGGTGGCGTCCTGGATCACCGCGATAACCTTGGCCAGGTTCGGGTCCGGGGGCAGGAAGACGGCCTGCTCCAGGGACGCCGTCGCATCCACCAGGTACTGGTTTTCCTGGAACTCCGGCAGGGCGGCGGCGTCCGCGCGGGCGACCGGGTGCGGGTCTTCGAGGTTCAGCGCCGCCACGATCTCGGCCGTGTTGAAGGCCTTGATGAACTCCCAGGCGAGTTCCTTGTTCTCGCTCGCCTCGTTGATGTACCAGACGGTGCCGGGGCCGCCGATGGTGAAGCTCGGACCGGCGTCGACCGTCGGGTGGAGCAGGTAGGCGATGGCCTCCAGATCGAACGCGCCCTCGGCGGCCTTGGCCGCGTAGCCGCCGTAGACCCAGCCGCCCTCGAAGAGCAGCGCCAACTCTCCGGTGCCGATCTTCTCCCGCATCGCGGTCCACGGCTTGGCGGTGGTCAGGATCTCGGTCGGCACCACGGCGTCGGTGCGCCAGGCCCGCTCGTAGTAGGCCAGGGTTTGCTCGATCGTCGGACCGGAGCCGATCCATTTGCCCTCGGCGTCCTTGATCTGGCCGCCGTGGGCGAGCATGATCGGCAGGAAGCCGTGGGCCGCCGTGCCGCCTTCCCCGGACTGGCCCGCGTACAACCCGTAGGGCAGCACGTTCGGCACGTTTTCCTTGACCGCCTTGGCCGCTTCCAGGATCCCTTCCAGGTTGGCCGGCTGCCAATCGGCGCCGAGACCGGCCTGGTCCAGGATGTCGCGCCGGGCGTAGAGGAAGCGGGTGTCGAGGCCGTAGGGGACGGCCCAGACGCTGCCGTCGTAGGTCACGCCGTCGCGCACCGATTGGGGGTACTCCGTCTCCCAGTCCTCCCACTCGGCCAGGAAATCGTCGAGCGGGGCGATGTAGCCGGCGTCGGCCAGCTCGCCGATCCGGTCGCCGCCGATGTGGATCACGTCCGGGCCTTCGCCGGAGTCGAGGGCCAGCAAGAGCTGGGTCGTGTAGTCGCCGCCGGAGATCTTCTGCAGATCGATGGTGATCGTTGCGTCCGGGTTGGCGCCCCGCACCGCCTCGGCCGCTTGCTCGACGTAGGGCGGCTTCACGCCAAGCTCGTCGGCGTAGCCGATCGTGATCTCGCCGGAGAGCCCGCCCTGGAGCATCGGCGCCGCGAACCGGCTCCTCGCGCCGGCCGGACGCGGACCGACCCGCAACCCGGCCGCGGCGGCCAACCCGGCCGCGCCCATCCCCTGCACCAATCCGCGCCGCGTCAGATTTCGCCGTTCGGGGGTCATCGCCGTCTCCTCCCGCTGAACTAGACCGCGCCGGCCGAATGCGGACCGCGCCGCCTCGCCCCGCGCCGCCGGGCACCGTACTCCATGCCAGCATCCCGCCGGGTTAAGGCGCTGTCAAGCCCGCGTGATGCCCGGATGGCGCCGCCATCCGCGCCCCGGTCGCCCGCGGAGGGCGACCGGGGCGACGCGCCGGGGCGGGCGACGCTCCGCCCGTCCGCGATCGGCCGGCGGCGCCGCGCGATCGGGCAAGCGGGACGGGCCAGCCGATCAGGCGGGCGAAGAGCCCCGCCGCGGTCGCGGCCCGGGCTCGCCGCCGGTCGGCGGCCCAACACGCGATGCCCGAGTGCGGCGTCGCCCCGGATGCGAACCGTGCCGTCGCCGTCGCCCTCCGCCTGGCCGCCTACACCACCTCCAGCCCGTTCGCGTCCGGCAGCGGCGGGAACGGCGCGTGCGGCTCGGTCTGGTACCAGAACGCGGTCGAGGCGATGTCGTCCTGGCGGGGGTGGTAGCGGGCCTGGCCCTCCAACGGGGTCCGCCAGCCGAGGGCCTGGATCGTCACCCGCAGCTCGTCCTTGAAGCGGATCGGGTCCGGAACGTGCCAGCGGTACATGCCGAAGCGCTGGTTGGCGGCGTAGAGGCCGTCCGGTTTGATGACCTGCGGCAGCCCCAGGTATGGGGTGGAGTAGACGCCGTATTCGCCCTTCGGGTGCTCGAAGTTCCAGGCCCCGCCAAAGTAGTCCTCGGTGCCGGTGCCGCAGATGGTCGGCCAGTCGGCGTCGCCATCCAGGAAGAACTTGATCTCGCCCTCGCCCCACCAGCCGTTGTGGTTGACCTGCCAGGCCAGGTAGGTGCCGACGTAGTGACCCCGGCCGCGGACGCCGTCCAGCAGGGTATGCACCTCCCCGGCCGGCAGCGGATTGGAACGGCGCCATTGGGCGTGGAAGTACGCCCGGTCCTCGGGCACCCGGGTCAGGGCGTAGGTGATCTGGTAGTAGAAGCCGCGGACCGGGTCCGGGGACAGGTTCTCGAGCTCGATCCGGGCCGAGCGGCGGAACGGCAGCTCCCAATACCAGTTGAAGCCGCCGGCCGGGTTGACCGCGACCGGCAACGACGCGACGTTGCAGCGCTGGTTCCAGCCGCTGCAGAACAGGTCGCCGAGCGGGGCCTCGACGCTCGGCGTCTCCTCCCCGTCCCAGAAGCAGCGCAAGACAAGGCTCCGCCAGTGCTGGGGGTGGACGGTGCACCACAGGTGCTGGATCGCCCCCGGCCCGTCGATCTCGGCCAGGGTCGCCGTCGCCCCGCCGTCGATGGTGATGCTGGGGGAGACCTTCCACCCCCGGCCGAGTTCGCGCGCCGGCACCGCCCCCGTGCCCTCGGTCGCTATCCCGCCGCCGCCCTTGGCGCCGCCGAAGTTCTCCGGGCTGATGGAGCGCGTCTCCGCATCGGAGAGCCGTGCCAGGTTGCCGAGGTGCACGCCGAGTCCGTCGAAACCGTGGTCCATGTGCGCCCCCCGATGATTGCCGATCAGCGGGCGTCATCCTATCCTCTTGACGGACCCGCCGAGACCTCTCCGTTTCGCGATCGGGTCTCGTGGCCCAAACCTTGCTGCGGCCGATGCCCTAACCTTTCGCCAACGTTCGGCCGCCGCCGCTGCGCGATCATGGGCCGCGTGCTTCCCCGCTCGGCCCGAAGGGGGACCGCCACCACGCCAGCCGTGCCCACGGCCCAAGGGAATGCCCTCCCGCGGCGTTGGGGGAGGGATTGGGGAGGGGCCACGCCGC